>CAYTFC010000004.1:0-70193 GCA_964436955.1 uncultured bacterium | reverse complement strand
GGGCTTGCAATCTCTCCCGATTCTTCCATCCTGAATGCCACCCAATATGGCAGGTTGTACAAAGATTTGATCAAACGAACCGTCATCGGTTCAACTGTAACGAATTTACCCCCAAATTTTGCGGTGATCAATGCGTGCTGTTGTCAAGGATAAGGATCTAGGATTTGATGAAATCCAACGGCAAATTGCTTTGCTCGATGGCTCCTACGTCAAAGTCGGTTTTCAACAGGGAACCACCACAAAGACACAGGTAAAAGGACAGCGGAAGCAAGCTGCTGGCCTTTCGATTCCTCAAATAGCAGCAGGGAATGAATTCGGGACGAATACCATTCCAGCTAGACCCTTTATGTCTACAAGCTTCGATGAGAACAAGGCATTAATAAATAATGCGATACAAGGCGAATACACTAAAATTTTGGACGGTAAAAGAACAGCAGAAAAATCCTTAGGATTGATAGGACAGCTAATGACAAAACTGATTGTTCAAAAGATCCGTGCAATTGTTTCCCCTCCCAATTCTCCAAGGACTATTGCTATTAAGAAAAGCTCCAAGCCTTTAATTGACTTCGGTCAGATGGTGCAGTCAGTACGCTATAAGGTGGAGCTCAAATGACATCGCCATTTGAAATCTTTCGCTCTCCAGTAATACTTCGTCGCTTTCAAAGCGGAGGTTATACGAATGGGCGCTGGATTGATGGCGCTTACACAGATACTCAAATAACTTCCAGCATCCAGCCCATGAAGGGTGAAGAAATGCAGGAGCTGCCAGAGGCAAGAAGAGATTCAGAAGGCTATAAGCTTTTTACCTCGACCCTCATTAACACGGTCACGAGTGTAAATCCAGACCTTGTTCTTTTCTTCGGGAAAACTTTTGAAGTGGTTCAGGTTTTTCCATGGCAAAACGCACCGGCAATGGGGTTGGTAAACCATTATAAATACTTAGTCTTAAGGCTCGAAGGACAATAAAAAGGAATTGAAAAACCATGAAAGCAAAAATTATTTCAGACACTTCTTTTATGACGTTAGAAGACAGGCTCAATGACTTCCTCAATGAATTGACAGCCAATGCATGGAAATTATTCGATGTCAAATATGACACCTATTATCAGCAAGGCTTCGAGCTTCATTCAGTTCTTGTGTTGTATGGGGTAGAAGATGCCGCTTAATTTTGAGACGATAAAAACAAATCTATATAGCTGGGCAACGGCAAATAGCGGTGGCGCTTCTGTCATTTTCTTGAATGAAAATGCTCCGCGCCCAGCCCAGCCATACATAACTTTATTCCTCTCAAGCTTGAACCAGATAGGCGAAGACTATACCCCAGAATCTGATGTCAATGGGTTAGTTGACATGGTAGGCGATAGAGAATTCACCTTGCAGATTCAAACTTATGGCGGCGATTGCATTACTCGCCTAGAGAATTTAAGAAGCAGCCTGCAAATGCAAACTGTATTGGACACCTTAAGAGCTAACGGCATCGTCTTCGTGAATCATTTCGGAATTAACGACCTCACGGAGCTTTTAGATTCCCGATTCGAAAAGAGAGGCGCAATGGATGTCCTTTTTAGAATAGGTCAAAACTATACAGACAACTTAGGACTTGTTGAAACAATCGAAGTAGAAGAAGTTTATCAAGATGCAGGTGGAACTGTGGTCTACGACCGCACAATCACTATACCTTAGGGGGAGTTATGCCATTAAGCGATATCGTAAATGTCCAGATTACGAGAGATACCCAAACAGTCTCAGAGGCCGGATTTGGCACTCTAATGATCTTAGGAACTCACAAGCGGTTTGATGACCGTATCAGATTTTATACGAGTCTTTCAGGAGTAGCCGCAGATTTTGAATCGACAGATTTGGAATATATTGCTGCTCAAGAGGCTTTCAGCCAAGCTTTAAGTCCGCAGCAAATAGCTATTGGGCGAAGAACAGTAAATAATGCGAGTGTTTTCGTTGAAACCGCAATGGCTCCATTCAATTATACTGTAACGATTGATTCAAATGGGATCACGATTCCTTCGGCTCCTACCGCTCAAGAATCTCATGTTGTGATGAGCGGGAACTTTGTGGCCAGTAATTCAATTGCCATCACTTTAAATGGTGTGCCGCTTACTCCTATTGTTTTTTCCGTCGATCAAGCCACGACAATGGGTTTGGTAGTAGCTGCTTTAGAAGCCAATCCTGCTGTCTCTTCAGCGACTTTGAGCGGAAATAATTTAATTTTGGATGTTGCAGGTCAACCAAACACAAACGCGATTATCAATAGTTTTGTCGTTACTTTGGGAGCAAGCCAGCCTACAGCTACAATCACAAACCCATTACAGCCAGTTTCTAATTTAACCATTGCCAATTCGTTGACTACTGCCATTAATGCAGCAGTCTTAGGTGTGACAGCAAGCGAGCCAGTCGTGCCAGACGGGACTATTAATTTAGTGGCTGATGTTCCCGGCGTTCCCTATACCTTGTCGGTGAGCACAGACATTGTAAATCCAGATCAAGCAGTGGTGACAGTTACTCAAGTTGAGCCCAATACCAATTATGTAGTGACGATCAATGGAGTTCCTTTTACATACATAAGCCCCAATGAAGTCCAAAGTAATGAAGATATTGCAGCGGGCCTGGTTGCAGTCATTGCAACACAAACTCAAGTACCGGTTGGTGCAACTGATAATTTAAACGGAAGTTTTGAATTATCAGCCAATGTTCCAGGCACAGGTTTTGTTTTATCTGTTTCCGAGGGAATCCTAAGCAAAGAATTTGGCTTGGTTATTCAGCCTTTTTCAGCATCTGATCCAGTGGTCACCGATTTAACTGCTATTCAGGCTGTAGACGATACTTGGTATGCTTTGGCTTTGACAGATAGAACTTCGGCAACCGTCTTAGCAGTCGCTGCCTGGACAGAATCTCAAGTGAAAATTTTTGGCACAGCTTCGTCAGATCCGAATATTATCAATCAAGCAGCGGGCGTAGATGCGACTTCTGTAGCCGCTAAATGCAATCAATTTGGCTATGTAAGAACGTTTGTTCTCTACCATCAAGATGCAAATAGCGATTTCCCCGAATGCGCTTGGTTTGGCGGAGTCCTTCCTTTAGAGCCTGGTTCAGAAACTTGGAAATTCAAAAGGTTGAATTCAATTGCTTATTCCAATTTAACCAGCACTCAATCTCAGAATGCTAGAAATAAAAAAGCCAATACTTATGAGTTTATCGGAGGAGTTGGAATCACACGAGAAGGAACCATGGCCCAAGGGGAATTCATCGATATCGTACGAGGAATTGATTGGTTAACTTCAAGAATCCAAGAATTCGTTTACTCGGTTTTGGTTAACAATCCTAAAGTGCCTTACACAGATGCAGGGATCACAGCGATTGAAGCTCAAGTGAAAAGGGCTTTACAATTGGGAATCAGCAATAATTTTATTGCCAGTGACCCGGCTCCGATTGTGACAGTTCCAAAAGCTGCAGACGTTCCTACAATCGATAAGACTAATCGAATTTTGAAAAACGTCAAATTCCAGGCGACTTTGGCTGGAGCTATCCATGCTGTGAATATCACTGGAACAGTCACCGTTTAAATACTTAGGAGATAATTATGTCAGTAAGAACTTATGACCCTAAGCAGGTCATTATTACAGTAGGCGGGATTCCTATGAGCGGCTTCGCTGATGGAACTTTTTTAACAGTTGATAGAGATGACGATCAATGGGCGAAGGTTACTGGCGCGGATGGTACAAGCACGCGTATCAAAAGTAACAATCGCTCTGGAAATATGACGCTCACCTTAAAGCAATCGAGTCCAAGTAACGACGTACTTTCAGGCTTCGCTAACATTGATGAATTAACCAATGCCGGAGTTGTCCCGATCTTAATCAAAGACTTGAGCGGAAATTCCCTTTATTTCAGTGCTACTGGCTGGGTGAAGAAATATCCATCTTCTGAATTCGGTAAAGATTTAGCTAATCGCGATTGGGTTCTTGATCTAGTTGATCTGGACGTCTTCGTTGGTAGCAATGGAGTAAACGTCTAATGATTGAAACACGAGAAAAACAAATCAATGGATCGGTTTATACCTGTACTCAGTTACCCGCTAGAAGAGCTTTAAGAATGAAGGCAAAGCTTTTGCGTATCTTTGGACCTGCTTTGGCTCAATTATTCCTTCCTGGAGGCAAAGATCAAAGCATGGCTGGGCTTCCTTTTTCAAAAGGAGAAGCTGTCAAAGCTATTGAATCTTTAATGTCCCAATTGGATGACAAAACATTTGAAAGTTTAGTCCTTGAGCTATGCCAAGGAGTCAGAAAAGAGGGAATGGAATTAACCGATTCTGTAATAGATGTTGAATTTGCAGGTGATCTACCTACTTTGATGCAGGTCTTGGCCTTCGTGGTAGATTGCAATTTCGGTTCTTTTTTTGGGGAGAGCGGTATTGGAGGCCTATTCAAGGAAGCAACACCGATGCCGCAGAATCGTCAGCCAGATACGAGAAAAACCTCCATACGGAATTAAAAGATGAGTTCCTTCTCTGGCGGTTAGTATTAGAAGGAATAGCCTCTTTAGAGGAAATCGAGCGCACATGGAATCTAGATGATCTGTTGAGGGCAAATGCCTTGCTGGATATGCGACTCGACCTGATGGAAGAATCTAAAAGGAAAGGTCGAAGAAATGACAGTCGTTAGAGAATTAGTCACTAGATTAGGCTTTCAAGTCGATCAAAGAGGCGTTGAGCAATTTAATCGTACAATCATAGGGTTTAAAACAAAATTTGCTATTGCAGCAACAGCTGCAACTGCATTCGTTGCTAAAACCCTAGACTTTTTCAATGACATTGCAAATGCCACATTGGATGCCAATGATCTCGCTAAGAGTATTGGCATTTCATTCGAAGAATTTATCAAGTTAAGAAAGGCTGCCGAAGAATTTAGAATTGATCCAAGCAATTTTGATGCTGCCATTTCCGGTTTGAATAAAATGCTTCAAGATGCTCAATGGGGAATGGGACAGCTTCAAGAAATCGCTTATTACACAGGGATAGAAATTAGAGATAATTTCACTGGTGAATTGAAGAATGCCAATCAATTATTTATCGACATCCTCAAGCACATTAATACTCTCAGCAATGATCGAGATAAATTAAAGGTTGCTGTCGCTTTCTTCGGTGAAAAAGACGCCCAAAAATATATAGATTTCGCCAAGGCAGCCGGCGATAGCATTGGATTGCTGACAGAAAAACATACCGAATATGCTAAGGCCTTGAAAGATGGAATCCCAAGTCTAAGCCAATATTCTCGAAATCTAGCGGTTTTTAAAAATCAGCTGACACAACTGACAGAGGTTTTCGTAGTTAAGCTCTTGCCTGCCATCACTGAAGCGCTTGGAATATTCACCCAGATTTTAAATGGAGATGCTTTTAAAGGCTTTGGAGTGATTGCAGATGTCTTTTCCACAGAAGGAATTAAGGGTGGATTTTCGTTTATTGCGGATGCGATAACCGAAGAAGTTGCCAAATTATTCGGCGGTGAAACTCTTAATATGGTTAAAAGGAAAGTTGACGAAGAAGACGCTTTCTTTTTCAATGCCTTAGTAGAACAACAAAAACAAGGCAAGCTTCCAGCCAATTTCAATATCAATACTAAAGTCGATATGCAGATTCCTGCAGGAACGACTGATCAGCAGCAAATCGCTATTCGCCAGTCTTTCGATGAAGCTTTTGACAATGCTTTCATAGATAAGATTAGGGAAATCTATAACAACAATCCTCAGGTGGAGTAATGGTTTTATCTCTGCTATTTGGAAAAAAATATCCTAGCCCAAAAGTTGGGTCAATCGATCTAGATGTTACCATTCGGGAAGAACATCGCTTCTCTTCGCGCGTAACAAACTATCCGATTGAAGATGGCACAATCATATCGGATCATATTATCAACGAACCCGACGTTTTAGTGTTGGTCGGCCTTGTTTCAGATACTCCACTGAGTATTTTTGCCCCTTTTAATCGCTCAATTGATGCATTTAACCGTCTCATCGCCCTTCATCAATCAAGGTTGCCTGTGACCGTGGTCACAGGTTTAAAAGTGTATCAAAACATGGCTATTACTGTTTTAGATGTACCCAGAGATATAAAGACAGGGCAGTCTTTAACTTTTACCATCGAATTACAAAGGCTCATCATAGATACAAGCGTTAGATTGCAACTTGATCAAGGAAATGTTTTCGGTGGAGTGCAAAACAAAATTCCTCGAGACATTGTGGCGTCCAACGCCAATTATCCCCTTATTCAAAATGATCCTGTCAATAGTCTAAAAGATCAGGCCTCAAGCGGGATTAATGTAGGCGTTCAATCCTTGATCTCTGTGCAACCCACGATTCTCCCTAACGTATTATCCAGCAAAAATTTAATCTTAGGGGTGGTGTAATGCAAATTATTCCTTTTAAAGAACCCGCCCAATGGCAAGAACAAATTGAATTGGCTAATCAAACATTTGTTTTATCTTTTAGATGGAACGCAATGAATGAATACTGGGTCATGGACATTCTAACTCGCGATTTAGTTCCCATCATCCTTGGGATAAAAGTCGTCGCTAACTATAACTTAACCTCTCAATATGTCAATGATGGCAAACCCACAGGAGATATCGTTTGCCAAAACATCATTGGAGGAGAAGGAAAAATTCAACGTCTAGACATGGGCGAGGTTACTGAACTCATCTATTATTCTCTCGGGGAGTTCGCTTAAATGGCCAGATTTGATCGAATAGCATCCGTAGAAGTTGGATTGAGAAACAATACTTTCAATGGCTATATTGGAACAATTAAGCTTTCAGCTCTTCGCATTTCCTTTTCTATTCAGAAGAATTTGAGCTGGTCAACCAATACAGCATCTGTAAAAATTTGGAACCTCAGTCAAGAAAATAGGAACAGGATCAAAGATTATGGAGACCAAGTTATCTTATCCGCCGGGTATCGAGAAGACGCGGGCGAACAATTGCTTTTCATTGGTAATACCACCCAAGTCAGCCATGCCTATGATCAGCCAGAAATCGTCACTACACTTGATTGCGGAGACGGAGAAAAAATTCTTAACCAGAAATCTATTACCGTTAGCTTCAAGGAAAAGGTCCCAGTCCGTCAGGTTGTCCAAACGATCGCCGATCAACTTGGGCTATCTATTTCTGAGTTTACTGCTACTGACAATGTTGTTTATGAGCAAGGGTTCGAATATGCTGGAATGGGTAAAAATGCCCTAGACAAAGCAGTTTTAAGACTCGGTCTAAGATGGAGCGTTCAAAATGGAAAGCTTCAAATCATCCCTCAATATGGAACCACTTCAAAACCAGCCATAGAAATCAATGCCGACACTGGCATGATCGGAATTCCTCAGCGCTATACAGATAAGAGAGCGGCTGTATATCTGGATGGCCCGCGAACTGGATATATCGTTCAAACCACTCTTCGCCCTGATATTCTCCCTGGTGATAGGCTCAATATCAAATCTGAAAGAATCGGACTTAATGGACCTTATGCGGTATTTTCTATAAAGCATGAGGGAGATTTATTCGGTCCAAATTGGCGATCAATAATGGAAGTGATTTTAGTATGAAAGCAGAACGTTTAGAAGATTTAGGAAGAATAAGAGAAAAGCTCGACCAGTTACTAAATATTGAATTTTGTGGTTGGGGCGATCGATATAAAAGGGATCGGTTTGTAAATCATTATTTAAATAACGATGACGGCTTAGAAGAATTAGGTTGGGCTTTGTCTAAAGTCCGGGATGGACTCCTTGATTGTTTAACAATAGCACAGGGTGATGAAGAATGACGACGATCACTGATGCTTTAAGACAAGCAATTCAATTTCAGCTTTATGATGTCCATACCGCTTTGCCAGGAGTCATCGTTTCCTATGACTATACGAAGCAAAAAGCTGAAATCCAACCGGCTTTGAAAAAGAGTTATTTAGATGGGACAACATTGGATTTGCCTATTTTAAGTAATGTCCCAGTAATTTTTCCAAAAGCAGGCGGTGCTAGTTTGACTTTTCCAGTTGTTCAAGGCGACACCTGCTTGCTTTTGTTTATTGAAAGGAGTACAGATCTTTGGAAATCAGTAGGAGGCAATGTAGCACCCAACGATCCAAGGAAATTCGACCTATCCGATGCTGTTGCGATCATGGGGCTTTTTCCTTTTACAGAAAATTCTTTAGCTGAGAACAACTCGGACGTGCTTTTAACTTATAAAAGCTCTAATATAAGAATCAAAGAAAGTGGTGACATTCAAATTGAAACTGCTGGTAAAGTGGCGATCGGGAACAGCTCTACAGAAGTTCTCGATATTGTCAGTAAAATACTAGGAATCTTGACAACCTCGGTGACAACCGCAGTTGGAAACCCAATATTCCAAGGCACTGTGCCGACATATGCCTCATTGAAAGCATCTATAGATGCTCTTAAGGGTACAATCCCTTAAAAACTACTCAAGTATCCAATAGCCTTAATTAACTCAAATACCCATCTGTAAACGTATTAGGAAACGTTTTTGAGTTAACGAGGCTTCATGAAAGATATAGCGCTAGACACAACAACTGGCGATTTACTCTTACAAGATTTTGACTTGCAATTCGTTGAGGATCAAGACCAGATCGCTCAAAATCTAGCCATTCGCTTGCGCTTTATTTTGGGAGAATGGTTCTTAGATATCACTGCAGGCGTTTCCTATTATCAAGATTTTTTCATCAAATCCCCCAATCAAATTCGAATGGAAAGCGTTCTCAAGCAAGAGATTCTTTCTACTCGAGGTGTAAACCAAATTCTCAGTTTCACAAGTAATTTTGACGATACACGGCGTATTTATTCCGTGACTTTCTCTGTGGACACTGTCCAAGGGCAGATCACAATAACGCAGGAATTACTAACATGACATTTGGTTTAACCGCTCAGGGATTTAAAGCTAAACGATTAGTCGATATTCAAACTGATTTAGAAAATCAGCTGCTCGCAGAATTTGGCGATATCAACTTAGATCCGCAATCTATATTTGGCCAGCAAATCGGAGTATTTTCAAAAGTATTAGCCGATCTTTGGGAAAATATGGAGGATGTTTATTTCAGCCAATATCCCAACTTCGCGGAAGGGATCAGCCTCGATAACGTCGTTCAATTAAATGGCATCACTCGACTTGCCGCTCAACAAACTAGAGTTATAGGCGTCTGCGCTGGATTAGATGGCACTCTTATCAATCAAGGAGCCCTCGCTAGAATCCCCGATACCGGAGCTGTTTTCTTTGCTCAACAAAACACGATTATTACAAGAACACAGGCAGCATCCGCAACTATTCAGGTTAGCGCTTTGGCAGCTCAAATTTATACGGCTCTAATCAACAATCAAGCCTTTTCATATTCGCTGCCTATCGTCACTTTTACAGGGAGTTTTGTTACTTCAAATTCAATAGTTGCCACCATCAATGGAGTTCAATTAGCAGCGGTTCCTTTTACTACGAATAACAACACGACTTTGGCTCTATTAGCTGCGCAGATTTCCACTTCCCCTGCCGTTCTTTCTGCAACACCAACAAATCCAAATATTATCACCATCATTCCAAATGTTGGATTCAATGCCATAGTCAATTCAATCGTGATCACAGGCGGAGCAAGCCAACCTACTTATGCAATTACTTATCAAATCCCAGCATCAAATAACGCATTAACAGCAGCCCTTGCTTCCGTAGTCAATGCTGGGGTTCAACCTGTGACGGCCATAGATAATATGGATGGAACTATAACCATCAATGCCGATGAGTCAGACGTTCCCTTTTCCATCGCTGTTGGAACTAATTTAAGCATCACTGCCCAATCTACTCCTGTTGTTTTTCTATCCCAAGATTTTGGTCCAATCGCTGCCCCTGTCAATACATTGACCGAAATCCTCACTCCTATTTCAGGTTGGATATCAATAAATAATCTTAAAGCTGGAGTGACAGGTCGTTTCATTGAAACGGATGCGGAATTAAGAATACGTCGAAACAATTCGCTTCGACTCTTGGGAGCTGGAACAGTTGAATCTATAAGAGCAAGATTGCTTCAGCAAGTACCTGGAGTAATATCTGCTTTAGTTTTCGAAAATAGTACCTTGACTCAAGAACCAATTTTGATCGTATTAAATCAAGATTTGGTCACAGGCAACACCATAGTCGTCGTTTTAAATGGTACGACTTTGCCAACCGTCACCTTTGCGACTTCTCATTTGGCTACCATGAGCGTAATTGCTGCTTTGATTCAAAATCAGCCTGAAGTTGTTACTGCAAGCGTTGGAGGGACAGCCAATAGAACCATCACTATGGATATGGCAACCGCTATCGAAGTAACAATGATCCCCAATGATTTCACCGTCAGCGGAGGGGCTTCACAAGCGACGGCGGTTATTAAAGGCGGAAGAGTTCCAAAAAGTTTTGAAGCTGTCGTACAAGGAGGCACTGATGCTGACGTCGCAAATAAAATCTGGACCACGAAACCAGCAGGTATCCAAACATTCGGGAATACTGCGTTTACCATCACCGACTCACAAGGCGAATTCCAAGTCATCAATTTTAGCCGCCCCACTCCAATCTACATTTGGGTTACGGTTACCTTAACCCTATATGCTGAGGAAGTATTTCCTCCAAATGGTCAAGACTTAGTGGCAGCAGCCATTAACACCTATGGATCTACTTTAGGCATAGGCATAGACGTTCTATTGCAACGCGTCCTTGCTCAAATTTTTAGTGTTCCCGGAATCGCTAGCGGCGTGATGCAAATTGCATCCACGAATGAACCAGGGGATACTCCCCTATTTGGTACAGCAGATATCGTCATCGCAGAAAATGAAATCTCCGTCTTTGATCTAACAAGAATCACGGTGACAGTATGATAACAACCATTATGCTGACGCCAACAAAATGGTTGACCCTACTGTTTGAGGGGGTGACATGGTTAGAATAGCCAATCACGTTCAAAGAGCCATTGCCCTTTTAGCAGGTCAATTTCAGCAAAGTCTCGTTGATGGAGAATATAGCCGTTTTCAAAGGTTTATTCGCGCCTTTGTCAAGTCAATGCAAGAAATAGACAATGTCGATCAAGACTTAAAATTTCAACGCTCCTTGGAAACCTCAATTGGAGCGCAGTTGGATGGACTTGGTGAAATTCTTGGTCTCGCGCGTTTACCAAATGAATCCGATGAAGATTACAGAGAAAGACTGAAGTTTCAAATTTTTATAAATAAGGCAAATGGCACGCCTGAAGAAGTCATTACCGTTCTCAAATTCCTCACAAAAGCGAATAAAATCCGTTACCATGAATATTATCCCGCAGCTTTTCAAATGTCCACTGATGGTCTGGTATTTCCAAATCCTCCCGACCAACTTGTTACTGCTATTCAATCTGTCAGTCCAGCAGGCGTTCAATACACTCCCATTACTGCAACTTACAATGTTCCGCTTCCTTTTGTTTTTAGCGGGGACCCCGTCGAAGATCTACTTCTTGTCGCACCTAATGAAGCTAATCCATTTGATTTGGAAAATTTAGAAATTAATACAGGCGATCTTCTAGCTGTGCAAGCAGGCAGAGTAACAAATCCAACTTTTGGAGGAGGCTTTGCCGAATTTGGAACCCCAATTGATACGACAGGGGCTGGACAATTAGCCGAAGTCATCATGTTTAACGGCTCGCAGCCGCCAATACCTTAAGGAGTTAACAATGGTGCTTAAACCTACAATTTTACCTGAATGGGCAGAAAATGATGTTGTAGATCCAATATCAGGGCAAAACAACGTTCTTGAACCGCCTACTGAAAAAAAATTAGAAGGTTGGGCTCGTTTAGAATTTCCACCTCGAAATTGGTTCAATTGGTTGGGAAGATACACAAATCGCTGGCTGGCCTTCTTAAAACAGCAAGAGGAATTAGCTATTTTGACCGATGGAAACGGCGTAGGTCTTTTCCCTTATGACGGAACTGCCGGAACTTTGATCACTCTAACCGCCGTAGATTTAGCCAACCCCACTCGATACATTTTTGCCGTTGGAGCAAAAAAACCAGGATTAGCACCTACTTTGACAGTCGTTTCGAATAATACATTGACTCTTGGGGCAGGAACTTTGGCAGGAAATCAAATCGTTAATGGCGGTACAGCTACAGATATTCTTGTTTGGGGCCAGACAAAAACGTACCCAACACCTTAAGGAGATTTATGTCAGTACAGATTCCAGGTTTACCAGTCGCTTCGGTTGCAGATGATGGGGATACAACGATCATTCGCCAGGGATTAACCGATAAACAAGTGACCATTGATAAAGTTCGAACGATTGATATTTCTCTCTTCCCAACATTACCTAATGGATCAGCTGTAGCGAGCGATCTTTTTATGATAAGGCGCGCTACAAGCAACTATCAGATTAGATTTGATCAGGTTGGTTTTCCAGCAGGAACCTTATGCTGGTTTTATCAAAACGTTGCTCCAGATGGATGGCTGCCAATCAACTTTTTGGGGGATTGCGTTTTAGCTCTTCGAGGCGGTCTTTACGGACCAGCAGGTAATACTGTAGCAGGAACTTGGCAGCAGCCTGGTGTCGGCCTAACCATTAATCAAATCCCCAACCATACTCACCAGTATTTCTTTGGTTCTGATCAAAGCAATACAAGTTCACATTATGCCCACGGAGCCAAAAATCAACGACCAAGACAAGGAACAACAGAAGGGATGAATAGTTCTTCAAATGCAATAGGAGCTTCTCAGCCCCACAATCATGGAGCCACTTGGAGGCCATTGGCAGTCGTAGGAATTTTATGTCAAAAACAAGCTTAACTAAATAGGTAACTCAATGGAATGCACTTCATGCGGTGAAAATTGTCCTTTCGTAAAGGCAAAACTATG
The DNA here is from genome assembly GCA_964436955.1 of uncultured bacterium. Classification (GTDB taxonomy): domain Bacteria; phylum Chlamydiota; class Chlamydiia; order Chlamydiales; family JAJFMA01; genus CAMFKD01. The sequence continues at coordinate 57,297 of CAYTFC010000004.1, read as the reverse complement.
TTCTTCGGAAAAAGATTGTCCCAATTATCTGGAGTCCTGGTGGCAAGAAAATGGGCAGGGTCAACCAAAAGTCATTAAAGATTGCGCTCCTAAAAGATTACTCCTCCAGCAACAAACCGAAGTCAATCGCATATTTGCACTTCAGCAAGCAATAGAAGAAATGAGAAATAAATTTCTTATTATTGAAAGCTCACTGAGCCAATTGATTACTCAAAGCCAGCAATACATCGCCCAAGAAGTCAAACTCCTGGAAGCGCCAAAAATAAATAACAAACCAAAACAAAAATTAAAACAAATCAGCTCTAAAAAATGAACGGAATATTGGGCTCTATACTTCTCAGCGTTAATTTTTACTTCGAAGGTAGCCTATTTTGACAGCTCAAAAAATTTAGACAGAAACTCATATATTCAAAGACTCAAATATTGTCAGAAATCAATTTGTAATATCACCAGAACGGTGAAAACAACTCGATATGAGTTTCGTTTAAAAATTAACAAGAGGCAAGAAAATGGCTCAAAATTCATCAGTTAACCTAGATATCTCTAATCTATCGGTTGGATTTAGTCTTGGCGGCGGTACTACAAAAAGGACCGCAACATTTAATGGCTCAGGCGATATGACCTTTACACAAGGATTTGCAGGAGCAGGCACCTATACATTTCCAAACAGAGCAGCAGATACCTTAATAGGCTTTGCTGACTACACTGCGAAAGGAGTTGTCCTTGTTGGCACAGGAGCAGGTACATTCACCCCTCTGACAGTTGGAACAGACAATTTTGTTTTGACAGCCGATTCTTCTCAGACTTCAGGTGTTAAATGGGCTGCCTCCTCTGGTGGCAGTGGCGGCGTTTCTTCATGGGTAGATGTAACCGGCACTTCTCAAGCAATCGCTGTTAATACCGGCTATATAGCAGATAATGCCTCTTTATGCACTTTAACTCTCCCAGCCACAGCAGCACAAGGAACCGTTTTCAGGATTGCCGGAAATGGTGCAGGCGGTTGGTTATTGGCACAAAATGCATCCCAAACAGTTAAATTTGGAAATGTGGCAACAACTGCTGGAGTTGGAGGAAGCCTAGCTTCGACAGACGCTGGAGATGCTTTAGAGTGTCTATGCGTGGTTGCTAATAATACATGGAGAGTTTTAAGCGCAGTCGGAAACTTAACCGTTGTCTAATTAAAACTTCCTTAATGAGAATGAATGGCAACGCAAAATTCGATCAATAATACCAGCAAACTAACCAAGTTTACATCTTCAGGAACTTGGACTAAAGATCCACGCACTAAAATAGTTACTTTGATTGGGTGGGGTGGCGGAGGTGGTGGTGGAAGTGGTCCAAGAGGTGTTTCTGGGACAAATTCAAAAAGTGGTGGTGGTTCCGGAGCTGGGGGGCCATTTATTATTCAGACAATGGAAGCCTCTCGTTTAGCAGCTGTTGAAACTGTAACTATTGGCGCAGGTGGTACAGGTGGACCATCAATTACGGTTGATTCAACACAGGGAAATGCAGGTGGAGATGGAGGAACAACTTCTATTGGTTCTTTCCAGGTCTTTGGTGGGGGTCGAGGATTTGGTGGACAAGCAGGCGGTCAAGGATTTGCTGGTACGGCTAAATTATCTGTCGTTTATGGTTCTCCTGTGACCATCGCAAATGACGGCCAATTAGGGGGAGTGGGAGCAGCAGGTGTTGCTGGTCAAAATAAAACTATGATTTACGCCGGAACTTGTGGTGGAAGTGGTGGTGGCACTACCAACACAAATACAACATTTGGGGGTGGAAAAGGTGGGGACATATTGCATATAAATTCATCTGTTTTATTGGCAGGCGGAACAGCGGGAGCGGCTGGCATCGGTGGTGGTGCAGGAAACAACGCAGCTAGTTCGTCATACTATATTATTGGAGGCACTGGAGGAGGTGGTGGTGGATCTAGTTCTGGGTCGGTAGGTGGTGCAGGAGGATCTGGTGGATCCCCATCAGGCGGTGGTGCAGGAGGTGGTGTTTCAATTAACGGATTTAACTCTGGAAAAGGTGGAGATGGCGGACGCGGTGAATTGTGGGTTTTTGAATATTTTTAAGGAGAAATTATGAGCAGTAGATATGCAGTCATAGATCAAAATAATCGGGTTTCCAACGTCATTATGTGGGATGGAGTGACTGAATGGCAGCCTCCAGCAGGTTACTCAGTAAAAGAAACCCATGAAGCTGGAATGGGTGATATTTGGATGGAAGACTTACAAGATTATGTAAGACCTCTTTCTATTATGAAACCACCGGAGGATGATATTAGCAAAGCTGAGAGAGAAGCTGCTTATAACGAGGCTAAAGCACGGTTAGGAGCAAGTATTTTATCTATAAATTTAGAAGGAGAGTTAGAGCCATTCTAATTAGGGAGGAATCCATGTGGTTACACATAACAGTATAAACGGTTCAATTAAAGTCACTACCTATACTTCTAGTTCTGGCACATGGACAAAGGATGCTCGTACGCAGTGGATAGAAGTATTTTTATGGGGAGGCGGTGGTGGTGGAGCTTCCGGAAGAAAAGGAACTAGTGCTTCATCTTCAGGAGGCGGTGGCGGCGGTTCAGGAGGCTCAGGATATTTTGCTGCCCCTTCTTCATTTTTTGGATCCACAGAGTCTTATACAATAGGAGCTAGCGCTGGTGGGGCGGTAGCCCAAACAGTGAATGCAACAAACGGTAATAATGGAACTACAGGAGGTAATACGACATTTGGAAACATGATAGCTGTTGGTGGAGCTGCTGGTCAAGGTGGCACAACTTCATCTGGCATCAATGGTGTCGGGGGAGGATTAAACACTTCATATGCTATTGCCTCTGTTGTAACTAATCCAGGTGGCTCTGGAAGAAATACCGCAGGAGATGCCCCAGCAGCAGTAATTACTTTTTCACCTACAGGGGGTGGTGGCGGCGGTGGTGGCGATACTGTTACTGCAAGATCTGGAGGAGCTGGCGGGGCAATTAATAATTCAAATGGCGTAACTTATATAGCTGGTGGAACCGCAGGCATAGAAACAGGTACCATAAATGGTGGAGATGGCAATACTGCCGTTACTAGCGGAGGGCTGGTTTGCGGTGGTTCGGCTGGCGGTGGTGGCGGAGGAGCGAAAGCTGGAGCGACAGGAGGAACTGGTGGAAATGGAGGTAATCCTGGAGGTGCTGGTGGCGGAGGTGGTGGTGGAATATCCGCGCAAGCCAATTCAGGAGCAGGTGGCACAGGGTCTGCTGGTAAAATAATAATCGTTGAACATTTCTAATTATATGGATCCATTGAGGTTTAGATATGGCAGTCAATAATTCTATAAATAAAAGTTCAAAAATAACCAAATTCACCGCTTCAGGATCTTGGACTAAAGATTCTAGAACGACTTCTGCTTTGATTGTTGGCTGGGGTGGTGGAGGCGGAGGCGGTGGAGGACGAAGAGGAGCTTCTGGAACAAACGTCGGTGGCGGTGGCGGTGGTAGTTGCTCTGGTATGTTCATTTATCAATGCGATGCCTCTTCGCTAGGAGTCACTCAAACTGTGACTATTGGAGCTGGTGGAAATGGAGGCTCAACACAAACAACAAATAGTACAAATGGAAATAATGGGTCAGCTGCAGGAATCACTTCTTTTGGAAACATTTTCACTTATAGTCCAAGTATCAGCTCATTCGGAGGTGGAGGATTAAATGGAGGGGGTGGATCTGGAGGAGGTGCTCCATATGTTCTCAGCAATTTTTATGCTGTTCAAGTTGCTGGAGCTGGAGGAAGTGGAGCCGTGGGGGCTGCGAATAATGGTGAGGACTCGCCTAACGCTACTGGATTAGGCTCTTGCCTAGGAGGTGGGGGTGCTGGAGGTGGCGGAGGATTGAATACGGGAAATACTCGCTTTAATGGAGGTCGCGGAGGAAATATAAGAACATGGGCGGCTTCGCCATCTGTCATCTCAAATGGTGGGTCTGGAGGGGTTGTTAATATTGTTCAAAATGGCGGAAACGGAACTCCAAATACATCTATTACTTCTGGCGGCGTATTTTGTACAGGAACAGGTGGTGGTGGTGGAGCGGCGCCTGCTCCTGGAGGAACGGGAGGAACACCTGGTGGGGGTGGAGGCGGTGGCGGAGGAGGAACTGATAGTGTCAGCAATGGAGCTGCTGCAGGAAATGGGGCTCGCGGTGAAATTTGGGTGTATGAATTTTTTTAAAATCGGATTAAAATATGTTTTCCTGTGACTTTCAACGTGAAGTAAACGTTGATAATCTGATGGTTGGGAAACCAGGAATCCAGATAGTTGGAATTCCAAACATCCAGACACCCAGACATCCAAGAAAATGTCTGGTAAAGCTAGCCGCCCTAAATTTGAAGTTTACGGGCTTTATTGAGGTAAACACATGGCGATCAATAATTCTGATAACAATACGCTATATAAAGCTAAAATCATCAATTCAGCAACAGTCACTCAACCGACAGTTTCTAGTGATGTTTGGTATCAACTATCCATAGGGACAACACGTTCGTATTCAATGGGTGTCGATTTTAGTGATTCAAATCGATTAAAGATTACTCACGCAGCAAGTGGAACAATAGACCCATCTTCTGGATCCACTGTTTTAACGGCTGATCCATCCACAGGAAATATTTGGTTTTCTGGGATATCCTTTAATTCAGGAACGAACGTTCTGTCAACTTTTTCAGAAGGCACATTCACTCCGACTTTGACTGGAGCAACCACAGCTGGTTCTGGAGTGTATTTTTTCCAATTTGGCTATTATCAAAGAATGGGAAATGTATGCCACATAGTTTATAACTCATCTACGCAAACTAACACAGGAACAGGCATTGTGAATATCGGAGGACTCCCCTTCACTGTCAGAAATGATGGATTAGGAGTTGGCCAAATAGTGGCAGGTGCCTATAGAAATGTAGGCACTTTCTACGTATCGAATATTCAAGCGCAAATTGCCTCTACAGTTTATCGTGCATATGCTTATGGAGCAGGAATTACTACTCAAGACAGTGTTACCAACAATGGCGGTTACCAATTTTCAACAGGCTATTTTATTTAGGAGAAAAAAAATGAACTACTATGAAGCCAAAGAATTTTTTAAAAGCATTTACCCTGGCAAGCAGATCTCGTTTGATTTCGATGCGAAATGCTACGGATCGTTAGAAATCGTTCACACGGATGGATCACCCAACATTTTGCATCACATCGAATCAACTAAAGTTTTAGTTTCTGTGGAAGGGATGGATCCTTTTTATACACCCATTGTTCCCCATAGAACATTAGTCACTTGGCAAGCTGTAAAAGGATTCATTAACTCTCACACAGATGTTGCAATCCCCCCTGCTAACCTAGAAACACTTGCCACTTTAAAGAATAACGCTGATCCCAATTATCAAGCTTGCTTAAACGAACATGCTTTAATGTCCGGGCTAGCACCGGAACAAATAGACAATAAAGTCATAAGCTATGATTTAAAAATGAAAGAAAAATCCGCGGCAGCCTCAGTTCAATAGAATAAAATAAGAATTTGAAATCATTCGCAAGACATAATACAATGAAACTAATATGGTTGGGTTTATGGAATTCCATTTAAACATGTAAATGGATTACCAGAAACCCAACCATCCATCTGGAAATCTTTTAAACCAGCCAGACTACCAACAAGCCACAGATCTGGACATCCATAAAGCCAGACAACCACCCGCCATTCTTACTATCCAACCAGATGGGTGTCCAGAAAATAAGCCATCCAGTTTTGGTTATAAATAATTTATTTTTTATAAAGGGAAGCAGCGTTTCTCTTTCGTTTTAAAAAAGAGAAACGAGCCTAATCAGAACGACTAGGCACCGGACATTTACTTCACATTCATTTTTTCTAGTACAATTGAAAGAATGAAATCATTCATGCTCTTGTCGTTCTGAGCAGCCATAATCCTGATCGCTTTTCTCGTTTCAGGGGAACACTCTAAAGTAATTCGAGCCCTTTTTGGCTTCTCAGGCAGTTCTTTAACAGGTTTTTTAGCCATTTTCTACCTTCTTCTTGTATCGATTTGCTATAACCATTATTGAGATGTTCCTCATCTTAGCAGTATCATTGATTCCAGTAAATCATCAATTCACTGTTTACTTAAATAGGCGACTGGATTAGATTGGTGGCTTACGGACTCATTTAACCCAAGGACTCAATCAATGTTCAAAATAGCCATCTCCAATCAAAAAGGAGGATGCGGGAAAACGACCTCTAGCATCAACCTTGCGGCTGGTTTAGCTTATGCTGGCAAGAAAGTCTTATTGATAGACTTAGACCCGCAAGGCAACTCCACAATAGGCCTAGGAATCAAAACAGAGAATCGTCAAACGATTGCTGAATTGCTTTGCCAAGAAGAATGCGAAGTCAAAGATATCGTGCAAGACACTTATATAGAAGGCCTCCACATTCTCCCTTCAGATGTCTCTTTAGCTGTAGCAGATGTTAAACTCGCTCAAATTCAAGCTAAAGAATTTGCTCTTCGTTCAAAACTAGTCGATCTCACCTATGATTATATAATCATTGATACCTCCCCTACGTTTGGAACTCTTCTTACAAATGCTGTATTGGCAGCCGATTATATTATATTGCCTGTTGGGCTGGACTACTTCAACCTAGCTGGAATGCAGAATTTCATGGATACCATCAACCGAACAAATAAGAAAGTCGGTCAATTGGTCAATCATCGTGCTGAAATTCTAGGAGTCTTATTCACTTTCTTCAAAATGTCTACTAATCATTCCAAAAGAATATACGACGCCATTAATGATCTATTCGGAGAAAAAGTCTTCAATACACGAATTCCTGAAAACGTGAAATTGAAGGAATCACAAGAAGCAGCTAAAGCAATTTTCGATTTCGATCCTAATTGTTCAAGCGCTAAGGCTTACCATGATTTTACAAACGAACTAATGGAAAGGTTAGGTGCATATGTCAGGAATTAGTGAAATTAAGAAAAAAGCTAAGTTATCAATAGATGAAATGTATGATAATCAACCGGTTGGGAAGCTGGACAACCAGAAAGAAGGGAAACCAGAAAGCAAACAAACAATCCAGCCAGCAAACCAACTAGAAAACAAGCCAGATTCCCACCCAGCTGGAAGTCCATCTTTCCAGGAAATAAGCCAATCGCTTAACAATAAAGCTGGCCACACAACAATCCAACAAAATGGAAAGTTGGAAACTAATCCGGATGTCAAACAAGAAACTCAAACAACCCGGCCAACAACCATATTTCCAACTACAAAACAGCAAACACAAAAAATTCCAACCTATAAAATGACCTTTAATTTGACTGAAGACATTTACAAAGCTTTCAATGATCTTTATGCAAATCGGATGCTGCAGGGACGGAAAACAGAAAAATCTGAAATGATCTGCGAAGCCATTCAGTGGCTCATCAAAATGGAAGAAGAACAACAAACACAATAAACAGAGAAATAGTTGGCTTTGAGAGAAGTCTGACGGGGACTGAGCATGATTGACAATTTGGTAAAAGAAAAACTAAAGGCCTCTATACGCATTGAGGAGGTTGCTGAACATCTAGACCTCCATCATAAATTAAATCTCAAGCGCGTTGGCGGTTATTTGGTTGGAAAATGCATTTCAGGGCATGAGTCAAAAACTGGTCAATGCTTTAGGCTAGGTTCTGGATGGAGTCAATTTCATTGCTTTAGCTGTAATGAATCCTTTGATGTAATAGAACTTGTCCAAAGGGAAAAAGGCTTTGGCTATGTGGATGCATGCAAATATCTAGCAGAAACCTTTCGTTGTGATTTACTAGACGAGTTGCATAAACATAACCCCGTTGCTCCTGAGACTAAAAAATCTTACGCTCTCGCCAACCTGTATGAATTGGTCTTCGAATATGGGAAAACCATGCTCGCAAAGAAAGAAGGAAAAGAAGCATTTCAATATCTGACTGAAGTAAGGGGGTATGATGCTGCAAAGCTTTTGACGACAGAATGGATGTATTGGCCTAAGGACGCGCAAATAAGAGAGCATCTAAGGTCTCAGCTTCCTCCAGAAAGACATCACGAAATAAGCGAAATTAAACTCAATGGCGCAGGCGGAGATCTTTTTAGAGCAGCACTTCCTTATAGAGACAAGTTCGGAAAAATATTAGGCTTCGCAAAAAGAGCAACCATTAAAGAAGGTGTTCCTGATTCCGATGGAAAGCTTTATAGATGGAGCTATACAGCTGGTCTCAAAAAAGACGATCTCTTCAACATTTATAAATGCAAACGCGAAAGCCAGCTTCTTCTCGTCGAAGGGCTTCCAGATGCTGCCTATCTCCCTAGCCTTGGAATTCAAAATATCGTTGCAACCGGTCAAGGGGACTTATCTTCTAAGCACCTCGAAAGTTTAAGGATTTATGAAATAGAAAGTGTCGTCATTATTTTTGACAATGATTCTAAGGATAGCAAAGGGGAGATTGGATCTATTGAAAAGGCTAAAAAAGCCTCGGACATTTTAGAGGCAAACGGAATCAAAGCATTTATTCTTCCTCCTCATCTTCTCAGCCCGTTTAAGGATCCGGATGAATACGTCAAATCTAACGGTCATGACGCATTAAAAAAATTGATCAAAGAAAAAGCTCAATCGCGAGCGAGATGGCTTCCTTCTTATCTTGCTTATAAAGACGACCTAAACACTGACATGGGTCGTTATTCTGCATTAGGAAGAGCCTCCAAAGAATATGTTAAAATTGAAGATGCTTTAGACAAGAGTATCTTTAAGCAAGAAATGGAAGCAATTTTCAATCTTAGTCCTAATGAGATTGATGACATTATGGCTAAATCCCTAAAAGAGCAAAAAAAGAAAGAGGAAGATGAAAATTACAAAAAATCCCTTGCAGAGGCTCAAAAGCTTATTTCACTCGGAGAAATAAAGAAAGCCGAGCAGATTCTTTCTCAAGTAAAAAAAGAGCATAAAAAAGATGACTTTCTGCTTAAGCCCTATACTGTAGAAAACCTAAAACAAGATTTGTCATCTATTCAAGAAGGCTTGAAAACTGGATATAAATCGCTTGATGCTACCATTCAAATCCCTCAAGAAGCCATCACCATTATTGCTGGAAGACCTTCGCATGGAAAAACAACAGCTTTGCTTAATTTTTTCGTTAATATGGTCAAACTCTACCCAGATAGAGAATTTTACTTTTTCTCTTACGAAGAACCTAAAAATCAAATTCTTTTAAAAGTTCTGAATATCCTAACAGGGGAATTTATCAATGAAGCCAATAACCTTGGCAACCTAGAAGGATATCTGAGAGGGGGTTTTACAAAAAATCCTAAGATCAATGAAGGAGTTGCTCTTCTTCAATCCCTGACTGAAAGCCATAGATTGGTTGTCAGTGATTTTCCTTATTTTGTGGATGACCTAAGCAAAGTCATCGCCAGTTTGAAAGAACGTGGAAAAATGGGGGCAATCTTCATTGATTATATTCAAAAAATAAAATTCAAAGGAAAATCCTCTACAAGACAGCTAGAACTGCAAAAAATCTCTGAAACAATTCTGGAAACAGCAAAATTCAATTCAGTTCCGATCATTCTTGGAGCACAATTTGGAAGGGGAAACACCAAGCAAGAAGTTTTACGCCTCGATAATTTGCGCGAAGCTGGGGATATTGAAAACGATGCTAAACTTGTTTTAGGTATCTGGAATGACGCTAAAGAAAAATCAGACAGCAAGGGAGAATCCCTAATGAGTAGAACTGTGGACCTCGATTTTGTTGTCCTTAAAAACCGCAATGGCCCATCCAATCAAACCATCTCTTTGGTATTTGACAGGCCCTTGTCTACACTAAAAGAGAAAAAATGAGCGATATGAACACTACCAAAGAAAAAATGAAATCAAAAAAAGTAAAAAAGCCTTCAATTCCGCTTGTCGGTGAGCTCATTATCCCTCCAAAGGATACGGAAACAAGTTATCAACTCCACGTCGTTGATAAAAAAACGGGAAAAACCGTCGAAATTTTAGACTCTGTTGAAGACATGCAACTACTTGGCATGTCGCTTAAAATAAAATCCTCAGAAAAACAAGAATGGGAATCCGCCATATCGCCCATACAGAGCTTTTCTCCAAATCAACTTGTCTCTTTGAAGAATATCCTTAATGAGATGGGTCCTACCGCTCAACGCTCTCTTATAGAAGAGGCTATTCAAAACATTATCGACCAATCGTCAAATAAAGACACATTTGCTCTTCCATCGCATGCTCTCATGTTTACGTTGCTTGCCATGTTTGCCGGAAAGCCAGATATGATTCCAAGAAGACTGTTAAGCAAGCCTCATTCCGAATGGACTGCAATAGAGCAAAAAGAGGCTGAGGAATTCCTGTCTTCAATATTAAAAGTCGAAAAAACTGCTTCCTATCTTAATGGACGGGAAACGATTGAAGAAAAATATATTGCAGTCGTAAGCGATAATCCAAAAGTAGAAGCGCAGGCTGAAATTGACATTTCGCTTTTCAAATCTGACATTCACTTCAGAGAGGTTAGCTTAGCCCTTTATATCAAGCGCACATTTGGTGCTGAAGGACTGCGGCATCTTCTAGGTTTCTTAATTGGCCTAGAAGAAAATTTTAGAAAGGGCCATTTCATTTGGAGTGTAAATGATCATCTAGCAAGACTGGGTCATAGAAAAAAGGCTAATGGCACCTATGATCATGAATTAAAGAAGACTGCAAGCGAGATTATCAGAGTCTTTCAGAGTCTTTTTATCACGGCTAGAAAAAAAGAGGGAAAAAAAGAGGTCATCCAGGGAGAACGCCTTTTTAGCATCGATGGATTCAGGCAAGAGATATTCGATAAGGTTATCATTGATGAAAAAATCAAGCTGAGAGCGACTGATTTTTGGTATAAAAATGCATTTGAACCAAAAGATGGACAATCTGCCAAATATACCAAACTTCTAAAGAAAATTGCTCAGGAGAACCATCGTGAGCATCCTCTTACAATTTACCTAACTCCATTATTGGCCATTTTCTGGAGAATGAACCCTCAACAGAAAATATCCATTCGCAGCTTAATGGACTGGTGCGATTTAGATCCATCAGGAAGATATAAGATGAGAGACCTTAGATCTCTAGAGTCCGAGCTTAGCTATATGAAAGAGCATGGATACTTAGGAGACTGGTCTCACACAGGAGAAAAGTTTTTGCCTTCTGAATGTGCAGATCCTTTTAGTTGTTCTCTTACACTTACTCCACCTGAGTGGTTAGGGCAAGAATTAAGACTCGTACAAGCAAATAGAGAAATACCAGCACTAGAGAAAAAAGAAGATAAAACCCTTGGCATTGAAGAATTTAAGGAGATATACAAAAAATCCAAACTTAACGTTAGGCAATTTGGTAATCATCTTGGCATCACTGGGCAAATGGTCAGTTTTCTCTTAAATGAAAAGAGGCACATTACAAAAGAAGTCTCTGACAAAGTGAGGGCATTTGCTGATAAATTTTCGTAAACAAAAGCGACCTATCTGAATCACAAAGGAATATCCATTTTTATGCGCTTAAACACTAGAAACTTAGGTGGAAATTGATATTCAAAAAAAGGGTTAATTCTTGTAAACACTGTAAACAAAATCGACCCTTCTTATGCACTGAAAATACCCTATTTGTAAACAGGATCGCCCGTCCTCAATCTCAATACCGCCCCCTCTCGTTCACGAGACCGCCCCTTCTCAATCCCAGGCTGTTTTGCAAGTCCCTTATTTTGTTAGACTTATCCTTAAGTAAACAACCCTAATTATATTCAACTAGAATATAAAATGTTTACAGCTTCGCAGTAAACAGGCTCTCTCCCGCTTCGCTCCGAGAGCCAAAAAAAACCCATCTGAAAATAAAGATAACTTGCCTAAAGCATTTCCTTTTATCAAAGCCGCGCCCTTCCTCTTTTACCTATTGCAATATGTTTTCGCATGAAACAGGAGAAAAAAGCGTGCAAATTGCAAAAATTTAGCAAAAAAGCATTTAACATTTAGAAATAAGTCAAACATATAGTTTTTGAAAAGGTCAGTGACTACCCTTTACTCTCGAGAAAAACTCAATATCTGGCTAACCCTTCCGAATGTGTGACTAACCTATTTTCAGAAAAAACAAAGGATTTGTACAAACCACTTTTCTGTACTCGATTAGCAATTATTGATCATGACGGCAAAGACTCCAAATCACTTTGGTATTGCTTGTGTAAGGCTCAGAAAGCAGAATTAAGGTGCTAGGTCGAGGTCCTTGCTCATTAAAATGACATCTTGTAAACAGTGTAAACAAAATCGACCCTCATCATTCACAATATTGAATACGCAACTCCTTGACAGCTTCGGAAAGTAACAATGTTTTTTTTATATCAGAGAAGTATAAAAAAGCTCTCTCATTAGAGTAAGAATAGATTTTTTAGTACTTTCAACGAAAGATTTTTGAATTCAGGAAAGAGTTTGTAAACCTATGTAAACAAAAGCGACCTTCCTGACTCACACGAGCTAATTTTATTTTGAATCTGTTTTTTCGTCTTATCTGAAAACTTCTTTAGATCACAATGTGGGATAGAAAATAGGACTGAGTCAAGTTCTTGTAAACAGTTGTCAACAAAACCGACCCCCGTCATTCACAACATCTCCTGTGATTTCCTTTTTTTGTAAACAAAATCGACTGATCTGAATCACAAAAACCGCCCCCTCTTAATCACAGTAACATTTTTTCAGGAAGCAAAGAGCTGAGTTAATGATTATCTTTCTTGCCAGACAGAAGAGTTCTCATTTTTTTCTAGTTTGGTGATATTCTCCGTCGGCTGAATGATCTCCGAAATGTTATTCGGGCTTTCGTCTTTGAACTACATTCAGGCGATCGGCTACAGCCAGCTTCCGAAATTGACGATGATGGTGGTTAATTGAGCTTCTTATACCAGCAGTTTGTGGCTAGATGACATAACTATGCCCCTAAGTGAATTTGAGTCATGGTAGATGGTCAGAAACGCCGTCTACCTGACTTGGATCGCAAGATTTCTGCATCACACCCTTTGGTTGGGTGATCCGCCCCCTATGTCGCCTTCTTAAGTTGTTAGCGCCTTCCAAGTAAGTAGTTATGCAGGTCCCTTCGCCGCGTTGATGACTTGTTCAAGACTGACCCCTAAAGCTACGAAGATCGGTTATATGTGCAGTCGCCCTCAATCCATGGAAAGTTTTTTGTAAACAGTGTAAACAAAATCGACCTTTCTTGTTCACAAGATTTTGATGACAGAGATTCGTTGCTGTTTTAAGTTCATTATTGTTTTAAACATGTTGTAAAAGCACATGAAAGCTTTTTTAAACAATGATTTACACGATAAATCTGCCTGTTTTTCATTTTTGGGAAGGTGCCAAATTTTGTTCAGGTTACCATAGCTCGTACTTGTAAACACATGTAAACAAAATCGACCTTTCTCATGCACACCGCTAAAAATTCCCAGGAATCTGGACTAACAAACAATTGGAAGGTTGGGCATCCAGAAAGCTGGGTATACGGAAAAAAATATTTCTGGCTTTAGCAGAGGAGTTGAATTTTACGTTATAATGAGAAACATTTTTCTCCTTCTCGGATTTCCTAAGTAGCTCAAACACAGTAATCATTGAATCATGGTTCTTTTTTGTGATGGATATCGTCAAAAAAATTCAGTATTTTGAAAACCGTTCATAAATATTTGACTTCTGGGACATAATACTGTAAAAGAATACTGAGACTAACATAAGAAAGTATAGAAATGGTTACTCTGAAGTCTTGTATAGGCTGTACGAGTGATTTCATCGACCAAAAGTGGCGAAGCTTTAATGAGCCGGTTTTTATGTGGATTTTTTTCGTTAGTCACTGAGTTAAGAGACTTGCATGCCCTTCATTCATATGAAATCGTCTAATTTGATCATAGCCGAGAGAGCGTAAGATCCTAACGCCCCCAATCCCCAGTACGATCTCTTGGCAAAATCGATAATATTGATCGCCTCCATAGAGAAAATCGGTTAAAGTTCTGTCCCAGGTACTGTTTTCAGGCAAGTCGGTATCCAATAAATAGACAGGAATACTATATCCTTCTTTGCTTGTAATGTTATATTGCCAGGCTCTCACTTGAATTTTTCTACCTTCAACGCTTACTTCTATGCGTTGAGGAAGCTCTTCTAGAAAGTCGGATACCACCCATTCCACAGGCCTTTCGCTCTGGATTCCCTGGGAATTTAATTTTTGATAGAAATACCCTTTACGATAAAGGAGTGTGACGGCGGCAATTGGCAGTTTTAAATCAGCGGCAGAACGCAGCATGTCTCCAGCTAAAACGCCTAAACCGCCGCTATAAGTAGGAATTCCCTCCTCAAGAGCAATTTCCATTGAGAAGTAGGCGATGGTTTCACTATCCATTTATTTCTCCCATAAAATATTAAAACTGCCTATTGGCTATTTCTAAGAAAGCCTTAAGGTAAATATCTTAAGGCTTTCTTGAGGATTAATGATGGCTATGAGCTGTTGAACAAGACTCAGCACAGCGAGTACAAACTTCTGCACATTCTTGACAGTGGTCAACTTTCATTTTTTTGCATTCTTCTGCACATTTTCGACATATTTGTGCACAAAGGTCCATGATCTGATGTTGAAATTCTGACTGATTGCTTTGAGCTTTTATTGCTAGAGAACATACGTCAGCACATTCAGCGCATAAAGCTGCTGTTTTCTTTTGACCTTGATCAATGCACATTTTGGAACAAGCAGCACAAACGCTCATGCATTCCATTAATTTTTGCATTTCTTTAGAATCTGTTTGAGGAAAGGAAGCATGTGTTGAACAGCATCCTTTATTGTTTTCTTTGTTATTTCCTTTATTTTCCATAAAACACTCCATTTTGGTTTGGTTAAAGAGGAGGATACATGTGGTAAGGCCCAAATGTCATTCCTCCTCCGAGATATCCTGTGATATTTACCAACAGGAACAAGAGAAAAAGACTTGTAAAGTAAAGCTTACTTCTTCCTAATCGTTCCCGAAGAAAAGCCACAATGATTGCAAATACAGCAGTTGCTATTCCAAACCACATATGCCACCAAATGAAATCAGCAAGTATTCCACTATAAGAGGCTGTATAACTATAAGTTAGTCCTAATAAAGCCGTAGGAACCGAAAAAACAGCCGCTGCAATTAACATAAATCGAGAGGAATAATCAAAAATAGGCCTTTGGAACCAAGTAAATAAAAACTCAGAAATAGCAGTCATTGCGATCAAAGCAAGAGGGAAGTGTAGAAAAATAAAATGAAAGCTTCCGACCCATTGCGTCCAAGTTAATGGCCTACCACCAAAATGCTTAACAGTCGGTTGACCTGAAGAGGGAGTGATGCTTTCTTGTGGAGTTTTGCTCTCCTCCATACTTTTATGCTCTTCATGGCCAAAAAGAACTGTAAAGCACAACATACACAATAAACCCAAAATTAATTGCTTGTTCATTTAGTGTCCTTGGTGTTGTTGCATTAGATTCTCATTCATGTTGGGCATATCCATATCATGAGACATCCCCTGCATATTCGGACTCATATTTTTCTTCTGCCCACCAGGCATATGTCCACCCATATGGCCGCCCATACTGTCTTCAGGTTTACTCTGCATCCAATTGGTATTTTCTTGACCATGCGGTTCTTTTTGATCCTCTTCTTGACTAAACCAGCTGACCGTGTTCATATTGTGGGGTGAATTTTGCATTTGCATCCCTTTCATATTTTGCATATCATGATCCATTGATCCCATATTTTGTTTCATTCCAAGAGGATTCATCGTATTCATATTATGATCTTGATGTTTCATCTGGTTCATATTTTTTCCATTGTCAATAGATTCAGCGACCGTTCCTGGAGGATGCTGGTACCAACCTGGATCAGCATAGCTGGTTAAATTATCCCTAACTTTGAAAATGGTAAACATGCCACCCATTTCAATGACACCAAATGGGCCAGGACTGCCGATTGGTGAGAGATTTGATGGGTATTTCATTTCAAATCCCATGTCCATCATCTCTTTAGATCCATACATTTCAAACATATCCCCCATTCCATTGATATTCATTAAGCCCATAAAGTCTGGGAAAAATTGTTTAATTCGCTCTTCGATCCCTTTCTTGTTTATTCCTGTTAAATTTGGAAGATCGTGTTGCATTTGATTCATGACATGATGGGATTTATGGCAATGCAGGGCCCAGTCTCCAGGATTATCTGCAATGAATTCGATATCTCTTGTTTCGCCTGGAGCAACAAGCACTGTAACTTCGCTAGATTGTCCAGCAGGAGGAAGCCTTTTACCTCCTTTTCTTGTTACTAAGAACTCATGCCCGTGTATATGAATAGGGTGAGTGTTCATCATGACATTTCCAAAGCGAATGCGTACCCGATCACCAGTTTTAACAACTAACGACTCGGTAGTAGGATATAAAACGCTATTGAAAGTAAATAAATTAAAATCGAGCATTTCGAATGGATTGGGTGTTTTAGCTCCCATTGGAACTCGCCATTCATGTAAAAAGATTGCAAAATCACGATCAATTGGTGGATCATCGCCGTTACGTGGATGGATAATGAAAAAACCTTCCATGCCAAAAGCAATTTGAGTCATCTCATCCGAATGCGAGTGATACATAAATGTACCATTTTGCTTTAGAGTAAATTCGTATTTGAAGGTGTCCCCAGGTGGAATGGCTTTTTGATTCAAACCTGCGACTCCATCCATACCATTTGGTAAAATAATTCCATGCCAATGAACGGATGTAGGCTCATTTAGTTTATTTGTTACAAGGATTCTGACTCGATCTCCTTCGACAGCTTCAATAGTAGGACCTGGAGTTGATCCATTATAACCCCAACAGTTAACCCAAAAGCCAGGAGCAAATTCCCTACGAATTGGTTCGGCAATAAGGTGAAATACCTTTACATCGCCATCCATTTTCCATGGAAGAGAACCCACATTAGGTGTGATGACAGATGGATACCTTAAGATTCCTTTTGTGGGCTGATCCTCATTTTTGGCACCCTCTCGGCTTTTTTGGATGTTTTGTTCGTTTCTCTCCATTTGATCCATTTGATTTTTCTGCATCATTTGCTGGTGCTCTTGCATAGGCATATTTTGCATCTTAGAATGATCCATACTCTGCATTTGAGATTGGTCCATTCCTTGCATTGTTTCTTCAATAGGCTTGTTAGATTGATCCATCTTAGAGTTAGGCGAACTCATGTTATGATTCATTTGGCCATAAAGCGCGCAAGCGGTAAAAAGTCCTAAAAAGGTAAAACAAGTTTTCATTCTATAGCTCCTTCGATGCAACCGTCTTGAGATAATAAGCGAAATAAATAACCTCCCAATGCTTTATCAAGCTGGACTCGTGCTACCCAGTAATCTTTAAGAATTTCAAGATAGTTTCGATAGGCTTCTAATTCCTGACGTTTGTTTTCTAAAAGACGATCAACGCCAAGACCCATTACATTATATAATTCTTCTGAAGAACTAAGGATTTTACTTTGCAAAGGAATGATTCCCCCTCGATAATCATTGATCATTCCTAAATCGCTTATGAGAAGTTTATGGGCTTCTCTTACCTCGGAAAGAATGCGTATTTCTAAGGCTAAAAAACGATCTTGGGCTTGTCTAAGTTGAGCAAAAATGCGCATTCTGGCGGCTTGCCCAAAGTTGAAAATTGGAATTTCTCCTGATACTCCATAACCCACTAAGTTTAATCCATCAGGATCGCGCTCACCGGCAAGGCCAGCTTTTAGGTTTGTAAATGTCCACCAATCTTTTAGCCCAAGCATTCGACTTAATCGAATGACTTCAAATCGTGCTTCTTGTAGGTCTAGTCTTTCTTCTAAAGCAATCGATTCTAAGGCGCAAAGATCAAACCCTTGGTAATCGATCTCTTCTGGGATTTCTTCTGGTAAACGAAGGCAGACTTCTTCGCTAAGACCCAAGAGTCTATTTAATTTCTCTCTAAGACGAATAATTTTAGTTTGTTCTTTGGCGATTTCCAGTTTGGCTTCTAACAATCTAGCCTGCACTTGCTGAAAATCGAGACGATTGACATTTCCTACTATGTTTTGTCTTGAAACAATTTCACCATGAATACTTGTCAATTCGACAATAGATCTCGTGTATTTGAGCTTTTGCTGTTCAGCTAAGAGTTCATAATAAGTTTGTCTGACCTCAAAGGCTAAATTTAAAATCTCATTGGTAACTCTGCGTTTTGCCTGTTCGAGTTCTGCTGTTGCCAATCTTGTACGAAGAGGCACCAAGAAAATATCTAGGAATGTCGCTGTTACAAGATATTCAATATTAGTTCTTAATTTTTTTACGTGAGGATAGCGAACCTCGACTTCAAAAGCGGGATTGGAAAGAAGACCAGCCTCAACTAAATCTGCTTGAGCAATTCCAAGCTCTTCAAATGTTGCTTGAATTTGGGGATTGTTCAGAAGAGCAATTTGGACAACCGACTCAGATGTAAGCGTTTGATACACTAGATCTTGTATGTAAGCTTTTATACATGGATCCTCGTAACAAGAGTGATTCCAGAGAACTTCTTTTCCAATCCGTTCTTGCACGATGCCCACCACTTGCTCCTCACTTCCATGCGGCACACGGGCACAGCTAGAAATAAAAAGAGAGAGGGCTGTTATTCCGATTACTTGTAATTTAGTCATTAATATTTCCTTTAATAAGGCCATTTCCAGTCACGAATTTCTGGAAGATCATCCCCAAACTCTTGAATGTAATTTTTGTGTTCCAGTAATTTGCTTTCTGCCAATTCTCTTATGTAAGCAGTCCTCTTGGAAAATCGCGGCACTCTTTCCACTGTATCAACAAATAAATGGAAGCGATCGAGATCATTGAGAACGACCATGTCAAAAGGTGTAGTCGTTGTCCCTTCCTCTTTATATCCCCTAACATGAAGATTTTTGTGGTTTGCTCTTCTATATGTAAGACGATGAATTAGCCAAGGGTAACCATGGAAAGCAAAAATAATCGGTTTATCTGTTGTAAATATTTCGTCGAACTCTTGATCTGAAAGACCATGGGGATGTTCGCTTTGCGGCTGAAGGACCATCAAATCGATGACGTTGATAAAACGAACTTTTAAATCAGGAACATGACGTCGAAGCAAGTCTACAGCAGCTAAAGTTTCCATGGTAGGAACGTCACCGGCACAAGCCATGACCACATCAGGTTCATTGTCAAAGTCATTGCTGGCCCATTTCCATATTCCAATACCCTTAGAGCAATGTTGAACAGCTTCATCCATAGTGAGATATTGAAGGGCTGGTTGTTTTCCAGCGACAATCACATTGACGTAGTTCTTGCTTTTTAGGCAGTGATTAGCCACTGAAAGTAGTGTATTTGTGTCTGGTGGTAGGTACACTCGAATGACTTCAGCTTTTTTATTCACGACATGGTCGATAAATCCAGGGTCTTGATGAGAAAATCCATTGTGATCTTGACGCCACACATGTGAAGTTAAAAGATAGTTTAATGAAGCAATCGGCCGGCGCCAAGGGATACGTCGTGTTGTCTTCAACCATTTTGCATGTTGATTGAACATCGAATCGATAATATGGATAAAAGCCTCGTAGCAAGAGAACAAACCATGTCTTCCCGTCAAAAGATAACCTTCAAGCCATCCTTGACACATATGTTCGCTTAACATTTCCATGACCCTTCCATCTGGTGAAAGATAATCATCATCACTGGAATAGATCTTTCCATCAAATGCACGCCCAGTAACTTCAAACAAGGCCTCTAGTCGATTTGAAGCGGTCTCATCAGGCCCCATCACACGGAAATTTCGACTGTCCATATTCAGTTTCATAATATCACGCAAAAAGCGACCCAAGATACGCGTGGCTTCTCCTTCAACGATTCCAGGCTTAGTCACTGAAACAGCATAATCGCGGAAATTAGGCATGCGCAGATCTCTTAATAAAATTCCACCATTGGCATGTGGATTAGATCCCATTCGACGAGTACCATGTGGAGCCAACTCTGCCAGATCGGGCTTGAACTTACCTTGTTCATCAAAGAGTTCCTCTGGTCGATAGCTTTTCATCCAATCTTCTAGAAGTTTTAATCGACTTGGATTAGTGGCAAAGTCTGTAAATGGGACCTGATGTGAGCGCCAGGAACCTTCAACTTGCTTTCCATCAATTTCTTTAAGACCGGTCCACCCTTTCGGCGTTTGCAGAATAATCATTGGCCAGCGAGGCCGTTTGCTGATATTTTTTACACGTGCGAGCTGTTGAATTTCCTTAATTTCAGCAATCACAATATCTAGTGTTGCCGCCATCAGCTTATGCATAGTTTCGGGATCTGATCCGGCAACAAAATAGGGATTATAACCATAGCCACGGAAGAGGTCTTCTAATTCATCTCGATCAATCCGAGCAAGCACTGTAGGATTGGCAATTTTAAAGCCATTTAGATGGAGGATAGGGAGTACAGCACCATCATGAATGGGATTGATAAATTTATTAGAATGCCAGCTCGTTGCGAGCGGTCCAGTTTCAGCTTCTCCATCTCCGACTACGCAGCACGCGATGAGATCGGGATTATCAAATATTGCTCCATATGCATGTGAGAGTACATATCCGAGTTCTCCTCCTTCGTTGATTGATCCGGGTGTTTCAGGTGCGACATGGCTAGGAATTCCCCCAGGAAAAGAAAATTGCTTGAAGAGCTTCTTCATTCCTTCTTCGTCTTGAGAGATGTTTGGATAGAATTCGGAGTACGTGCCCTCAAGATAGACATTAGCGACAACCCCTGGTCCACCATGCCCAGGACCAGCCAAAAAGAGCATGTTGAGATCATGGGCTTTGATTAGACGGTTGAGATGGGCATAAATAAAATTCAACCCAGGTGTTGTTCCCCAGTGTCCTAAAAGCCTTCTCTTAATATGTTGAAGTGAGAGAGGTTTTTTAAGAAGCGGATTATCTAGCAGATAAATTTGCCCCACAGAAAGATAGTTTGCAGCTCTCCAATAAGCATCGATCTTATTTATTTCTAAGGGGGTAAGAGATTCTTTAAGCTCTTCCTGATCCAAAGTTGATTCTAGAGCTGTAAACTGTTCCATAATGTCTTATTCCTATTAACTTTTTTGTAACTGTGGTTTTTTGAATAAAAAATTTATGAAAGTGCTGATGACCCATACCACAATGGCAACTGTCAAAATCACACCCCATTCGGTTAAATTAAGAGGGACTGTTCCGAAGATTGTTTGTAGGAATGGAGTGTAAACTACAAGTAGATGGAGTAGAAGTGAACTAGCCAAAGCTAAGATGATATAGGGATTCGAAAAAATACTCATATGGTATTGGGATCGCACCATTTGGACTCTGACAATTTCTAATACGACCAAGGTTGTGAATGCCATTGTTTGAGCCAGTTCTGCACTTTGGCTTAGACCAAAATGACAAGCGGCAAGAGTTCCAGCCGCAATCACAAAACCTGTCAGGAATAATTGAACGGCAAATCGTAAAGGAAAAATGGAATCTGAAGATTTTCTTGGAGGACGATTCATGGCAGTTGGATCGACAGGATCAAGCCCTAGTGCAATTGCAGGAAAGCCATCTGTGACAAGATTCAACCATAGAAGCTGAATAGCCGAAAGAGAAACGAAAGGATTCCCTAATGGATCTCTAAAGCCAAGCAGCATACCCATAAAAATAACAAGCAATTCGGCAATATTTGAGGACATGAGATAATTGACAAATTTAATAATGTTATCGTAAATCCCACGTCCTTCCTCAACGGCATTAACAATGGAAGCAAAATTATCGTCTAAAATCACCATGTCGGAAGCTTCTTTTGTGACATCTGTCCCTGTGATGCCCATGGCCACACCGATATCTGCTTCTTTGATAGCAGGTGCATCATTGACGCCATCTCCGGTCATGGCAACGACTTCTCCAAGCGATTTCCAGGCACGGACAATCCTTAATTTATGGGCAGCAGAAGTGCGCGCATAGATGGCTATGTTTCGCACATTGTCTTTTAAGTGTTGATCATCCATCTGTTCGAGTTCAGCCCCGGTTACGGCTAAGGCGCCCTCTTTCATCAAATTGAGTTCCTTGGCCACTGCAACAGCTGTTTCCTTATGATCGCCCGTAATCATTACAGTGGTGATCCCTGCATTTCTGCAGGTTTCGATGGATTTCTTCACTTCAGGTCTTGGGGGATCCATCATAGCGATCAGTCCAACCAAAATAAGTTGATCTTCAATCGATTGATCGATTTTTACTTCTTGTGGCAAAGGACGATAGCCTACGGCGAGTACCCGAAGCGCCTGGCTTGCTAGAGAAGCATTTGCATCTAAAATACTTTTTTTACGCTCATCCGTTAGAGGTTCGACCTTACCATTAAGAAGAATGAACTCAGTATGAGCTAGAATAACGTCAGTAGCTCCTTTGGTAAAAAGCATGGAGCCCTCGTCTGTTTGCCTTGCCATACTCATTCTCTTTCTCTCAGAGTCAAAAGGAATTTCACCGAGTATAGGGTTCTTCTGCTCCAAATCTTGTTTAAAAAGCTGGGCTTTTCCAGCCACCGTTAAAAGAGCCCCTTCCGTTGGATCCCCAGCAATACTCCACCCTTTTTCAGGATTTTGATGCAGCTCCGCACTGTTGCATAGAGTGCCGATTTTGAGAGCCATGATCAGCTCAGGATTATCCTGGAAATTAATTTTGGCGTCTTTGACTTTAAAATCACCCTCAGGGTTATATCCCACTCCCATTACATCCACAAATGAACCATTTACCCAAATCGATCTAACCATCATTTCATTTTGCGTTAGGGTTCCTGTTTTATCCGTACAAATAACACTCGTACATCCTAATGTTTCAACAGAGGGGAGCCTACGAACTAGTGCATTGCGCTTTGCCATTTTACGAACGCCAATGGATAAGGCTATTGTCACAATAGCAGGAAGGCCTTCCGGAATGGCGGCAACAGCAAGACTGATGGAAATAAGGAGATTTTCAACCAAGGGTTGCCCTCGAAAGAAACCTAATGCAAAAACTAAAGCCACGACTCCCAAGCAAATCCACACTAAACGATGTCCCAACTCTTCTAGTCGAATTTGAAGAGGTGTCTGTTCTTCTCTTCCCCCCTGTAAAAGCGAAGCAATTTTGCCAAGTTCTGTTTGAAGGCCGGTTTCTGTGACAATCATGTAGCCTTTTCCACTGACAGCAACCGTTCCGAGAAATCCCATGTTTTTCTTGTCGCCAACTGAAAGATCTGGTTTCTCTAATGGGTCTGCAATTTTATGAATCGGCATGGACTCACCGGTTAAAGCTGCTTCCTGTGTTGACAACTCAATTGATTGAATGATTCTCCCATCTGCAGGAATTCGATCACCTGCCTCAATCAAAACGAGATCTCCGGGGACAATTTTTTCAGAAGGGAGCGTTTGCAATTCTCCGTTTCGAATGACTTTAGAAGTTAGAGTGGCCATCTTGCGCAAAGCAGCAAGAGATTTATCAGCTCGAAATTCTTGAAAAAAACCAAGGAGTCCGTTAAGAACGACAATCACACCAATTGCTGTCGCATCCACCCATTCACCTAAGAAGCCGGCGATAAAGGCTGCAGCTATTAAAGTCCAAACAATGAAACTTGAGAATTGGTTGATAAGCAATGTAAGAGGAGAAACCCTTTTTTGTTCGGGCAGTTGGTTAGGCCCAAATTCTTGCAGTCGTTTCTCTGCTTCTTCTCTAGATAATCCTCGGTGAAGATCTGTTTTAAGATTGCGGCAAATTTCTTCAGGAGATTGATTCCACCATGTATTTATTTTTTTCGGTTCCATCGTCATCTCCTTAAGTGTTTGGTTGTGTTGGCTTCTTTTTTAGATGAAAACTTCGCCAAATGACGTAAATAGCAGGGATAACGCAAATTGTGAGAAAGGTAAGTGAGAGCAAACCGCCCCAAAGAGGAACTGCAATGCGTTTAGCAACATCCGAACCAACACCAGTGCTCCAGATAATGGGTAGCATTCCAAAAATATTTAAAGCGACTGCCATGATGAGAGGACGAATCCTATAAGTCCCGTGCTCAACGGTCATTGTTTCAAGTTCAGCAACAGTTGTTAGTTTCCCCTCTATTTTCCACTTCTCATATCCTTCCTCTAAATAAACCATCATAATCGATGCAGTTTGGGCTGCAATTCCCAATAAGGCAATCATTCCCACCCAGACAGCTACAGAGGTATTATAGCTTAGCGAATACATCAGCCAGATTGCGCCGATTGCAGCAAAAGGGACTGAAAGCATGACGATGAGGGTTTGAGCAATTCCTTTGAAATTAAAGTATAGAATAATGGCAATAAGCAGAATCGTAAGAGGAACGACCCATAGCATAAGTGCCTGAATGCGCTCTAAAAACTCATATTGCCCGGTCCATTTGAGATAATAACCTTGAGGAAGTTTAAGATTCTTATTCACCGTTTCCTTTGCTTCCTTTACATAGCCGCCAATATCTCTTCCTTCAATATCCACATAGACCCAGCCGTTAAGGGAGGCCATTTCATCTTTGATCATGGGAGGACCCATTACGGCTTCGACTTTTCCAAGAAGGGTTAATGGAACCTGCGCCACTTTTCCTCCACTCATCGCTTGTTTTTCTCCACTCATTCCCGCTCCTTGTGCACCTTGCTGCTTAGGAATAGGGACAAGGACATTGCGTAATTTCTCAATATCATTGCGAAGATCGCGAGGATAACGCACATTAATTTTATAGCGCTCACGCCCTTCAATGGTGGTGGTAACATCCAAACCACCGATGGCTGTTTCAATCACATCAAAAACATCCATAAGCCTGAGGCCATAGCGCGCAATGGCTTCGCGATCCGGAATAAAATCGATAAAAAATCCTCCAATCTCTCGTTCTGCATATACACTGCGCGTGCCTGGCACCATTTTGAGAATTCCTTCTAGCTCCTGGCCGATTTCATTGATTTTAAAAAGATCTGTTCCAAACACTTTAATGCCAATAGGAGTTCGAATTCCTGTGGTCAACATATCAATACGGGCTTTGATCGGCATGGTAAAGGCATTTTGTACGCCTGGGATTTTCAAAGCTTCATTCATTTCTTTTTCCAATTTTTCCTTGGTCATCCCCGAACGCCATTCGGATTTAGGCTTTAGCATCACAACCGTTTCTGTCATGGAAAGTGGGGCAGGGTCGGTCGAGGTTTCTGCTCTTCCTGCTTTACCAAATACTCTTTCTACCTCTGGGAAAGATTTTAAAATTTTGTCTTGAAGTTGAAGGAGTTCCTTTGCGGCCTCTATGGAAATGCCAGGGACTGTGATCGGCATGAATAAAATGGTTTCTTCATCTAGAGGTGGCATGAATTCAGAACCGAGACGCATAAAAACAGGGATAGTGATTAATGAACCTATAATAGCAAGAACAACAACAAGATAACGGAATTTCACACAGAAATTCAGGAGCGGTCGATAAATAGCTACCATCCAGCGATTAATCGGGTTTTTCATGGCAGGTCTAATTTTACCGCGGATAAAGGTGACCATTAGTGCAGGGACTAATGTGATGCCTAAAATAGCTCCAAAAGCGACCGCGTATGTTTTAGTAAATGCTAGTGGAGAGAAAAGTCGTCCTTCTTGAGCTTGCAAAGTGAAAACAGGCAAAAATGCAATCACTGTCACTAATAGAGTAGCAAAGATACTTGGCCCAATCTCTTTGGCAGCTTGGATGATAATTTCATTTCTATCCCCTTGTCCGTTTGCCGCTTCCAGTTTAGTATGTGCATTTTCTGTCATAACAACTGCAGCATCTACAACGTCACCGATAGCAATAATAATTCCGGCGAGTGACATGATGTTTACAGTCAGACTTTGATAAAACATCGGGATAAATGAGACCATTACAGCTATAGGAAGGGTGATAATGGCGACAAGTGTTGATCTAAAGTGAAACAGAAAGAGCATAATGATGATTGAGACGATGATAATTTCTTCAATTAGCGCCTCAGAAAGTGTTGCCATTGAATGTTCGATGAGTCCGGAGCGATCATAAGTCGTAATGAGTTTAACGCCTGGTGGGAATGATGAGGCCATTTCTTCAAGTTTTGCCTTAATGCGATTGATCACCTCTCTCGCATTTTCTCCATAGCGCATCACAACAATGCCGCCGACCACTTCCCCTTCACCATCTAATTCAACTAAACCCCGTCGGATATTGCCGCCAATTTGCACATGGGCAATGTCTTTGATTAAAATTGGTGTTCCTTTACCATCTGTTCCGACCACAACTTTTTCAAGCATGGTTTTATCTGTAATATAACCTCGTCCTCTAACCGCATATTCATGTTCCGCAAGCTCGATGACGCGCCCACCCACATCTAAATTTGATTGGTCAATAGCTTGCTTAACGTCGGCTAAGGAGAGTTCGAAAGCTTGCAATTTAACGGGATCGATTTCCACTTGGTATTCTTTCTCATATCCTCCAACGCTGGCTACTTCCGCAACTCCTGGTACAGAAGTCAACCAGTAGCGCAAATACCAATCTTGAAAGCTGCGAAGTTCCTGCAAGGAGTATTTTCCAGACTCATCGACCAAAGCATATTCAAAGACCCAACCCACACCTGTAGCATCAGGACCCATTTGAGGCGTAACTCCAGGCGGCAGCCTGCCTTGCATTTTAGATAAATATTCCAAAGTACGGCTTCTGGCCCAATAGATGTCTGTGCCATCTTCAAAGATAACATAGACAAAAGACATGCCAAACATTGTAAAGCCACGCACGAGTTTGACTTTGGGAGCTCCAAGAAAAGTCGTCACAAGGGGATAAGTAATCTGATCTTCGATCAAATTTGGACTTCGTCCCATCCATTCAGTAAAAATGATGACCTGCGTATCTGATAAATCGGGGAGAGCGTCGATGGGGCTTTTATGAATCGCCCAGGCAGACCAAAGCAATATCAATGCTGTACAAATCACAACAATGAAACGATTCCTTGCGCAGAACTCAATAATGGAAGCGATCATTTTTTATCCATCTCCATTCCTTGCATTCCCCCTCCAGTGGCTTGGATCCGACTCTCTGAATCCATCAAAAATTGGGAGCTCGTTACCACTAAGTCATTTTCATTTAAACCTTTTAAAACCTGATAGTAGCCTCCTCCTTTGGCGCCTAGTTGTACTTCAATAGGTCTGTAAAAACCTGGTGTTTTTTCAATGAATACAATTTTTTTTGTTCCGGTGTCGATAACTGCTGCTTCAGGAAGAGCCAATACAAATCCTATCGGGATCGTTAACTCAATAACCCCGTACATGCCTGGTTTCAAAAGCATTTCCGTATTATTGAAATCAAAGCGAAGCTTTGTCGTTCGCGTCGTTTGATCAAGGACATAATTAATAAAATCAACTTGTCCCTCGAAAGTTCTTCCAGGATAAGCATTCATTGTCAAAGTTGCTTGCTGCCCAATGCGAATAGAGGCGATATCTTGTTCAAAAATATCCGCCAATACCCAAACGTGAGAAAGATCGGCAACAGTAAAGATATTCATGCCTGGTTCAACATTCATCCCAGCAAAAGCATTTTTCTGTAACACAATTCCATTGATAGGAGAACGGATGGTAAGCGTTTTCATGGGGATAGCTTGTCGATCTAAACGATCTATTTCTTCTTGGGGAATATCCCATAATTCTAAGCGTTGCCTGACTGATTCAAGAAGTTTCTGATTTGTGCGGGAGTATTCCTCACCAAAAGTCCCTTTAAGTTGATTCTTTGAACCTTTCTTCGCGATTATGTATTCTTCTTGAGTGGCAAGAAGAGCGGGGCTATAGACAGAAAATAAAGGCTCTCCTTGATTGACAGTCTGGTTGGTGAAGTTCACATAGAGATCGACAATCCATCCACTAAACTTTGTTTGAACATTTGCGACACGCCTTTCATCAGCAGCAACAATGCCCACAGCACGAATAGACTTGTTTATTTCTCGAGAAATAATTTTTTCTGTACGCACTCCAAAGAGTTGGATACGCTGCGGATCGATCTTCACTTCCACATATCCCGGAGGAGGCATGTCTTCCATATTCGACATACTTGTAGATTTATCGCTCCGCTCTGATTTCTGCTCCTGTGGTTTTTGCTCGGATTGGCAGCTTATAACCGTAATCGCCATAAAAAACGCTACGATCACACCTTTTATCGCATCGTATAGTCGCATAAGATCTCCTCCAATGTCATACCCATTGCACGCTCTAGTTCTGCTATGATGATTTCGCGCTCTGAAAGAAATCGTTCATACTCAAGTTCAGCATTAAACGCTTGTCTCCATGTATCGAGCAGAAGCACAAACTTTCCTTCACCAGAACGGAAGGAAGAGAGCAATGCTGAGAATGCTTCTTTGACCTTTGGTAAAATTCCATCTCTATAGAGAGAAATTTTATCATCAGTAGATTTGAGTTTCGCAAGTAGCTCCTTCAATTTTCCGGAGATCATGGCTTTCATCCCTTCCAATTCCTTCTGGTTCGCAAAAGCATTAGCACGTGCCTCACGCACTTCTCTTGCTTGTTTTTCTGGAATCCAAATCGGAAGATTAAACCCTACCTTGAACATTATGGCATCATCGACATGACCATCAAAATTATTATTCATTCTTTCATATGCTACACCCAATTCGAAGTCGGGATAGTAGTTACGGCGTGCTAGCTGCGCCATTTTTTCCTGTTCCATGACCATCGCTTGCATTCGATGAAGTTCTGATCGCGAAGTTAAGGCAATTGATTCGGCTTGAATGTATGAGAGTTGAAATGGTTTGGTAAAAGAGGCTATCGGGTCACCTAAAGCTTCATTGGGAGAACGATTCAATAAAGCATTTAGCATACTCTTGAACATTACTTTTTCAGATTCAAGCATGAGACGCTGTTCTTCTAGCATTTGTAGCTCTAACTGCATCTTAATTGTATCTACATATTCTCCTTTTCCAGATCGATACAGTGCCATGCTATCTTCAATTAGCGCATTAACAAGGCTAGAATTATCTGTATTAATTCTTATAGAAACAGCATTAGTATATAATTGATAGTAAAGTAATTTGGTTTGTCGAATGAGCTCGCGATAGGTCGTAATTTGTATGCTCTGTTGCTGTAACATGACTTGCCGTGCAATTTCTCCCTTCAAGCGCAGCTTGCCAGGGAAGGGAATCACCTGGCTAATCTCATAGTCCATCATAGGGGTAAAGTCACTAGTCTTATGAAATTTATTTTGATCAGACGTGATCATTACTTGAGGATCGTCAAGCACCTGTACTCTGTGAACAACTTCATGTGCAGCTTGAATTCTTAAACGCGTTGCATCAAGATTTGGATTTCGACGAATGACTTCATCTACTAGAACATTCAATTGAAGAGGAGAAAAATTGATATTGTCGTCAGCAATACAAAATGTTCTTAATGAACAAAGTAAAAGAAGTAGCCCAAAACCTATAGTCTTAATCATATATCGCGCCTATAGCTATGTTTTTGGCAAGAGGCATCAAGGGCGGCGCTTCCCTTAATAGCGGCGATTTCCCCCAAATTTGCTTGATTTTGACCGCTCATTTATAAAACCATGAGTATGCATGTCTTTGAAAATCAATGACAAACGCTATCATTGCATCAAATATTAAAATTCTTTGTGCATATTCCTTACTTGTCTTATAAAGTCTTTTTTGATTTGACGTCAACGATAAATTCTTCAAGAACAACCCATTTGACTTAAACGGGTAGATTTTGTAGATTTAAGAAATGAGACAATCAAAATATATGAAGCAATTAGATCCGTTTCTTAACGTTCCTTTTTTTACAGCAGCAGATGCAGAAAAACAGGATGTCCCAAGGCATGCACTAGCTTATTTAGTGAAAAAAGGCACTTTAGAAAGGATTTATCCAGGAGCTTACCGCTTTGCTCAATATGAACCAGAAGTTGAGTTTCAGTGGGAAAACTTAGCATTGGTTGCAGCGAGCATTCCTGATGGGGTCATCTGTTTGATTTCTGCGCTTTGTTACTACGATTTGACGGATCAGATTATGCGAGAAATCTGGATTGCAGTACCCCATGAATCCCATCCTTCAAAGCGACCCAATACCAGAATCGTCAGAATGCGTAATACTGAGCTCGGAAGAATCGAAATTGCTTTAGGTGAATATAACGTCCATATTTTTGATAGAGAGCGTTGTATTGTTGATGCGTTTCGCTATCTGAGCAAGGAAATTGCAATAAAAGCAATTCAGAGATATTTTCAGAACACTAAATATAAGCCAGACCCTAAAAAACTTGGCGCATATGCAAAGACTTTGCGTGTAAACATCACCCCATACATTTTATCTTATACAACATGACGTCGGATTTAGAAAAATCATTTAAAGCAAAACTGCGAGCTATCGCGAAAGAAAAAAATCGAGATCCCGCTGATCTTTGGCAGAATCTCACACTTGAGCGCTTTCTCGTGCGTTTGGCTAAGTCGAATTTCCGTGAGCATTTTGTCTTAAAAGGCGGTATTCTTCTCTCCAAATATATCGAAATTGGGAGAGAAACAAGCGATCTCGATTTTCTCGCACAAAGCTTGAGTAATGGAGTTGGAGAATCAAGGAATATTTTTGAGGAAATCGCAAGCATTGACCTTAAAGATGGATTTATCTTTCAAGAGCTTAAAGTAAGCGAACTGGCCCATCCTCATATGGGATATCCAGGAGCTGAAGTAGCGATGATTGCATATTTTGGCAATATTAGGTTTAAAGTTGCTATAGATATTGGCTTTGGAGACGTTGTAGAACCTATTGAATATTCGATTCCTCTTACTACATCTTCTAGAGGCATTCTTTTTGAAAGCAGTGTAAAGCTATCTTGCTATCCAAAGGAGTTTATTTTTGCTGAAAAATTAGAGACGATTGTCCATCGAGGGTCCTTTAATAGCCGCATGAAAGACTTTCACGACCTTTATTCCATGATATCCTCTTCACAATTGCCGCTATTCCTTAATTTAGAAGGGATTATACGCACGGTATTCGAGCATCGGGAGACCGTCCTTTCTTTGCCGATTGCATATGAGAAGGACGAGATGTCGAGAATGCAAAATTTCTGGAGCGAGTATCTAAAAAATTTGCGTGCAGAGAATTTAGCCAACCTACCCATTGACATTTCTCAGGTTCTAATGAAGATTAACGATTGGCTTCGATTAAATACCAATCTTATAGAGCATCAAAAATGAGGACTGCTTATGTCGAAATTTTCTCACTTACTTCTTTTACTTCTACCCATTCTTCAAGGATGCTGTTGTCAAACTTACGATTATCAAAATATCCCTGAAGGACCGCGCATGAAGGGTATTGTAGCGACTAGAAATGCTCCAAGCTCTAAAAGAAGTAGCGAAGGTCCCAGAATGAAGGGCTTACCTACTCCTCAAGATGATTCTGATAATTAGAATTCTCTAAGCAGCAGCCGTCATTCTAAATAGGGAAACAGCTGTTTCCCTATTTCATCTTTCCTTAAATCTGTCACTTTCATCTTAATCTCGCCAAATTGCATGTAAAATGGACATATGCACTTTACCACGCGTATATTCAATATGTAGATGCAAGAAAATCAAAAAATCTGACAGAATAAAAATTCTTTAATATCAGAGGAGCATGCCTATATCAAATGACTATACAATTTTTTAGACCAAAAGGGAGACCAAAGCATAAATTTGGTGCAGTTCCTTGCGAGAGGGATGGTAAAAAATTCCCATCGAAATTAGAGCGAAGGTATTACGATAAGCTCCAAATCCTTCAAAAAGCAGGAGAGGTTTTGTTTTTTCTAAGACAAATCCCCTTTGACCTCCCTGGAAAAGTGCGATATGTTTGTGATTTTCAAGTTTTTTATGCAAATGGTGAAATAAGCTTTATTGATACTAAAGGAAAAGATACGGCTTTAAGCCAGACAAAACGAAAGATGGTCGAGGATTTATATCCAATCACCATTGAAATTGTCAGCAAAGTTTAAATCAGGCCATTAGGCTTCTACTCAATTACCCTCTCTACTCCCCTTTCTCAATTACTCTCTTAAAACTTAACTACCGATTTTCTATCGTTTTTTACCAACTTGGTATTTAGAAGAAAATTGGTTTACAGGTCTTGTACAAGAAAAAAAATAAATCAGAGAGATGAAAGATGGCAAAGAGCACAACCAAGAATGCGGAGGTCCAGACAGTCGAAATTGAGACCCAGCCGGCACAAGAATCCGAAATCACTTTAGAGGAGCTGGTATGGCATACGGAAACCAGGCAGATCAAAGACTTCAAAGATCATGAGAAAAATCCTCGCAAGATCACAAAAGATCAGATGGAAAAGCTAAAGCAATCATTAAAAAGCTTTAACTATGTGGAAACCATCGTCGTCAATCTAGATAATACTATTTTGGCTGGCCACATGAGAGTTAAAGCTATGAAAGCACTAGGTCGTGGAAAAGAAAAAATCGAAGTGCGGGTTCCAAACCGGCAGCTTTCTTCCAGGGAAGCTGAAGAATATCTTATTCGCAGCAATAAGAATTCAGGGGAATGGGATTGGGAGCGTTTAGCCAATGAATGGGAGGTAAAAGATTTGTTCAATTGGGGATTTACCGAAACTGAACTTCAGTTCAAAGACCCCGAAAAGATTGAAGCGATTGATGATGGCTATGAAGAAGAATTGCCCGAGGAACCAAAGTCTAAGCCTGGCGATATTTATGATTTGGGAAAACATCGGCTAATCTGTGGATCTGCCACAATTCATGGCGATATCGAAAAGGTGCTTGAGTCAGAACTGATTGATCTTGTCATTACGGATCCTCCGTATAATGTGGCTTACAAAGGAGGCACAAAAGAGAAGCTTACCATCAAAAATGACGATCTCTCAAATGAAGACTTCGAATCTCTTTTGCGAGATTTCTATGTGAATGCTTTCGTATTCATGAAAGAAGGAGCTGGGATCTATGTATTTCATGCCGACTCTGAAGGGGAAAAATTCCGCCGGTTTTTCCGAGAGGCAAACTTAAAAATGACGCAGTGTCTTATCTGGCTTAAGAATTCCCTTGTTCTTGGACGGCAAGATTATCAATGGCAGCACGAGCCGGTCCTCTTCGGAGGCAAAGAATACAGTGATCATGATCCTGTGCTTTACGGCTGGAAAGAGGGAGAGAAGCATCGATGGTATAATAATCGCAAGCAAACCACCCTTCTTAAATTCGATAGGCCGCAGAGAAATGCGGAGCATCCGACCATGAAGCCGATCCCGTTAATTGGCTATCTTATCAATAACAGTTCGAAGAAGGACGATATTGTATTCGATTTCTTCCTAGGCTCCGGGACAACGCTAATCGCAGCAGAGCAGTTGGACCGCAGATGTTTCGGTTGCGAGCTCGATCCTAAATATTGCGATGTCATTGTCGATCGTTATAGAAAGTACAAGCTGCATAGAAACGAGCCATGCAACATTAAGTTGAATGGTGAAGATTATGCCTAGAAAGCCTACAGGCCGGCCAAACGGCCGGCCTAAGAAAACGGTTAAACCTCCAGTGGACCCGAACTCCCCTCCTGCTGAATGGAAAGGAATCGTGCCTGCAAAAGAGATCAATCTTGATCAAGTGCTTTATTGGACTGAAATGCAAGCGACAGCTGAAGAAATTGCGGGCTCTTTTCGAGTCAGCGTCGATACCTTGGATCGAAGGTTGAGGGAGGCTTTTGGTATGGGTTTTGCGGAGCTAAGAAAAAGGTGCAATGGGCGTCATAAACTCTCCCTTCGCCGTTATCAATTTCAGCAAGCTGAGCACAGCGCAACCATGGCTATCTGGCTTGGAAAAATATGGCTTGGCCAAAGAGAAACTATTGTCACAGAAACAATTGTCAAAGGAGAAGATCCTGTTCAGATTTACATTCCCGATAACGGCAGAGGCGACTGCATAGAAGAAAAAGTGGAGGACCCCCATGCCTAAAATCATACCTCAGAAAGGTCCTCAATACCAGTTCTTGAATGCTTCGGCGGATATTGTCATTTATGGTGGAGCTGCTGGAGGCGGCAAAACTTGGGCTCTTTTAATGGAATGCCTGCGACATAGAAATGTTCCCGGATTCTCTGCTGTAATATTCAGAAGAAACAGCACTCAAGTCCGCAATCCAGGCGGCTTATGGGATACAAGCTGCGAACTTTTTGTTCATGCGAACGGAACTCCTAAGGAGTCCACTCTTGAATGGGATTTCCAAGGAAATGGCAAAGTCAAATTCGCTCACCTAGAGCATGATAAAACACGCTTTGACTGGCAAGGCTCACAGATTCCCCTTGTCGGGTTTGATGAGCTAACTCATTTTTCATGGCAGCAATTTGTCTATATGCTCTCAAGGAATCGGTCCACTTGCGGAGTGAAACCCTATATTAGAGCCACCACCAACCCGGATACAGACTCCTGGGTCCGGCAATTTATTTCGTGGTGGATTGATGAAAAATCGGGATACCCAATCCCCTCACGTAGTGGAAAGACTCGCTGGTTCTTTATTCAGAATGACCAAACAATTTGGGGATCTAGCCGCGAAGAATTGATAGAAAAGGATCCGAGCTGCCTGCCTAAGAGTGTTTCCTTTGTGGCATCAACTGTGCATGACAATAAAATCCTGCTTGAAAAAGATCCGGGATATCTCGCGAACCTTAAAGCATTACCTCGATTTGAACGCGAGCAGCTGCTAATGGGAAATTGGAATGTGCGACCAACAGCTGGCATGTTCTTCCAGAGAAGCTTCTTTGAAGTCGTCAAAGCCATTCCAAAAGGAGGTTTAAAAGCTGTACGCTATTGGGATCGAGCTGCAACGAAAAAGACTGAAAGCAATGACCCGGATTATACTGTCGGGCTGCGTCTTGAAAAGGATAAAAATAACATCTTGTACATCACCGATATGGTAAGAATTCAGCAAAGTCCTTTAGGGGTTCAAAATGCCATCAAAAATACGGCAAGTCAAGATGGCGTTTCGATAAGGATTGGTATCGAGCAGGATCCTGGCCAGGCTGGAATAAGCGAAGCAGATTATCTCGTTAGAATGCTTCAAGGGTATAACGTGAAGACATTCAAAGCTACCCAGGACAAAGTAACGAGAGCTCTCCCTGTCTCTTCTCAGGCAGAGGCTGGAAATATCAAGATCCTGCAGGCGTCCTGGAACGAAGATTTTTTAAGAGAGGTGGAAAATTTCCCTGAAGGAAGCCATGATGATATTGTTGATGCTCTGAGCGGTGCTTTTTTGATGCTTACTGATTCGACATATGACCTGACCGCTTTGACAACTCTTTGATATAACATCCTTATTTTAAAAAGATTTATTAATGAATTCCACGAGTGAAAATGTAACAGAAAAACCCAGTTGCCGTTAATGGGTTTTTCTGTTACATTACGGGTATGATAAGATCCAAGTACTCAGCCGCGCTCAAAGCGCTGTCCAAAAAAGCAGTTTTTTCTTCCGCAGAAGGAAGGAAAGCAGGAATCCCTCCCCGGATGCTTGCCTATTTTTGCACGAAGGGGCAGATCGAGCGGGTCAGCAAAGGGATGTATAAAATCACCGACCTTGATTTTGACTCCGAATTCGAATGGGAAGATCTCGCGGTTACTACTTTGAGCATCCCGAATGGGGTCATCTGTCTCATTTCTGCTCTATGCTATTACGGTTTAACGGATGAAATCATGAGGGAATTTTGGATTGCTATTCCGCATGCCACCACCTCCCCTGCCAGGGAAAATGCTCACATCGTCCGGATGCGGAACATCTCTTTTGGACAGACCACGATTAAAATCGGCAGCCAGAAGCTCAAAATTTTCGATCGGGAACGGACTGTCGTGGACTCTTTCCGCTATCTGGACAAGGAAACCGCTTTAAAGGCCTTGCAAGCTTATTTAAAGACAAGCAAAGATAGAAAACCGGATATCGACAAGCTTCTAAGATATGCGAAGAAGCTTAGAGTCGACTTAACTCCTTACATTTCGGCGTTTACACTATGAAATCTGCAATCGAACAATCAATCAAAGAGAAAATCAAAGCACTGGCCAAGGAGCGGGAAACAACCTTTGCAGAACTTTGGAGGAATCTGATCTTAGAGAGATTTTTGACCCGTTTAGCGCGTTCTATTTACAGGGAAAAATTTGTTCTGAAAGGAGGATCCCTCCTGGCAAAATACATCCATCTTGGAAGGGAGACGCAGGATCTTGACTTCTTCATTCAAAAGCTATCGAATACTGAAGAGTCTTTAAGAACTGTGTTGCAAGCGATCTGCGATATCAATGCTAATGATAGCTTTGCCTTCGAAGTGGCTAAAATCAAGATCCTCGATCATTCGCAGCTCGCATACACAGGAGCTGAAATTACGCTGCAGGCATTGTTCGGCGCCACCAAGACGGTCATGCGCATGGATTTAGGATTCGGCGACCGCGTGGAGCCAATTGAATATCCCATGGATTTGACTGCCACATCGAAAGGCCCTCTCTTTGAAAGCAGAATTTCTCTGCATTGCTATCCGAAGGAATTCATTTTTGCAGAGAAATTAGAAACGGTTGTTTTCAGAGGAGGAGGCAACACCAGGATGAAAGATTTCCATGACCTGTACTCGCTAGTTCGCTTAGATGTTCTCGACAGCTCTCTTGCAAAGAAAGCCGTCCAGCTGGTTTTCCACCACAGAAAAACTCTTCTGAAGAAACTACCGGTTGCATTCGGCATGGATGCTTTAGAAACGCTTGAGAAAAACTGGACTCCCTACCGTAGAAAAATCAAAGCGAAAAAAGGCGCTCTCAAACTGCCTGAATCGATAGAGGATGTGATTTCAGTCCTGAACCAATGGCTGAAAGAAAACGCATTCTTCTAATTCGAAGCAGCTTCCAGACATTCTTTTTCGTAAAGCATCTGAATGGCATCGCAAGCAATGACCGAGCGGTCGATCTTTCTATCTTTGCGCAAGCGATGGATATAAAGCTCAGTAAATGCTTGCTCTGCTTCCTCGGTCAGATAAATAGTAGCTTTGATTTTTTTCTTGTTGCGGCGACTGACTACTAATTGATCATCTTGGCTACTGATATCTTTAGTGGTTTGCTGTACTAGCTCTTGAACTTCTTCGCTCATGTCATTACTTAGCCTCCTTAACGAGGTAGAAATAAGAGGTATAAAAGATAAGGCGATTAGAGGTCAATAGGCATTTAGCATTAAAGATTGAAAAACGCATTAAATATGGAATAGCTAAAGCGACTTGCTGTAAAATGTTTGTAACCATCAAAACTTCAAGTTGCCACGAAAGATTTTTTGAGCTATCTTTTCTTGTTTATAAAGCCGCTTATAAACAAGTTGAGGTGTCGATGCCAAAAAATGAACCCAAAGACTCAAAGTCTCATGAAAAAATTCCTGAAACGAAAAAATCTCAGAAAAAAATTGATCTTACCATCATCAAGACCGAGCCAAGTTCCCCCATCCAAGAAGTGATGTGCAGAGAAGAGTATAAAAAATTATTCGAAGGTCTTTGTGAAAGGAAGCAATGGCTATGACTCTAATGCCAGCAGTTTTGGAGCTTCCTATTCCCTCCAATTTGGAGACCTATGAGCAAGCCGCCTCTTTCAAAGCTAATTTGGTCTGGAAGAAATTGGATGAGATTTCTGTCGAAGAAGCCATTTCCTATTGGCTGACGACTTTAAGTCCAAAAACGCAGCTTAGCTATAGATCCGGCATGAAAAAATTGGTCGAATTCGGATGGCTTAATCCCCTAATCAGCTTACAACAGTTTGCGCTGATCAATCATGAAGGCATTATTGACCGTATCAAACTTTTTCAGGATTGGGCAGAATCTACCAGACAAGCACGCGCCGCCTGTTATATTTCATTTACGGGATTTTTGAGCCGTCGTCTTGAAGGTGTGATAAAAAAGGCCATTCCAAATAAAGAAGGAAACGCAAAGACCTTCTTTAGCGTATATGAGAAGGTTAAAACACATGCGATGACTCAAGCGCAGTGGATTCTATTCTTCAAAGAACTAGAGAAGATCAATCCTCGCGATTGCTTGATTGGAAAAGTGATCTTACAAGGTGGCAAGAGGGTTAATGAAGTGCTCTCCTTGCAAACCAACCAAATTGATTGGGAGCGCTGTGAGATTACATTTATTCAGTCGAAAATGAGACGGCTCAAGAAAGAGACTGTGATTACATATTCAGAGAGCATCATGAAGCGCCTTAAAGACTACATTGGAGAAAGAACGGGTCAGGTATTTGTAACCAGATCGGGAAATTCTGTCATGATCAATCAGGTAGCTGTAACTTTTGCAAAAGCTGGGAAGGCTGCTGGAATTCCATTTAAAGTTTCTCCACACGTGTTGAGAGCTTCCGCTGTCACCTACCTTAAGCAGCAAGGATTCCAAGACAGCGATATCATGCGTGTAACAGGGCATTCCACCGCAGAAATGGTTTATGCTTATGACAAGTCCTCGCGCGCAGATAATGCGAGTAAAAAAGTAAATTTAATATCTTAGAAGTTTCCTGAACGCAAGAGCGGATTGCATAACACGTGAATTCAAATTATGCAGAATTTGACATCCCTTAATTGCCTACAGTGAAGGAAATAGAGGGAATTGTCTTCGTTTAAAAATTGCTATGTGTTAAATAAAAATTATTATTTACCCTAAAGAACCCAAGGTCCCCAATGACACAAATGGCCGAATGTTGCCTTTCACCGAGAAAAACCAAGATATCAGTGGCCATGAATTGTGTCACCACAATTATTCTTGCAGGTGGAAACGGTACACGGCTTGACCCACTTACAAATACCCGATGTAAACCAGCTGTGTGTTTTGGTGGTAAATATCGGTTGATTGATATTCCTATTTCTAATGCCATTCACTCGGGTTGCCCTAAAATTTTCGTTATTTCTCAATATCTTTCATCCTCACTCAACCAGCACATCTTTAACACTTACCATCCAGGTGCATTTTTTTCTTCTGCTATTGAGCTAATATCAGCAGAACAAAAACACACGCATAAATTATGGTTTCAGGGAACAGCATGCGCTATTCGACAAAATCTGCATTACTTTACTGAAACTCCTGCAGAGTATTTTCTTATTTTGTCGGGCGATCAAATTTATAACATGAATTTCCAACACATCATTGATTTTGCTAAAGAGACCTCTGCTGACCTGGTAATTGCAGCACTACCTGTAAATGAGGAAGATGCAAAGCGCATGGGGATCATGAAATTAAACGAAGATTACTCGGTTACTGAATTTTATGAAAAACCTCAAGAACAAGAACTTTTAAATCAATTGCGCCTCCCGTCAAATACTCTGGAGAAGATGGCTGGAGGAGAGATTGGCAAACGACAATTTCTTGGTTCGATGGGGATTTATGTATTCAAGCGACAAGCATTATTAGATTTGCTCCAATGCGATCCTCGAGAAGATTTTGGTAAACATCTGATTCCAACTAAAGTCGGCCAAGGAAATGTTTTTGCTTATCCTCATAACGGTTATTGGGAAGACATCGGCACTATTGAATCATTTTTCAAAGCCAATATTGCACTGACGTCGTCTAATCCTGAATTCAATTGTTGCGAAGAAAAAAAACATATTTTTTTCAGACAACATTATTTATCAGCTCCCAAGATCATTAACTCAGCGATCACGAATGCTATTATCTGTGATGGATCTTTGGTTCAAGCCGCAGAGGTTAGCAATAGCATTATTGGATTGCGGTCGATTGTTAAGCAAGGTTCAATCATTAAGAATAGCTACATCATTGGTAATGATTTTTATTCTTCTCCAATACGTTATGAAGGCATTCCAAGCAATCCCATGATCGGAGAAAACTGCATCATTGATCACGCTATCATCGATAAAAATGTGTGTATAGGAAATAACGTCCGGCTGATAAACAAAGATAAATTGATGAATTATAGTAACGATAAAATTTGTATTCGAGATGGGATTATCGTTGTCCCTCGTGGGACTCATCTACCGGATGGATTTATTTTGTGATGCACTGAAGTTCTTAGAAAATTTAAAAGGAGATATGTATGGTACTTACAAAAAACGCACCCTTAAAGCCATCAGAAACAAATTCAACAACTTCTAGTCCTGTTCAAACTAATGATAAAAAGAAAGCAAAAGCTGAGCTTACTCGTGTTGTGATTCATTATGATGTGGGATTTAACAATAGTATTTTTATTAGAGGGAGCGGGGCTGACCTCAGCTGGGATAAGGGAATAATGTTAATGAATACACGGCCTAACGAATGGGTTTGGGAAACTTACAAGTCATTTAATTTATGTGAATTCAAAGTGCTAATCAACGATTCTCAATATGAGCAAGGAGATAACCATAAATTGACCAGCAAAAATGATCTTGAGTATACGCCTCGTTTCTCTTGATAATGACGCAATTGTTTAATGCTTTTATGATTAATTTATGTCAATGCTTCCGGAAGGAATATTAAAGAGTGATCCATCCCCAAATCAACATTTTGCAGATTTGCTGATTTTTTTCAGAACTCAAATGTGTCCATAAATCTGCAAATGTCGATTTGGGGATCGAAAAATGAACCAAAATTTTGATCCCGAAATCAGCAATGTGTCGATTTCGGGAGTAAAAAAGTTAAATATCACTCTAAAAGTTGTCCGAAATCGATTACTTTATCAAAATATCTCTCATCCAAAACACTCTCCTCCACCCCATTAACAT
This sequence comes from uncultured bacterium, assembly GCA_964436955.1. GTDB lineage: Bacteria > Chlamydiota > Chlamydiia > Chlamydiales > JAJFMA01 > CAMFKD01. The sequence continues at coordinate 16,542 of CAYTFC010000004.1, read as the reverse complement.
GAATAAGCACAGGTCTGATGGAGCAGTTTCTAGGGATTTTCAATTTTTTTATTTTGTTCTCCATTTCCTCAATGATTTTATTACCGACAAGACCCTTAGAGAATTTAATCTCACATACATATAGATTAAGAAAGCGAGTTTGGATCATATAGTCAATTTGACATCCCGCTTGCTTAGTCGTGTGACTTTGAAAAAATGGGCCTTCCATTATTATTTCCTCTGGAGAGATACCTAACATCTTCCAGAGAGTTTTTCTATTATGGACAACAAGATTCTCAAACTGTAATCCCATGATACCTTCCCATCCAGGAAGTTGGGTTATTAAAGTGGAAAAACTTTCTTTTTCGATGTTAGAACGATTAGGAGATATATATTTCAAATAAAAGCGTAAATAATTATCACTTAATCGATAACGGCTTAGTTTTCCTTCTTTTCCATTTTTTAGATCCCATGTAAAGTCCCTTTTTACAAAGCCTGCTTTTACCAATTCATCTAAATGTTTACTGAATATCCCCCCCACACTTTTCCCTAATTCATTGCAAATTTGAACAAGCTCCTTTGGACCGTTGGCAAGACAGAGGACAATTTCTTTATGTCTAGCTTTAGTACGAGAAAAAAGATCAGAGAATATCTCATCGAATTCACGTACAAGCAATCCTCCTTTAGTAAAACAGAGATCTTGGATATTTCGCTCTGCAGGAAGATTTGGTTTGATTTGTTCCAAATAAAGCGGAACACCTCCTATTACGGATAACAGCTTGAACTTTTCATAAGGAGTAATACGCTTTTCTTTTGGATGCCAGAAAGCATTACAAACCTCTAATGGAAGCTCTTCAAGCACAAGATCGAGGGTAATTCTTCCCAAAAATCCTGTATTGCTTAGGATATTTTTTTCAATCCATGAAGATACGGATCCACAAAGCGCAATAATTAAGTGTGGATTTTTGCTAAAATACATATCCCAAGCAGTTTTCAAGTGTCCTAGAAAATGAGGATCTTTTCCTCCCATCCATGAGATTTCATCGAATACAATAAGAACTCGACCTTTTTTAGTTTCCTTGGAGAGATACCAGAAGAGATTACTCCAATCATCTGGCTTAACACCAGGGATACCTGCTCTCTCAAGCTGACGTGCAAAGTCATTTCGCTGAGTTTGGGCTGTTGTTTTGCGAACCGGAGGATTTCCAGAAAAGAAGTAGCTTTTCATTTCTTTTCCAAATTCTGAAAGAAGCCTGCTTTTTCCAATACGTCTTCTACCCCTGACAACAATAAGGCTAGCGCTTTTTTTTTCTAAAAGCCCTTTAAGCCGAGTCATTTCGGCTTCACGTCCTATAAACTGAGATGGTTTCATTTTAACTCCTACATTCCTTATGGCACGAGCATACTTAGGATAGAAAGAAAAATCAAGCAGCAAATCGATAAAATAGCCGTTTGCTGCTTGATTTATGTATTAAAAAAAGTAGCAGGAAACAGCAAAATAGGCTGTTTAATGCTCGATTTTTAAGATGTAAAAAGTAGCAGCAAAAGCAGACTTGGCTTTTTGTGAACTATTTTTTGACCCCTTCTAGAAGGTGAGCTTAAACAAGCGTCACTAAAGTCCCATAGGAATTTTCGGATTTCTTGCAGTTTCTACCTGTCCTAAAAGAATTCGATGAGGCGATTGTATAGTACCGTCATCCGCCATATTGAGAGAAAATATTTTCCCTGCACAAGGCTTAACGCTCCATCCATCAACACAACGTTCTAAATCCTGCAATGACCGAAGGAAAACTCCGGCTCGCTGATCCATTTTATATGGATCGTCCATTGTTATCCCAATCATCGGTGTCTTAGCGTCGCATTTTTTAATACTGCTTCCCAAGCGGCAGAAATCGATAATCTCTCCATCGCAGAGGTCTCCTTCCGCTTTCAAGGGGTGACATTTTTTTAAGCATGCGCGAGCCTCAAACTATTCAGGATAACGATCACAGTGACCCCGACATCAGCAAAAATGGCTAACGCTAAGTTGCTCATTCCAAATAATGCCAATGAGATAAAAACGAGTTTTATCGCTATGGCTAAAAATATGTTCAATCGGATTGTTTGAAGAGCTTTTCTACCTAGCTTGATTAAGAATGGAATTCTATTTAAGTAATCGCTAAGAATAACAATCGAAGCTGCTTCAATAGCGGTATCGCTTCCCAATTCGCTCATCGTAATACCAACGCTAGAAAGAGCTAAAGCGGGAGCATCATTAATCCCATCCCCTACCATGGCGACAGATTTGTACTTATCTAAGAGGGTTTGTATTTCCTTTGCTTTGTCTTCGGGAAGAAGGCTAGACTTCACATCAGCAATACCTACCATTTTAGCTATCGCCTGGGCAGATGTGGGATTGTCTCCTGTTAACATCACAGGAATGATTCCAAGACTTTTAATGTTTAGGATTACCTGTTTACTTTCTGGACGAACCTCATCCAAGAGTCCTATTACCCCTTCTACTTCCTTGTGAGTGCAGATGAGGATGACAGTTTTTCCTTCTTTTTGTAATAAATCCATTTTTTCAATAACTTCTTGGGGGACATGATGTTCTTCTAAAATGAATTCTAATTTTCCTATGCAGTGATGTTTATCTTCACATACTAGACAATCAGCTTGGGCTCCTTTGCCCATTTTTATTTGGAAATTTTCTACAGAATGTGGTACGTATTTTTCTGCTTTAGCTGCTTGAACAATACTTTTAGCAAGTGGATGTTCCGATTGAATTTCAATACCAGCAGCGCAACTTAAAAGATGCTCTTTTGTATGAGATCCAAAAGGGATGATGTCCGTAACGATTGGATTTCCAAACGTAAGAGTTCTAGTTTTATCTAGGGCAATTGCCTTGATTTTTCCAATAGCCTCTAAGTACCGACCTCCTTTAATCAAAATACCCTTACTTGCTGCGTTTCCGAGTGCTGAATAGATCGATACAGGAGTAGATATAACTAAGGCACAGGGGCAAGCAATGACGAGCAAAGTTAAGGCATTCTGAAAACTCTGATTAAAAGGAGTTAAGAAAAAGTAGGGTGGGATGATCATCCATAAAAAGGCCAAGAGAATGACAGAAGGAGTGTAGTAACTTGAAAAAGTTTCAATAAATTTCTGTGTGTGTGCTTTCGCTTCAAAGGCTTTAAGAGTGATCTCTTGAATCTTTGCCAGTGTGGTATCTTTTGAAAGTTTAGTCACTTGAACTTCAATATAACCTTGTTTATTCAAAGTCCCAGCAAAAACGAAATCCCCTATCATTTTGTCTTTTGCTATAGGCTCGCCTGTGATCGTTGCTTCATCAACAGCTGTAAATCCAAAAAGTACTTTGCCATCCAAAGGAATCATTTCTCCCGGCTTAACCACTAGCACATCATCAATCTTTACTTGACTAACCGGAATAGGATAGTCCCTTCCCTTGATAAAGGCGGTTTTAGGCATTTTTTCTGCCAGGCTGCTAAGAGATGTTTTACTTTGTTGTATTCCAAGGTCTTCAAGTTTTTCGGCAAGGTTATACAGAACAATCACAATCGCGGCTTCTTCATATTTCTCTAGGTAGAAAGCTCCTATTACAGCAATTGTCATTAGAAAATTGATACTTTTGAAATTTAACTGGAATAGAGCTTGAAATCCTTCAAGCAAGGTGTGATGGCCAATAAAAAGAATAATAGATAAAAATAAAGGAATAGCTATTACATGTGGTAAATCCCAACCTGATAAAGAGAGAACCTCAAATACTGCTACTAAGACTAGAGAAAAGATAAGCCATCGAAATTTGGTATCTTGGGATAAATTCATGATTATTTACCATTTCCATTAGAAGTTAAGTATTTGCTTTTCTTATAGTGAGCGGGAGAAAAAGTATGATAAAGAGCAGGTAGCAAAATTAGGGTTAGAAGGGTTGAGCTAATCAATCCGCCAATGACGACTGTCGCCAAAGGTTTTTGAACCTCAGCCCCTGTTCCAGTCGCAAGTGCCATTGGAACAAACCCTAAGGAAGCCACTAAAGCTGTCATGAGAACTGGACGAAGCCTTGTTAGGGATCCTTCTTTTATGGCTAAATTAAGGTCATCTTTTTCGGCTAGAAGCTGATTAATATATGTGATGAGAACAAGTCCATTGAGAACAGCTATTCCAGATAAAGCAATAAATCCAACGGCTGCAGAAATTGAAAAAGGCATATCTCTTATCCAGAGAGCAACGATTCCGCCTGTTAAAGCAAGAGGAACCCCACTAAAAACTAATAGTGCATAGCGTACCGAGTTAAAGGCGGTATATAGTAGAAGAAAAATTAATCCTAGACAAATTGGAACAACAATAAACAAACGTTGTCTAGCTGAAATCAAATTTTCAAACTGTCCACCCCAATTGAGCCAATATCCATCAGGTATCTTGACTTCATCTTGAATTTTTTTCTTAGCATCTTCGACATAAGAGCCTAAATCCCTGCCACGTACATTGGCTTGAACTGCAATAAAACGCTTTCCATCTTCTCGACGAATTTCATTCAGCCCATCAGAAACTTTGAGAACAGCTATTTCACTTAGAGGGACATAAGGAAAATGCGCCTTGGTCTTATTTCCAGAATTTTCCTTTACAGGGAGTGGAATTGGTAGGTTTCCTAATGCCTTAATATCTTCCCGCTGTGTTTCTGGAAGTCTAACCAATATATCAAAGCGACGGTCACCTTCAAAAATTTGTCCTGCTTTTCCCCCTCCCGCTGCTATAGCTAAAACATCTAATCCTTCAGAAACATTAATACCTAGGCGACTGGCTGCTTCTCTGTCGATCTTCACGTCTAAAACAGGTAATCCTTTTGTTTGAGCTATTTTAACATCAGCTGATCCAGGAATTTTTCTAAGAATATTAGCAATATGATCTGCTGCTCTCTGCATAACGTCAAAATCATCTCCATAAATCTTCACAGCTAAATCGCTTCTTACTCCAGAAATCAATTCATTAAATCGCATTTCAATAGGTTGAGTAAATTCATAGTTATTTCCTGGTATTTTATTTACTTCAGTTTGGATCAGTTCGATCAAGTTTGTTTTGTCTAAATTAGGCTCTGGCCACTCCTCTCTTGGTTTAAGAATGATGAATGTATCAGAAACATTAGGTGGCATCGGATCTGAAGCCATTTCTGCAGTTCCTGTTTTAGAATATACATAAGCAACTTGAGGAAATTTCTTGATCGTTTTCTCAACCATGGTTTGCATTTCAGTTGATTGAGTGAGGGAAGTGCTTGGGATTCGCACTGCATGCATTGCAATGTCTCTTTCATCAAGAGTTGGAACAAATTCTTGCCCTAGTTGATAAAATAAGATAAGAGACAGGGCAAAAATGACAACGCCGGAAGATATAGTCCACCAAGGGAATTTCAAGGATTTATCTAAAATCGGGCTATAAATCCTTTTTGAGTACTCAACTATTTTATTTTCTTTCTCTTTTAAATGACCTTTAACAAAAACAGCGATCATGGCGGGTACAAAGGTAAGGGAAAGCACAAATGCTGATACCAGAGCGAAAATGACTGTCATGGCCATAGGGTGAAACATTTTTCCTTCAACTCCTGTAAGAGTTAAAATAGGAATATAAACGGTGATAATGATGGCTTGTCCAAATACAGTTGGCTGAATCATCTCTTTGCTTGCTGTTAAAACCTCTTGCAGACGCTCACTAAGCTCTAAAGTTCTTCCAAGCTCATGTTGCTTCTGCGTCAATCTCCTTAAACAGTTTTCGGTAATAATCACAGCACCATCAACGATTAAACCGAAGTCAATAGCGCCAAGACTCATTAAGTTCCCGCTAATCTTGGACTGAACCATACCTGTGGCGGTCATAAGCATGGAGAGAGGAATTACCATAGCAGTAATCAATGCTGCTCTAAATTGACCTAGAAATAAAAATAAAACGGCAATGACTAGAATGGCTCCTTCGCCTAGATTGCTTACCACCGTTTTAATGGTTGCATTTACAAGTTTGGTACGATTTAAAACAGATTTGGCTTCGATATCTGGAGGAAGCGTTTTATTGATTTCTTTGAGCTTTTCATCTACGGCTTGAGATACAGTTCTGCTATTTGCTCCAATCAACATCAAAGCTGTCCCAACTACAGCTTCATGACCGTCCTTGCTAGCACTACCTGTCCGCATCTCTTTTCCGATGATCACTTCCGCAATATCCCTGACTCGAATGGGAATACCTTCTATTGTCGCTAAAACAATGGTTTCGATTTGGATAGGAGCATCTAAACGCTCATCCGATTTGATAAGTAAGCTTTCTCCCTTCTTTTCAATATATCCAGGTCCAACACTGGCATTGTTTTTTTTTAAGCTAGAAATAATGTCATCAAAGCTTAAACCAAGAGCAATCATACGCTCAAGGTTTGGTTCTACGTGATACTGTCTGACGTATCCTCCAATAGAATCGACACCAGCTAATCCTTTAACTCCCTTTAACTGTGGCTTGACAATCCAGTCTTGAACTGTCCTTAAATAAGAAGCTTTCTCAATATCTGTGCTTAAGAATTGACCTTCTGGAGTTAGATACCTCCCATCTTTTTGCCAGCCAGGTGAACCTTCTTTAATCTCTGCTCCTTTTCCATTAGGATGCTTAAAATCTACAGTCCACATATAAACTTCACCCAGTCCTGTAGATACAGGTCCCATTCTTGGATCTGCACCTTGTGGAAGGTTTTCTTTGATTTCACTTAGGCGTTCATTAATTTGTTGCCGAGCAAAATAGATATTCACATCATCATCAAAAATAGCGGTGACTTGAGAAAAAGCATTTCTAGAAATAGATCGCGTCATCTGTAGGCCAGGGATGCCTGCTAATGCGGTTTCAATGACATAAGTCACCTGTTTTTCTATTTGGATGGGAGAAAATCCTGGTAACGTTGTATTGATCTGGACTTGATTGTTAGTGATATCTGGAACAGCATCTATCGGAAGACGAATAAATGAATAGATACCAAATCCAGTCACGACTAAGGTGAATAGAATGATAGCCAGAGGATAGTGGATAGAAAATCTTAGAATTTTTTCAATCATCAGTGTTCATGCTCCGCTTCTTTTTTGCTTAAATCAGCTTTCAATAAAAATGTTTTTGAAGAGGCGTATTCTTCTCCTGCACTTAAGCCTGAAAGAATTTCAACGTTTTTATCGTCGCTAACACCTACTTGGGTTTGTCTTTTTTCAAAACCTTCAGGTACTTTTACAAAAACAAAATCTTTGCCTTCGATCTCTTGAATCGCCTCTTTAGATATGACAAGGGGAACAAAAACATTTTCAGTTGCAATATTTACCTTAACAAAGGAACCAGGGCGCCAGTTTCCACTCGGATTTGTCAATTCGGCTACAGCTTTAGCCGTTATAGTTTCATCTTGAATGATCGGACTAAGATAGATTATTTTTGCCTGTGCGATCTTTCCATCTACAGGAAGAGAAATATCCACCATTTGTCCCTCTTTTACCCTCACAAGATCCTTTGGATATATCCCGATCTCTATCCAGATGATGCTAAGATCAGCAATCTCGTAAATCGTCGTCGTATTTTCAATAAATTCCCCCTTATTAATGTGACGAGCGATCACAATTCCATCCATAGGAGATCGGATGTCGTAAAGTCTTAAATCAGGGTTATGTTCATTAGAAAGCTCTTTGATTTCTTCATCCTCAATCCCAAAAGCATGGAGTTTTTGTTCGGATAATTGAACATTAATTTTAGCTTCTACATAAGCTGATTTTGCATTTAAATAATCCTGTTCAGCAGAAACTTTCTTTTCATGTAAACGTTTTTCACGGTCTAAAAGAGAAAGGGCAAGGCTCTCTTTCTCTTTAGCTGCTAAATAATTCGCTTTGATATCAGCCATTTCACGACTTTCCAAAATAGCTAAGACTTCACCTTCTTTAACTCGATCTCCAATGTTTTTTCGAGCTTCTTTAGCAACCCCAGAGATTTTAGGCAAAATGTGAGCTAGCTTATCTGGATGCAAAATAATTTTTCCTCTAGTGGAAATGGTCACAGATAATTCTCCAGGACCTGCTATTTTTGTTTGAATTCCCAAATCTTTGATTTGATCCGATGAAAGTGGAATAATATTTTCTTCGCTATGGCCATGCTCGTCAATATGACCATGAGGGTTTGCTTCGGCTATTTCTAAAGAAGCAGTCTCTTTTTTTAGTGGAGATGATGACCAAAACTGCCAAGCCACTATACTACTCATTAAAAGAGCTATCCCTGTAATCGAATAAAATATTTTCATTTTCATAGCCCATCTTCCTGTGTATTTAAATATTCTATATCTGCTATGCTTTTATGATAATTTAGCACGGCTTGAATGTATCTTTCTCTAACTTCAAAAAGGGTTTTTTGAGAATCGAGCATGTCTAAGTATTCAAATTTTCCTTCCTTATAACCTTCTTGAGCTAGTTCAAAAGATTGGAAAGCCGCTTTAAGCACTGTAGATCTTATCCGCTCTGCTTCATTGTAGGCTCTCACTAACTCTTTATGCGCGATAGAGAGTTTATTTTCTAAAGCAAGCTCAAGTTCAATATACTGATCATGAGCTTTAAGCGTTTGAGCCCTTGCTCTCTGTACATTTCCTTGATTCTGATTAAAAAGTGGGATAGGAATAGAAGCTCCAAGGATTAGCCCTTTATTTCCTGTATCTTGAAGTGTTTTGTATCCAAGTATTACTGTCACATCTGGAATAGCTAAAGATTTTTCTAAATTTAAATTTTGATGAGCTGCAAGGTGCTCCATTTGAGATCGCAAAAGTTCAGGATTTCCTCTTAAATCAGATAGACATTCTTCGAAAGGAATTGGTAAATTAATTTCATAAAAAGGAAAACTGACTCTATCAAAATCAGGACAGGAATATCCCCATAAAATCGAAAGCCTTTCTTTATTTTTAGAAAAGTCCGCTTTAGCTTTCTCTAAGTTGATCTGAGCTGTTGAAAGAGCAATTTCTGCTTTATTTTGTTGGATTAGAGAAACTTTACCCGCCTCGACTTTTGCGGTTACTGTCTTATAGACTTCTTCCGCAACTTTCGTTTGGTCTACAGCTAGCGCGAGATTCTCTTGGGAGGCAACAACTAAAGTGAATAATTTTAAAAGTCTATTGAGAAGGAAAAGTTGCTTGGCTTCAAATCCCGCCTGTGCGGCATAGAATTGAAATCTTGCTGTTTGATATCGGAATCCCCTTTTCCCACCCAATTCTACTAGTTGAGCAATTTCATATCGCGATTCTGCAGCCTCCCAACCTTGCCAATTCTTATTCCCAAAGACATTTTCAACACTGTAACCCGCTACTGGATTTGGATAGAGTCGACTTTGAGTTTGAGCCCCAGCCTTTCCATTTATTTCACTATTGGCGATGCGAAGCTTGGGAGAAAGGGATAAAGTTTTGGATACTGCTTCGTCAAAAGAAAGAGTTGTTTCGCAAAAAATCTCACAAGGAAAATATAGGAAGAAGGAAACACAAACGAAATAACATAATCTTTTCCAATTTTTTACACCCATGAATGAAAATCCTCTATAGCTATGCTTTGTGTAAAATTTATCGACTTCAAGCGTCATCTTTTACACATTCAACAAGTGTCTTCGTTTCGAGCTTGCCCGCTTTTGACTCTTTTGATTTTTCGCGCGATTTCTTTTCCTTAAGTTCCTGTATTCCTCTCAATACCAAATCATGCAAAAAATCTTTCATGGGTATCATAGCCTCAGCACAAGCAGACTTTAGCAACGCATGTTCATGTACAGATATGTCAAAACTTAGTCTTACCACTTGTTCTCTCATAGGCAACCACCTCCTCGGCTTGGAATTCTTTGGTTATCCTATACATATTTGAAATAATGTTTATATACAACCATATAAACATGTATGTAGGCATGGTAATGAATTCTCCAAAATCAACCCACTAAATTTAGATGGGTAGGTTTTAGAGAATTTATGGATGCAGCAAAACCTTGATCTCGGAAAAAATCAATCCACAAATCGACAAATGTTATTTTGTAGATAATTGTTATGATAATGAAATTGATCCGCAAAATGACATTTGTCGATTTGTAGATGCCTTCTAGAGTATAAAAAAAGTATCAGTAAACAGTAAAACCGGCGGATGAAACACAAAACAATGTTTTTTCCGCCGGTTTTAGAGATGTAAACATGACGGAACACGCAAAGTTTTGTTTGACCAATTACCCTTTTTGAATTACGAAACAGCTGTTTCACAAACTCTTCACTATTATTTTTTTGTAAAACTATGATAAGGTGATTTTTAGAAAAGCTCCCCTCTTTTTCAGGAGGGACGCTGAAATCAAACACTCATCGACACAAAGACGACGATTTTCTCGCCGTTGCCACCAAGTACCCATCTTCCCCAAGTATCATTTTGATCTCTAACTCTTGGGAGTATATGGCTACGTATAATTTTGAGAAAAAATCCGCTGAAGAACAGAGTCGCGTTCCTCATAATGATGGATTTGTCAAGGCCGATGGATGGATCAATGTCCTGACTGGGCTAGGCATGCGAGGACGCGATAAAAACGTCAATGCTCACTTTCGCCTGGAGAAAATATTCGAACAAGCGGAACTGGATCAATTGTATAGATCTGACGGGATCACCCGACGAATCATGGATATTGTGCCATCCGAAATGGTCAGACAAGGGTGGGAAATCGAGGGAGATTCAGGACAAGACATTAATCGCAAAATGGAATCCCTCAAAGCTAACTTCAATTTGATCACTCTGCTTCGATGGGCCAGACTGTATGGAGGCGCTCTTTGCGTGATGGGAATTGCCGATGGGTTACCTCTTGAAGAACCTGTCGACGAGCGAAATATTAGGGATATAAAATGGCTCCATGTATTCGATCGCTATCAATCTTTCAGCAGAGACGGGACTTTTGAAAAGGATCTGAATAGCCCGAATTATGGCTATCCAAATGTCTATACTGTTAACGACACCCGTACAGGAGCACTCTTCTATGTACATCATTCAAGAATTCTTCGCGTAGACTGGTCGATATTACCTCCAAGGCAGCAAAATTTCAATAATGGATGGGGCGATCCGCTTATTCAGTCAATCTACGATGAGCTTCGCAATTATTCCACGGCCTTTGCCAATGCAGGGCTTATCATGCAAGACTTTGTTAATTACACTTTATCCATCCCCAATCTTGCGGAATTAATCGCTTCTCAATGCGCTGACAATCAAGTAATGAAACGACTTGATATTCTCAATTTAACCAAAGGCGCAACCAATACAATGATTTTGGATGCGGAGGAAAAATATGAAAAAGCCTCAACAAATATCTCAGGCATCCCTGAGCTTCTCGATCGTTTTATGCTGGCTCTATCTGCGGTCTCTGGCATTCCAGTATCCCTTCTCTTTGGAAGAAGCGCCGCCGGCATGAATTCCACCGGAGATAACGATGTCAGAAATTTTTATGATATGGTCAAGCAGGAGCAGGAATCCAAGCTTAAGCCAGTCCTTGAAAAGCTCACTCGCTACATCATGCTCTCCAAAAATGGACCATTCGCTGGCGACGAACCAGACAACTGGTCCATCCAATTTGTCCCCTTATGGCAGAACACCGAAGAACAAGAAGCCATCGTCAGAAAAATCGTCGCAGAAACAGACGCCATTTATCTCGACAGAGGAGTTCTGGATCCTGCTGAGGTGGCTGTTTCTCGTTTCGGCGGCAACCGTTGGTCTATGAATACTGAAGTGGATCTTGAAGGACGTAAAAACGGTTTTGATCCAGAAGAAGTGGCTGAATTAGAAGAAGAGAAAAAAGCACAGGAAACACCTCCTCCAGGCATTGGACCTGATTTTATGCCTACAGGAATCAGATATCGCTCACCGGTATAACCATGGTTTCTATTGATCAGCTTGCTAAAATTCAACAGAGGCGCATGGGGAAGCTTCAACCAGCAAAGATGAAAAAACCTCCTAAATGGCATCCGCCATCTTCTCTGGAAAGAGAATATATGAGAGTACTTTTCTCTTTAACAAACGAATTAAAAACCCTGATTAAAGAAATCATTATTCCTGCACTCCCCTCTCTGATTTTAGAAGTGGAACAGCTCTATCCGACCTCTTCGGCAAGGGGGGATGATTTTTCAGATGCATTAAAAAGATTGATAAATTCTGTAATACACGCTATAAAGGGTAAAGTTGAAGAAACCATAGCGGAATCAAAAATAATTGGCGCACAAGTCGCCAGGTATAATAAAAGGCAGTTCGACAGAATCAACAATTCCGTTTTCGGAATTGATATTTTTATCGACCAGCCTTGGCTTCAAGACCAGTTAAAACTGTTCGGAAGCCAAAATGCTCAATTAATCCGCTCTCTTCCAGCACAAGAACTCGAACAGGTCGCACAGATCATCGAGAGTGGCTTGCAGGAAGGAAGCAGATTTCACTCAATGACTCAATCAATCCAAGAAAGATTCGGAATTACTAGACGGCGCGCGAAGTTAATCGCGAGAGATCAGACATCTAAATTGAATGCGAGCTTAACAAAACTTAGGCAGCAAGAATTGGGTGTCGAGGAATACATCTGGCAAACGGCAGGCGATGAAAGAGTTCGCCCCACCCATAAAGCCCATGATGGTAAGAAATTTCGTTGGGACAACCCACCGAAAGATACTGGCCATCCGGGAACTGACATCAATTGCCGATGTGTCGCTGTTCCAGTTTTAGAAGGACTCTTAGATATCTAGACTCAACCAATCATCTATCCAACCAATAAGATTTCCAGTAATCCATACATCCAGCTACCCAACCATCCAGCTATACAGTTAACCAACTTATTCTAAATGAAATAGTTGTGATATTAACAATTTGATCTTTGGGTAGAGAAATGAAGTTAAATGATGTTGCTCGCTTTGATAGAGGCCAAGTCAAAGGCGATGCCTTCATTACAGATGAAGGGTATATCAAAGCCAATGCCATAGTCACCCGCACGGGTGTTTTTCTCTATAAAAACCCAGATGGAACTATTCGCAAAGAACTGCGTCATCCTGACGAAGTTTTTAAAATAGACAGTCTGGACACCATGAAAATGATTCCTGTGACAAATGGGCATCCTCAAGAACGCCTTATCTCGGCTGAAAATGCCAAGCGTCTTGCCATTGGCTATACAGGGGAAACAATTACCCAAGACGGTGAGTTCGTCATTTCAAATTTAGTAATTACAGATCTGGCGAGCGTTAAAGACGTTACTGACAGAAACCGTAGAGAGCTGTCTCTCGGGTACACCGTCGATCTCATCCCGGAAGAAGGAAGCTACAACGGCCAGCCTTATAACTTCCGTCAATCCAATATCAAATACAACCACTTAAGCATTGTTGACAATGCCAGAGCAGGCAGTGAGGCAAGAATCGCATTAGATAGTTTCGATGCAGAAGAAATCTTAATAGAGGAGGCCAATATGGCTAAAAGGAAAGTCAAAATTGACGATGACGAGATTTTGATGGAGGACAATGTAGCTAATCAAGTTGAGCAGCTGCTTGCCCGCATTGCAAATCTCGAGGCAGAAAATAGCAGGATAGCTGAAGAAAAAGACAAGCTATCTGCTGAACTTAATTCAATAAAAAATGGGGATGTCGACCTCGAAGAAGAGGAAGACGAAGGAGAAGAAAAGGAAGAAAAAGAAGTGGGCTACATGTCTAAGGAAAATCCTTATGCAACCCATGAAACTCCTGTCAAAGCTCCCAATGGAGAACGCGTTCCCTTGAAGCCACAAGACAAGGAAAAAAGAGAGAACGACAAATACAACAATATGGACGCTGCATCTATCAGATCTCTCGTTAAAGAGCGGGTCAAATTGCAAAAAGTTGCAGAGAGTGTCTTGGACTCTAAAACCTTGGCTAGAATTGATGAAATGTCCGACCTGGAAATCAAAAAGGAAGTCATCAGAGCACGCCAAAAGAATGCAAATCTAGATGGAAAAACTGCAGTTTATATTCAAGCGAGATTCGATGCTCTGCTCGAAGATATGACCCCTGCCCCATCTCAAGTCATTGCAACCCCAGTTGAATACAGAACTAAATTCGATCATCAACCTGCCGATTCCGCCATGGCTCGCCAGGCAATGATCGACAAGATGAAAAATGGTTACAAGCCCGGAGGTAAAATACCATGCCACAACTAAGCTATCCCTTTTTAATGGATGTCGGGAGCGTAGGTCTTTTAGCCGATTCCGGCTTTAAAAACGTCCTTTCTCCTATAGCATTTGAGAATTTTAACGTGGGTCTCGGACTTGCGAAAGTAATTGGTCAAGATTACATCGTACGCCTTCCTCAGTCCAACCTATCGACAATTGTCCTAAGTTCAGACTTGGTCACATCCAATGTGATTAACGTAAGTGTAAATGGGATAGCACTAGCACCCATTACATTTGCAACTTCCCACCTGGCAACAATGAACACGATTGTTGCTGCTATTTTAGCTCAACCAAATATTGCTTCAGCGATAGTTGGAGGGGCAAACGATAGAACAATAACTGTTACGGCAACAGAAAGTAAGATTGCTATTGTTAACTCATTTGTAGTGACTCTTGGCGCATCGCAAGCCACAGCAACTATCACGAATACTACTCAAGATACCTTCTATGGAGTAGGTGCAAGAACTCAAAATAAACCGAATCCATTGAATACTCTCGGGTCATTTGGAAATCCGATTTATTTCCAAGGAGATTGCGTATCTCTGCTTACCAGAGGTCGTGTCTATGTAGCAGCAGAACAGAACCTAACAAGCGACAGCCCAGTTTACTGGAGATTTGCCGCCAATGGTCTTCTGCTTCCTGGTGGATTCCGTGCGGATTCAGACGGAGGGCGCGCTATTGCGCTTCCAGCTGCAAGGTACACCGTTGGAGCTACAGCTGGTGCTCTTGCAACATTAGAAATCAACTTGCCGAACTAAGGAGAAGGTAAAATGGATAGAATTGTAAGCGTTAATCTCGACTCGGCAGAGACTGCGTTCTTTGCTCGTGAGCTCGAGTCTATAAAATCAAAGTCGTACGACATTGAATTCCCTCCACTCAAAGCGATCAAGCTAATTCCTGTTAGCACAGAAGCTGGTGCGGGTGCGGAATCGATCACTTACCAATCGTTTGAAGAAACCGGTCTTGCACGAATCATTTCGAGCTATGCCGATGACTTCCCTCGTTGCGATATTCGCGGTAAGGAATTCATCACTCCAGTGAAATCCATTGGAGCCAGCTATGGTTATTCGATGCAGGAAATTAGAGCTGCGATGTTTGTAGGGAGAAGTCTTACACAACGTCAGGCAAACGCTACTCGAAGAGCCAATGACCAAAAGGTGAATAAGCTTGCCTGGTTTGGAGATAATGTTTCCAACATCCTTGGTCTGACTAATAACCCAAACATCCCAGCAGCTTCTGTTCCTGCAGATGGTACAGGTGCTTCTACACTTTGGGTCAATAAAACACCTGATCAAATTTTGCGCGATATGAATCAATTGTCCAACGGTATTGTAGGCCTCACAAATGGGGTTGAAATGCCTAACACGTTGATTCTTCCTATCGATCAATACACGTTGATCTCTTCAACTCCTCGTTCCGCTAACAGCGATACGACGATTTTGGAGTATTTTATTCAAAATAATCCGTTCATCACAACTGTGGACTGGGTTCCTGAATTGAAGGGTGCAGGTCCTGGCGGCGTTGACATCATGATCGCTTATGAGAAGAACCCTGATAAGCTCACGATGGAGATTCCAATGCCATTTACTCAATATCCACCTCAAGAGCGTGGTCTTGAGTTCATTGTCAACTGCGAATCTCGTTACGGCGGGATCATCATCTATTATCCGCTTTCACTGTCCATCGGGGAGGGAATCTAATGGCTTTAGTCAAGTACAACGGTAAGAACGTCTACTATTGTAACTTCACCAGCCGCCTGATGCCAGGGATCAATGAGATTCCGGAGGGCGAACTCAAAGCCCTCCTCCTTCACCCTTTATTTCAACACAGGGTCGAAGAAGGGATCATCGTGATTATTCCCGAATCTCCAGACAAGGAGGCGGATGGAAAGAAGTCGGTTAAGGAGATGATGAAACTCATCCCTCAAATTTATGACCATGCCTACCTGACTCGAATTATCGATGAAGATGGCCGTGACAAAGTCGTAGATGCAGCTAAAAAACAGCTTCATAAAATTTCTCACCAAGCGGAGGAAGAGGAAAATGAGCATTTCGGATCCAATACCAAGTCAAACGATAATTGATACGTTGTTCGTTATTGCACCGCAGTTCTATACGACCGATCCAATGAAGTTGGCTAACTACAATACCATGATTGGTTTGTTGAGATGCCAAGTCAATGAACAGGTCTTATCTTGTTGCGGCGTGCTAGCCTACGTCTATCTTTTGGCTCATTGGCTTCAATTGCAAACCAGTCCTCAAACAGGAGTGGCTACTAATCTCAGCGAGGGAGAACTGTCTATTGGGCTTGCAATCTCTCCCGATTCTTCCATCCTGAATGCCACCCAATATGGCAGGT
>CAYTFC010000003.1:0-71399 GCA_964436955.1 uncultured bacterium | reverse complement strand
TGATATATCGCTATGAGCGCTAGATGAAGTTTTGGTAGCAATCAGGGTCTTAGGTCTTTTCTGCCATAGTAAATGCATAGGCATTACGGAAATGGGAAATGATGTCAGAAGCAATCACGCAATGCGAGGTGTTTTCTTTCGCAGCAAACTCTCCTGCACGCGCATGAAGATAGACCCCTAAGACCGCAGCTACTTGTGGCGGAAGCCCCTGCGCTAATAGCGCCGCTAAAATACCCGTGAGAGCATCCCCACTACCAGCTGTTGCCATTCCTGGATCGCCATAAATATTCACAAATATCGGTGCCTGAGGGTAGAACACAAATCCAGGCCCTCCCTTCAATACCAAAGTAGCTCTTCGTTCCTCAGCATATGCTTGACACCGCTTTAAAAAATCCATCGACAGCTCAGGATGTCCATCCATATGTAAAAGACGAGCCATTTCACCACGATGCGGAGTCAAAATACTCTTCTTAGGCAATTCTACATCATTGTTAGCCAACAAATACAGAGCATCGGCATCAATGACGCAAGGGTTGTCAATTTGTGGAAGCACCAATTCCAACAAAACCTGTGCCATGGGAGAACGTCCCATTCCAGGCCCTACGAACGTTGCAGAGGCTGCGTTAAGGGCATCCACCACGCCTGCAACATTTTGGACACTGTAGGGAAGGCGTATGACTTCCGGAGGGCACGCAGACATCTCGGCTTGCATGCCATCTGGGTGCAGCAAGCGTACGATGCCTGCACCACCTCTAAGAGCCGCCGTAATGGATAGAATGGCCGCTCCTGGCATTCCTGGAGAGCCGGCAAGACCCACAACCAGTCCTGTTTGATACTTATGTCGATCACGCTGAATTGTAGGCAATAGTCCATGAATTTGTTCAAGGGATGGTAGCCATAAGTCGGGGGTAGCCTGATCAATAAAGCGATCCGATAGACCAAAATCTACGTAATGGAGTTGCCCAACATGATTCCAACCTTCTGCTAGAAAAAAGCCAGTTTTGGGAAGTCCCAAATAAATGGTTTCAGTAGCTTTGATAGCAGATCCAGGTGTAAGGCCATTTTCACCATTAAGGCCTGAAGGAATATCAATGGCGATGATGGGTATTTTACTTTCATTGGCAACATTGACCAGACTAGCATACGGCTCGCGCAGAGATTGTTGGAACCCTGTTCCAAATAGTCCGTCGACGATTACGCCTGCCTTTGGTAAAGGTAACGCAACACCGGGCTCATAGGGAATTACTTGGCCTCCGACTTCAAGAAAACGACTATGGTTTTCTCGGCATAAGGGACGAGCATCTTGAATGGACTTACAAAGGATTGCCTTTACAATAAAGCCCTTCTCTAAGAGAAAGCGGCCTGCTACATAGGCGTCACCGGCGTTATTACCATGTCCGCATAGCAGCATGATTTCTTTGGATCGTTTTTTTTCCTGAACGAACTCTTGTATACGGCCAGCGATGCCTTTTCCGGCAGCTTCCATGAAATCCGACTCTAGAAAGCCGGCGTTATATGCCAAACTTTCAATACGCGCCATCTCCGCGGGTGCCACAACTTTCATTGCTGCCTTAGGGTTACAAATGCTCTTCTTTAATGGTGCGTTGCATTAGAACGGCAACGCTCTCTTTTGGCGACATTTCGCCTTCAATAATACGCACAACACTTTCCGTAATGGGCATAGCAATGTTATGCTGACGGCTGAGCTGAAGCGCTGAGAAACAAGTATAGGCGCCTTCCACAACCATGCCAATTTCTTTGTGGGCATCGTTCGGAGAGTATCCGCGAGCTAATAAATACCCAAAGCGGAAATTACGGCTCATTACAGATGAGCAGGTAAGGAAGACATCACCCATGCCAGATAGACCGTAAAAAGTCTCAGCTTTGCAGCCCATTGCTACGCCCAATTTACGCATCTCATGGAGTCCGCGGGTCATCACTGCAGCCTTGGAACTGTTGCCAAGATCTAAACCATCTGAAATCCCGCAGCCGATGGCGATACAGTTTTTTAACGCGCCTCCATAAGAGACCCCAAGCACATCAGCATTAGGGTAAACGCGAAAACTCTTGTATCCAAATGTTTCCGCAATCATCAACATAACGTTTGGATCATATGCCGATGCTGTTAACGATGTGGGCAGTCCTTGAATGACCTCTTGAGCATAGCCAGGACCGCTGATGCAGCCTACAAAATTTCGCCATTCTTCTCCCAAAACCTCTATGGCTACGTCAGCCAAAATCAAGCCAGTATTTTGTTCAATACCTTTTGAAGTAATGACAAGTGGGCAACTCTTTACACCAAGATCTCTGATCTGTTGTAGGGTCGGACGCAATCCTTTACTGGTCACGGATTCAACAATAAATTGGGCTCCGTCAACTGCCTGAGCTAAGTCAGAGGTAAAGATCACCCTTCCAGGTAGACGTTTTTTAGGAAGCTTAGGATGTTCTCCGAGGGTACTGAGCTCATCTATCACAGATTGATGTCTGCCCCAGCAGACAACTTCGTAGTCCTTGGAAGCCAGTAATGACGCCAGACAAAACCCCCAAGTCCCTGCACCTAAAACTGCAATTTTCATCCGTTTCCTTATAGGCTAAGTCCTTGAGAATAGCGGCTTTTCTTAGATTTTGCAACCAGAAGGAACTTTCATTCCAATAACATCCCAAATCGTGCTCACATCTCCTATTTCCCAAAGGTCATGCTATTGATTAAGATTTAGGATTGTCATCGCCTCTCTAGCCACACATGCGGCGTAAGAGCCACTTCGCCGAAGCGGCATTAGAAAAAGGAAAAATATTAGGGCTGCAACATGCGCGGCAGAGAACCTTTGTCAAGTATTACAACGGCTGGGCACCAAAACCGGTATTGGCATTAGCGGCAGCATCAATCTGAGTACTTGGCGGAATTGTATTACCCGGTATGCTGTTGTTGTTGTTATAAGTTCTATAAGCAGCCCCTCTATTATAGGGAGTCAGCAGATTTGGGGGGCCTGTGGGCCTGCCTACCAACTCTTGTCTTTGAGGCTGGTTAGAAGTGACCCCTCTGTCATAGGGAGTTCTTCCTTCATATGGCATGATGACTTTAGTTTGATCACCTGCTGCTTGAGATGCATCATGCATGACCCACTGAACGGGCTCGGGATTTTTTATATAAGGACGAAAGTGCTTATATTTGCTAAATCGATAGGCTTTTTCATAGGGTTCTTGGCGCTTGTGAAAAAACACTGTGTCACGATCCATGGCATCATTCGCGTAATAGTAAACAATTCCTTCTTTGAGGTGCACTTGCCCAATCTCTCTAGTGTCCACATACTTTCCGTAAAAGCTATCAAACTCTATTTCAACGTGAAGATTGTCAGCGGTAAAGGGAAAGTTATATAGATCTGTGGAGACCCATGGATCTTCATTGACGCGCGCAAGAAAGCCTTCAACCACATGAACGATCAGGTCTCTTGCCTCGAGTACATCCATAATGGCTTCCGTTCGGAACTTCATGCATACCTTTTCTACGTAATGATCGTAGTATGCACGGGAATCTGATAAAAACAGGCGGTTATAACGCTCCATCTCATCGCTATAAGTAACCACTATCTCTTCCAAAGCTGGAATGTCAGGCATCTCTTCACGATAAGCAGGATCATTATAAAGACAACCCGTTAATGTGGTCAGTAAAAGTAGTAATACGCAGCAAGATCTCATATGTTCGCGCCCTCCGGAGCCGTTAAGGCGCCATGGTATGGGTTTTATTGCTTATTTGGGAAGCCTTATACCAGGCAACAAAGCGAGGAATCCCTTCTTCCAAACTTATTTTAGGTTCGAAATTTAACATGCGCCGACTGTGTGCAATATCGGCATAGGTTGCAGGAACATCACCGGCTTGCATAGGAAGAAACTCTTTAATAGCATTCTGGCCGATGGACGCTTCCAAGACACTAATAAAGTGTTCCAAGGTCACCGGACGGTGATTACCAAGGTTGAAGATTTCGTTCTGCGCCCCAAGATCAATGGCACTAATAGTTCCTTGAACGATATCATCGATATACGTGAAGTCGCGTTGAAGCTTTCCATAATTATAGATCTTGATAGGTTCACCTTCGATAATCGCCTTTGTGAAGCTATAATAGGCCATATCAGGACGTCCCCATGGACCGTAAACGGTAAAGAAACGTAGTCCAGTCACTGGAATTTTGTACAATCGATGATAGGACGCTGCCAAGACTTCGTTTGATTTTTTGGTAGCTCCATAAAGACTGACGGGATGATCTGTCATGTCTGCTTCAGCGAAGGGCAGCTTGGTGTTAGCGCCATATACAGATGAAGAAGATGCATAGATAAGGCGTGTACCTGGGCGATGACGACAGACTTCAAGAATATTTACGAATCCCTCAAGATTTGTTTTTACATAGACGTAAGGATTTTCGATGGAATACCGTACTCCAGCTTGAGCAGCTAAGTGCGCAATATGAGTCGGTCCATGGAATACCATGACATCGTGCAAACGGTCGACATCACAAATATCGCCTTCAATAAGGTTTACGCCTAAGTGCTGCAGTTCAGCTGCACGTGATCGTTTGAGAGCCGGGTCGTAATAGGAGTTAAAATTATCGTATCCGATAACTTGGTCTCCACGGGCATGTAGAGCCTTGCAGAGGTGAAATCCAATGAAGCCCGCAGCTCCAGTAACAAGAACGGTCTTAGTCATTAAAATCTCTTGGTAAGCAGTTCCTCAAGAACATAGGTCATGCCTGGACTTTTGTCAATTCAGGATAAAGGCTCGTACAGGAAACTACAGAATTCCCGTCCAGACTCTTGACCTTAACAGTCCAAGACCTTAGCCTAATGCATCCATGTTTATGAGGAGATAAGGTGAGTCAGCCGGCTAAGTGGAATCGTTTTTTACCCCAGTCTATTGTCAAAATGAGCACTTACATGAGTCTCAGTCTGATCATAGCGATATTCATCTATCTTTTGTATGGCAGCTTGATGTTTGTGTTGCCGCCCGAAGTAGCGTACGGATTTGCGTATTTTGGTGGGATCGTGTTTGCGTTTATTGCTAATGGCAAATTTGTTTTCAATTCACAACGCTTCAACATCGCGAAGTTTACTAAATACTTGTTAAGCTATCTGTTATTGTTGTCGCTAAGTGTGACCATCTACCATTTGGTAGTCTACCATGAAATTGCAGGTATTTGGTGGGCACCCATTGTATCAGGCACGTGTATCTATCCGCTCTCCTATTCCGTCAATGCGCTTATTCTCACCGATAGGGACCCTGTCTCGGACTAAATTTTCATTCTTCTGCAAAAACGAAGGCGAAACCCACCCCGTAGTATGACGCATGGGATGTCCCAAGGAAAATGATCGATTGAAGGCTGTTTGCCTAGCTTTTTGTTCAGGAGACAGCTGAAACTTTCCATCGACATATCCCAGCATTTCTTTGACAGCCTGCAAGATATCTTCCGGGCTGCTGTCCATAATTTCTAGACCATATTTAGCATAGTAGTAGCTTCCTTGAAAGAACTCTGCACTCATTTCTCGAATCATATATTGATCCATCTCGGAATAGCCTATGAAATGTTTAATCTCTTGAATTTCACTCAAGCTCGCTATTCTATCAGTCCCAGCCTTCCTCATGCATTTAGGCAAAAAAATACCACGCTCTACAACCGGACTTTCACCCAGGGGAATCATGTTATGCAAAAGTACTGGCGTCTTGAAAATATAGGGCACCCATGCAAGTCCACTGTCCCCACAAACAGAAAATAACGCATGCTTTTGCAAATAAATGTCCATAAAGTCGATTTCATCTACCGTAAGAACAGATAGAGTGTGGTAGGCGTTCGGAGCCGACGTATCAGGACAATATCCAACCCGAATTGACTGCACGCCGTTGATATGTAGATATTCTATCGCGGGAACAAGGTCCTCAAAAACAGAGCAACGGTATGCATCCCACGGTTTATCTTCCCCACGACTTTGCCAATACCAATTATCTTTATTGCTAATCGTAACAAAGGGCTTAGTGGGGTCTACCCCCATTTTTTTTAAAAGGAAGCGACCATGCTCCTCTTCGGCAGGCAAAAAATCTAATTGACTGGGGCAGGAAGGATGATAAACAACTCCATTTCTAAAACTACTTCTCAACCAACGCCGTTGCCTTTTTAAATAACGCCATCCTCCATATTGAAGAAGGTCATACAACTGATCATCGATAACGATGTTAGCTAAGCGCGAACACATAAGGTCAAATTGTCTATTGCAATACCGGGAAGTGGCTACTAGAACCACATCTTCCTTTAAATCGAAATTGTGAACCTTAGACTTACGTAAGTACATTTCGATATATTGTGCTTGGGGACCAATTGCGTGGTTTGGAAGCAAACCTACTAATTTATCTTTGTATTTTTCAGAAAAAATTCGGTGTGCACTTACGCAATTTTTGAGAGTCATTGGGATGTGAAGCATGTAATGCTCAATCTTTTTAAGCCAAAGATAACAGCGTTTTAGCGTAGACACTCAAACCATTCCTTTGTCTCATGGGCTATTGTTGCAGGCGTCCAGACGGGAGCCGATTTCCACCCTTCAATCCCGTCTAACAGCTTGGTAACACCCTCTTCGATGCTTACTTTTGGAGCCCATTTTAAATCTTGGCAAATGCTTTTAATATCGGCGAAAGTGCAGTCAGGTTCTCCGGGCCTTTTAGGAATATAGGTGACTTCACCTTCGAGTAAATTGACAAGATGGTTAACAGAAACTGTATGCCCGCTACCAACATTGTAGATCTTTCCGATACGCTGACTTTCTGCTGCGGCAATGAACGCGGCGGCGACATCAGTAACATAGGTAAAGTCGCGTGTTTGCGTGCCATCACCCACCACTGTAAATGGGCTTTGGGCGAGTTTTTGAGCTAAAAAAACTCCAAAGACAGCGCCATAAGTACCCGACGTGCGGGCTCGCGGACCATAAACATTAAATAGGCGCAATGAGAGAGCAGGCAGTTTATATACTTGAGCCCAATGCAAAACCAGTTGCTCTCCCAAGCTTTTTGTTAAGGCATAAGGGTACATTGCTCTTAGGGGAGCATCTTCAGATGTAGGGAATGCATCAGGAATGCCATAGCATGAGCTAGACGCCGCGTAAACCAAACGCTTAACCTGATGTTTTCGTGCAGCCTCCAAGACGTTGAAAGTGCCGTCCACGTTGGAACGAAAGTAGTTGGCTGGGTCCTTAATGGAAGGAACAATGTCTGCAAGAGCTGCAAGATGAAACACCCAATCTACATGTGCGAATTCATTGTCCCACGAACCTGGCTGAGATATGTCACAAGCCACAATTTTTACGTGTTCTTTCACATGGTCTAGATTTTCACGACGTCCAGAGCTGAAATTATCTAAAACGACAACATCGACGCCTTTAGCAACCAATAAATCCACAACATGGCTTCCAATAAAGCCGCATCCACCTGTGACGATTGCCTTCATGCTTGCCCCATAAAAAAATGATTGATCTGAGCATTATGCATGAACAGCAAATACTCGCAAGTCTACGAACGTAATGATTATGGACTCACGTCCTCGCTTTCGTCTGTTTTGATTTTTTGGGATCTTGTCAGTGAGGCTGGCTTTATGCTAAGCTGCGGCGTATGATGCAAAAAGAAGCTTTACAGACAGTTGCGGCCTTTGATTTCGACGGCACCATTAGCTATCGCGATTCGCTTGTGCCATTTCTTTTTTTTCGCTTTGGCTGGTTCAAAACCCTTCTTGGACTTGGTTTGCTAGCTCCTTTGTTAGCTCTTGATGTTGCCCTCGGACGCGATCGTCAAACCATGAAAGAGCGCGTCCTCACCTACTTTTTCAAGGGAATGCCGCTCAACGAAGTCACCGAAGATGCACATAGATTTGCAAAAGAAAGTCTTCCAAGTCAGATAAGACCCGAGGCTTTACAGCGCATAAAATGGCATAACGACCAGGGACATCGCTGCATTCTCGTCAGTGCGTCCATGAATCTCTATCTTATTCCCTGGGCACACTCAGTTGGCATTAATGAAGTTCTAAGCTCGGAATTGGCCGTAAACTCAGAAAATAGGCTAACAGGCTATCTCAAAGGCAAAAATTGTCGCGGAGCCGAGAAAACAAGACGCTTAGATGAACTACTCGGTCCTAAAGACCAATACATTCTCTATGCCTATGGCGACAGCAAGGGGGACAAAGAAATGCTCGCTTTAGCCGATTTTCCCTTCATGAAGGAAATGCCTGATGCATGATTTGCAAGTTAAAGAAGCCATCTCTGAGTCAATCGATGAACTTAATTCGCAGCTCGCTGCGGACCACAAGATCACAAATGAACCCTCTGCGTTATTGTATGGAATGAATTCCAAGCTGGATTCCTTGGATCTTGTTACCCTAATTGTCGACATCGAACACAGAATCGAAGACAAAACCGGCATCAAAATTGTATTGGCTAACGATCGCGCGTTATCAATGAAGCATACCCCTTTTAGGAGCGTGCAAACGCTAACTGACTATTCTTTAGATCTTGTTCGAGAGAAGACAAAGCATGGATAGACCAGTAATGCTCATTACGGGTACTCGAAAGGGCATTGGCCGCTACTTGGTCGACTACTACGTTGCAAAAGGCTATCGAGTTGTTGGCGTAAGTCGAGGATGTTTTAGCGCTTCTATCAATGGCTACTCGCACTTTGAAGCAGATATTTCTGATGAATCGGCAATGCTGGAGGTTTTCAGCAGCATTCGCAAACAATTTGGCAGACTCGATGTGCTATTAAATAATGCAGGCATCGGTTCTATGAACCACATTCTGCTCACTCCGACAAGCACGATACGGTCCATTTTAGAGACAAATGTTGTGGGCGCCTTAATTTGTTGTCGTGAAGCCGCGAAGCTGATGAAAAAGGGTAACTTCGGGCGAATCGTGAACTTTAGTTCAGTAGCCACTCCACTCAAACTCGAAGGAGAAACCATATACGCCGCGTCAAAAGCGGCTGTGGACAGCTTTACGCAGATTCTTGCCCGCGAACTAGGATCTTATGGAATTACGGTAAATGCGGTGGGACCGAATCCGATCAAAACCGACCTTGTCAATACGGTCCCTAAAGCTAAGATAGACGAACTTCTTTCCCGCCAAGCAATAAAGCGTTTTGGCGAATTTGAAGATGTTTCTAACGTCATCGACTTTTTTCTGAGAAAGGAAAGTAACTTTATTACCGGCCAGATCATCTTTTTAGGCGGTATCTAAGACGCGTGGACAATCCAATAAAACATCTCATTCAAAAGATGCATCTGCATCGTCATCAAGACGCGGTCATTTGGCAGGAAGTCACCTATTCATATGCTTGGATCATCGATCAAATCACGGTTTGGGAGGTTTGGCTGACAAACGAGCTGATCTGTGCTGGTGAAGTCGTTCTATTGGAAGCAGATTATTCTCCTTCCGGGATCGCTGCCCTACTAGCACTGTGGCGTCTTGGAGCTATTGTCATTCCCTTCTCTCAGCTGAATAACCCTATACGCGAAGAGTATTTAAGCATCGCCGCTCCTCAGCACATCGTGAAAATAGACGAACAGCAGACGCGCACGCATGCCATCAAATCTGCCACCTCGGAAAATGCTCTTTATCAACAACTCAGACACAATTGTCATCCAGGATTAGTGCTATTCACCTCTGGCATTTCAGGAAATCCAAAAGGTGCTGTACATGACACCTACAAGCTATTAGCAAAAGGCGCACGTATTGTAGCCAAACACGAACGCATCTTGGCCTTTTTAACGCTTGATCATTTAGGTGGATTCGACACCTTGCTCTACTGCCTCTATAACTGCGGTTGTTTGGTCATTCCTTCGCTGAGAACTCCAGATGGCATTCTTGAGGCTATCGAAAAGCATCAAGTGACCCTACTACCTACCTCTCCATCATTTCTAAACTTGGTGCTATTGAGCGGTGCATACGAGCGACATCTGCTGAGTTCACTACGAAAGATATCCTATGGCGCAGAGCCTATGCCACAAACCACGCTAAAACGCTTTCACCAAATCTACCCTCATATAAAACTCACACAAACCTACGCTACCACTGAATTAGGAGTGCTTAGAACTGCCTCAGAAAGCTCCGATTCACTATGGATGCGTATGGGAGGCGAGGAACATCAAATTCGCGTACGCAACGGAATATTAGAGGTCTATAGTCCCAACATGATGTTGGGCTATCTAAATGCCTCCACACCATTAACTGAAGATGGTTGGTATATTACCGGAGATATCGTGGAAGAATCAGAAGCGTTGTTGCGCATTAAGGGAAGAGCTAGTGATGTGATCAATGTGGGTGGAGAAAAAGTAAATCCGCTCGATGTTGAGAACGTTATCCGTCAAATGTCTGAGGTTGCTGATGTTATGGCTTATGGTGAAGCAAATGCCATCCTTGGCCAAATCGTTGCAGTTAAAGTACTACCCGCAAATCGTGAATCCAAAATAGACTTGCCCAGCGCTATTCGCCACTATTGCCTAAAGCGATTACCTAAATTTATGGTTCCTGTACGAGTGATCGTTTCATATGATATGCTACCAACAATAAGACATAAAAGAACGCGTCGTTCATAAAAGGAGCTGGTTGCCTTGCTTTCAATTATTGAAAGGAAAAATGAAGAAGTTGTGATCGCAGGTCTTCCAGGCGGTGTACGCACGTTTCATCCCAGTTTTGATCTAGCTAGAGCTAAAGACCTGCTCCTACAAATCAATAACCTAAAGACCCCCACCGGTATTCCCCTTTATGCAAGCTGGCAATATAAAGGCTACTACTTACTACCTGCATTTCAAGAATTTTTGTTCTGGAGTGTATGCGTACCACTTGTATGGCATCAAGAGGCTTGGGCCGCTTGTCGAGGACATCAACTCAAATTTCCCCCTCAGCCATATGCAGCCGCAAGAGGGATGCAAGCCTTGTGGGATATTCTTCATCGCAAAAGAAGCTTTATTGAACGTTGTGTTTACAATTTCGGTACAAGTGTGGCTCGTGCTCTATCCCCAAAGGCACAAGCAATCGTTGTGTACGATGATGGCGAGGACGGTTTTCGCTATAGGCATTTGAAGAACATACTAAAGGAAACCCATACATATACACGCTTGGATCACCTCCATACCAGCAGAGGCATGTTAAACTGGTTGCAAAGTAGGTCTTCCCTTTGCATTGGTAAAAAAGCTTGGAAATATCCAGTTGCCCCTTCCGTAGACTACGCTTCCGCACCGTTTTTGCATTCCTACCTTTCCGAAAATGAGTTTTTCTTGCTTTTGAATGCGATCAATCGACGATGCTATGATGCGGTAGCAGAGGCAAAGTCATTTTGTGATAGCCCTAAAGCAATCCCCTCAAAATTAGTGCTTGGATATGATCAGTTGGAATCAGCATTGGGCTATTTAATAGCCTGCAAAGTGAAGAGCATTCCTATAGTTACCTTCCAACATGGCCTTTTCACAAAGTACCACGCTGGGTGGATTGCACCGGGAATTCCCAGAGAATACTGCAATGTGGTCTCCAACACTCTTATTGTTTGGGGCGATTACTGGAGGGATGTGCTCATTGAGCATTCCAATAAATATTTGCCACATCAAATCGTTGTTGGAGGCCATTTAAGAAACAATATTTCTCACAAGCCTTGGCCTTCACTAAAGCCCTTAGAACGCACAAACTTGTCTGTCCTTATTCCCTATGAGTTTTTATCAGATAACAAAGCAATATCTGCCTATATGAGGGCCTTTCTTGCATTGGGTTGGCATGTCTATGTTAAACAACGCCCCCCTGCACCAGGGACAAAGGATGCCGATACAGATGTGTATGATGATGATATAAGACCACAGCTCAAGGGCATCGACGTATTGGATGAATCTTCTCTATCCAAAATTGATGTCATTGCTTGTACCCAAACAACCTTGGCATATGAATTAATGAGCTGCAATAAGCCCATTTGGTATCTTGAAACGCCTTTTCAATTCATCGACATCGTTGAAGAGGGTATAGCGCATTCCATATCGCTAAATATGATACCGAAGCTAACCAGTCTAGATCTGCTACGTCCATTGTTGGTTCCAAGGCACACAATGGCACATTACAAATTACTATTCTCAGATATACCCTTGCGAGACACCATTCACAAGTTCGTTCATTGACCAAAGTGTGTAAAATTACTATGTGGCAGCTAAGCCAGCGCTAACTCGGGTAACCTGCTGAGTCAAAAACGAGTCGATGAGATAGTGAAGAAGGATGAGGTGTCCAATTTCCACACAGCCATAATCTTTTCCAGGAACGTAGAAGTTGATATCACCAAGAGTTCTAAGAAGATTAGCAGAAGAAAATCCTGATAGCGTTACTGTAATGCAACCTTGTTTTTTAGCTTCCTTCACCGCATTAAGAATGTTCTCTGAATTTCCGCTGCTGCTTATGGCGATGAGTAGATCGTGCTCATCAGCAAACTGCGCTATAGGTTTGCTGTAAACTTCCGCATACGAAAAGTCATTGCTGACACAAGTAATCAATGATGCATCACTGAATGCTATGGCGCGAATACCACCACGCTTCCAAAAGTCAGTGGCGATATGACTGGCTATCGCCGCGCTACCACCATTACCAATGAGAATTACCTTACGGGTATTCTGTTTAACCAACTGCATTTGTGCAAGCAGTTGCGAAAGACCATCTTGCAGCTCCACGGCTTGTTGGCGATGGGTTACTTCGGTATTATTAAGAGTATTGACAATATGGGAGTTATAGTTAGCAAGTGTCATATGGTGTCCTCATCGTTTAGGTGCCGTTCACGATAGCCCTGGGAATTTTGATGCGCAACAATTTTTTGGGACTATATGGAATCTTAGTCAGCTGTTTGGGAAGCATGGTCGATCTTAAAAATTGATCGCCACGTTTCGTCTATCTTTTGCCCCTTTGTTGTCCAACGAGGGTTTTGTGCTATCTTCGTGAAGATCAAAGATCCATAGCGACAATGATCTCCGACATTTAATGTCTCGCAAGTGTCATTTAGAAAATCGTATGCTGTTCCCTTGAAAAGAGTTCCGCCCGTACCATGACCTAATACTAAATACTGGTGCTGCTCTATGAAATCTGCATAACTAGCATCCATGGTGGGTTTACCAGCCTTGATTCCCATCAATAAATATGGCGTAGCTTGTCCGCCGACTACTCCGTCCATAGATACTGCACGTTGATTCAAGTGATACTGACCCTGAATTTCATAGATGAGGACTTTATCATCAGGTAGCATTACTTGATTAAGAATATTTGCCATATCGGGCACTGTGCGACTGTACCATGTAGAAGCAAGTCCTTCAGAGTTTTCCTTTCTGGCTTTAAACTCCTGGAAGAAGAGGTTCGTCCAAGTAAAAAACATAATCACGATAACTGCGGAAAATACTAAAGATGAGTCGGGCAGACGATTCTTCGCCAGAAAATGATGCAAGTAAACGGCACAGGCAATACTGCCAAGCGAAAAGAACTCCGAACTATATCGAAGCGATGGTTGCAATAGTATTGCAACAAGAAACATTGCTAGCAAAGACCAGAAGCATACGCTAAAGAGCTTTTCCATTCGCGGAACCTTGCAAAGACCAGCGACAGTGAGAAAAATCAGATAGGCTAACGCGTATGGATTGTTGAACAGATTTGCCAGTATTTGGAGTATCCAATGACGGTCAGTACGCTCTAGTGAGGCAAGACGGTTTTTCAAAATTTGCGTCAACACACTCGAAGGGATAAGAGAATCCGTATTAAAAAACATGTAACCAGCATAAAGACCAAAGGGCACGCATTGCCATAATAGGTGCTTAATGTGAATTTCCCTTCTGAAGGCATACAGACAAGCCACCTGAATAAACACAAATTCACCACGAACCAAAGGTAAAAATGCAGTTACCCAAAGTAAACGACGCACGTCGTTCTTGCAAATGCAATGCACCACGAGGGCAATCCAAAACAAGATAAGAGCATTTTCATAAAGCAGAAAAAACTCGAAAACACCCGAGACATTCACTGTGATTAAGAAAAACAACGGTAAAAAAGGCACCTTTAGGCTCTTGGTGAGGATCACAATTGAACCAAGGAATAGTGCTAAATTGGCGACCTTTAAACTGTACAAGTATACCGTGTCAGAAGGACTATAGAAAACCGAGATAAATAAGGCCCAAAGGGGAGAAGATGCTCCATACGCGATATTGCCTCTAACACCATAACTAAATGGAGAATGGAACATCCACTTAGCATAAGGCAGGTAGATAGAAGCATCGCCACCAACGCTGTACCAATAAAGCAAATATGTCGCCACAAAAGCGCCAAATAAGGCCCAACCCACTACTAGAAGGCCCCGAAATCTGATAGCTTCGAAGTCCATTTTGTTTATAAGTTGATACATGGTTGCCTGCCTTCGGTTATGAAAAACTGCACTGCACAATATTGAAATAACTTATTTTTGACAAGGTGATCGGCTTGGAATTATCGATGCCCAAGCTTTAAACCCGACTTGCCACCCAATGCTGTCAACTTAAAATAAACCTTTGTTAATACCACTTCGGCGAAGCGGCATTAACAAAGGTTTATTTTAAGTTGACTGCATTGGGTAGCAATCAGGGTCTAACCTCTACACATCAAATTTCACATTATGCTAGAGTTTCCACAATACTAAATTCTGGATTTTACTGTGATACGAGCTGCTGTCTACATTAACGCCGGACTTGGCGATGCGTTGCTCATGATTCCTTTATTAAAAAATCTAAAGGCAACTGGGCGTATCGTCACCGGTATATTTCAATCGCAATACTTCTCTGATGTATTATTCAAAGATACCGGCCTTTTAGATAACGCCATTTCTATCCAAGACTCAATGGCCTCGCTATTTGGTCTGGTAAAAGACAACTATAAAGCGTTTGACGAAGTCTATCTCAGCTATCTAGCTGCAACGAAGGAAAACATCCTCACCTCTCGATTGATAGGACGCAAAATCATCGGCACCCTAGAAGGAAAAAGACTGTGGCTGCTTCTAGGAGCAAATGCTACTACTCAACCACCCGCAACAGGTATTCATGCTGCAATTCAAAATCTGCGCCTTAGCGTCCCCCATGCCACAAATGACGATATGTTGCCTGATATGATGGCATTTTCAGAGGATACTATAGCAAGATGTTTTTCAACCGCGCAGCCTACTTCCATAGACACAACTTTGCCCTATATTGCCATTCAGCCTACCGCGGCGAATAACCTTTTTGCCTTTAAAACGTGGCCATTAGAATACTGGATAGAGTGGCTCAAAATGGCATCAAAAGCCTTTCGAAGCCATCAGTTTATTTTACTGGGCGATAAAAACGAGCAGATCAATGCTCAAATAATTATGCAGGAGAATATTCCTGGGGTAGCATCTCTAGTTGGGAAGACAAATCTGAGTGAGGTTATGAATATTATTAAACAAAGCAGTGTTCTTGTTGGACATGATAGCGGTTTAATGCATATTGCTGCTTCCCTTAAGAAGCCCACCTTCATTGTTTGGGGTGGTTCAAGCCCCAGTCAATTTGGCTATGAGTGGCTAAATCCTAAAATGCATCGAGATGTTTCCTCTAACCCTTCTTGTGGACCTTGTAATGTTTGGGTAGGAAGAAATACCAGCCGATTTAAGAATGCTGTCGATTGCACCGATCATGCATGCCTGTGGGCCTTGCACCCAGAACTAGTGTTTCAGGAATTTCGAAGCTTTTTTAAGGGATTATCATTGACTTAGCCAATAGGAGTAAAAAAGTATGTGTGGTATTGCCGGCTTCTTTCTGGACAATCCTCTGCCTTTTACTCTGGCATTGGCGATGGCTCAACGCTGTTTAAGCACTCTTTATGACCGTGGTCCTGATGGTCAAGGGTGGGTATTCTTCACAAATCAAGGCACGGTTTCATCATTCAACGAAGCGATAGACCCCAATACGTTAGTATTCGGCGCATTGCTGCATACGCGCCTAAAAATTATCGATCTGAGCGATCGCGCAGCGCAGCCAATGTCTGCTTCTTCAGGACGCTTTTGGCTTACGTACAATGGCGAGGTCTACAATTTTTTGGAGATTCGTACTGAACTTGAAAGCCATGGATGGGATTTCTACAGCGACTCGGATACCGAAGTCGTTCTAAAGGCCTATCTTCAATGGGGTAATAACGCACTGGATAAATTTCGCGGCATGTATGCCTTTGCCATTTATGATGCTGTGGAGCGTTCTATTTTTATTGCTAGGGATTGTATCGGAATAAAACCGTTATACTATCACCAAAGAGAGAGCTCCTTTGTCTTTGCTTCGGACATGACAACTCTGATTGCTTCTGGCCTTTACGATCCAAAACCGAACTGGAATGGACTCTGTTTAGGAATAGCTTTTCAGGGCTCTCCCAGGCCATCTACCTCTTACAAAGATGCCTTTGCGCTATCTCCTGGCCATTACTTAAGTGGTAGAGCTGTTGGTTCAAAGCAAATTGTTCAATACTGGGATTTGCCAGTAGGTCAGCAGCTGGACATTAGCGAAGAAAAGGCTTTAGAGCGTTACGAAGAGCTTCTTCATCAAGCTATCAAGAGATGCTTGATCGCTGATGTGGAAGTAGGGACACTCATGAGCGGTGGGTTAGATTCCACAACCATGACGGCGATAGCTGCAAGTATGCACCCGACTATCCGAGCCTTTACATTGGCATATGACACAGCGCTTGATTCCCTGAGTGAACTGGATCAGGCGCATGCAACTGCAAAAATGCATAACTTGTCACATACCATTACAAGGTTTCGCAAAGAAGACTTAATGGGTTCTCTGGATGATATGCTATGGGTATTTGAAGAACCTATTGGAGCTTTAGAACCACACTACCCCATTGCACAAAATATCTCAAAACATGGAATTCGCGTTATTTTAAACGGACTTGGACCGGATGAATTGATGGGAGGGTATGGATACTACAGAAACCTCCAGCAACATTGGCCATGGTTGAAGCATCTTTCCTTTTTGGCACCTTTTATCCCTCGAAAAGGTCGCCTTACAACCGCTGCGCGAATCATGGAAAGTAGTGATCCCTTTGATATCTTTAGAAGACTCTTTGCTTCCTACCTTTATGAAAATCCCGCGAGCGTCTTTGCAGATAATCTTTTAGACGATAATATTGATGCACTAGCAGCTATCAGAAGCGCTTCGCCAGATCTAAAAAAGTTCACGGACTCATTCCAAGCTTTGTCTTATGCAGACATGAAATTCTATATAGGAACTCATCACAATCATACCTCAGACAGGTTTTTGATGCGGTTTCATATAGAGGGCAGGTTTCCCTATCTAGATCGCGACTTGGTGGAATTCTGCTTCCGCTTACCCACCCATTTGAAATGGCGTAAAGATCAATCCAAGTATCTTTTACGAAAACTAAGTGCAAAATACATCCATCCTTCCTGCTTGGAAATGAAGAAAAAGGGCTTTGGCATACCAGAAGCCGACTTTATTACCGGATCAATAGAGCAGGTGTTGCGAAAGCGAGTGGAGCAGCTTAAAGAGCGAGCTGTCTTTAAGCGCTCGGCTCTAGAAGACGTGCTCAATGACAGATCTGGTACTACACGAGCCGCTCGCCGGCTATTGTATTTCGCCAATTTCGAACTGTGGTATCATTGGTTCATTGATAGACAGCACCCAAAACTACTCCCAGTCGGGCCTGGGTCTACAACGCTTCTCCAACCCAAGTTGGCAAAAGCATACTAAATACTTAGGTGGGAGGAGTTTAAAATATGGTGTCAAATACAGTTCCCGTTAACTGCAAGGATTATCTAGAACAGATAAGGATCAAGGCCGGTACTGGCAGTAGCATTGTTTTTGTCCCAGGCAATTTCAATATCCTTCACCCTGGCCATTTACGCCTATTACGCTTCGCTGCTGAAAGTGGCGATTGCTTGGTTGTGGGGGTCACATCAGACGATTTTCCAGATACTCTTCTGCCAGAGGCCATTCGTTTGGAAGCAATTCAGGAGACAACTTGGGTAGATCATGCATTCATCATGCGCGATCCATCTGCTCAAATTGTGGAATGGCTGCGTCCCGAAATTGTTGTTAAGGGTAAGGAACACGAGGGAAGAGATAATCCTGAAACCGCGGTATTACAAAAGTATGGAGGACGCTTAGCCTTTTGCTCTGGAGACATCGGGTTTTCATCTTTTGATCTATTGAGAAAACAGATCAAGGAGGTCTCCGCAACAGGCATCCATATTCCATCGAATTTTTTAGAGCGCCATGGAAGCGGACTGCATCGCCTACCTACTCTTTTTGAATCATTTACCTCCGTCAAAGTATGCGTGATTGGAGATACCATTATTGATGAATACATTGATTGTGAAGCCTTAGGCATGTCACAGGAGGATCCTACCATAGTTGTCAGCCCTCTAATGCGCGAAACGTTTGTGGGGGGAGCGGCTATAGTTGCAGCCCATGCTAAGCGCTTAGGAGCAGAAGTTTCGTTCTTTTCCGTATTAGGTCAGGATGAACCTGCTAGTTTTGTTCGTCAGCGCTTAATGCAAGAAGGTGTGAAGGCCACATTTTATGTTGAACCCGAGCGACCTACTACACTCAAGCAACGTTTTCGCGCGGCAGGAAAAACGTTATTGCGAGTTAACCATCTGCGACAACATGCGATCTCGAATGAAACATCTCAACGCATGTTGAAAGACCTTCAAGAGTGCATTGAGGGATGTGACGTCGTCATTTTTTCCGATTTTAGCTACGGCTGTTTGCCCCAATCAATGGTAGATGTCCTTACTCGTCATTGCACAGACAAGGGCATTGCCATGGTCGCAGACAGTCAGTCCTCCTCACAAATTGGTGACGTATCACGGTTTATGGGAATGAAACTCATTACTCCCACTGAGCGCGAAGCCCGAATTGCCCTAAAGGACTATGATTCTGGTTTGGCTGTATTGGCTCAAAACCTTTGCCATAAATGTAATGCTCAGAACGTTGTGATCACTTTAGGCGCTGAAGGTATTCTTATGTATTCCGCAGAAGCGGGTTCGTCTATTTTCCATACAGACAAGCTACCAGCGCTTAACAGCTCTCCAAAAGACGTTGCCGGCGCTGGTGATTCCCTGCTGACAGCCGCAGCCCTAACTCTAATTGCTGGGGGTAGTCTTTGGGAAAGTGCCTTTTTAGGCAGTCTTGCTGCAGCATGCCAGGTTAGCCGCACAGGTAATATTCCGGTTTCTATAGAGGATCTAAGACAAGGGCTGAAATATGGATTTAAATAAAATTAAAGACCTAGATGAGCTGGCAGCAATAATCGCATTAAAAAAATCTCAGGGAACTTGTGTCGTTCACTGTCATGGGTGCTTTGATCTTGTACACTACGGCCACCTTAAGCACTTTGAAGAAGCAAAGAGCCAAGGCGATGTTCTAGTGGTGACGGTGACTGAAGATCGCTATGTAAATAAAGGCCCAGGCAGACCTTTTTTTAATCACCGGCAACGTTGTGAATATTTGAATGCTCTATCCATCATTGATTATGTTGGCCTCAATCGATGGCCCTCAGCGGCTCCTACGATACGTCTGCTAGCTCCAAGCATTTACATTAAAGGCATTGAGTATCAGAAAACGCCAGATGACGTTAAACTGCAGGAAGAAATTGCGGCTATCGAAGCAGTGGGCGGGCGCATCTACTATACTGACGACATCGTATTCAGTTCCACATACCTATTAAAGAATGGCCTTATTCCCGATTTACAATCGGTAGGAGCGAAAAAGTGACTAACTGGAAGCTAATTATCGCCGTCCTTAATACTCAAGAAAAGCGTAGCTTTTTTGCTATCCTTGCCCTGATGATTTTCTTTTCTCTTTTCGAGTCATTCGGCTTGGCTTTAATCGTGCCCTATGTGGAGGTCCTCAGTAACCCGGAGCGCGTCATTGCTGTAGCACAAGTTTGGACAGGTTTGGAATGGACAGCTAAGGAACTAGTCATTTGGCTTACCGTTCTATTCTGCCTTTCTATCACCATTAAATCTGTGCTACAGATGTACCTCAACTACCAAATTGCAAAATTTCCCTATCAATTCTATCGCAGAAAAGCGCTGTTTATCTTTAATCGGTATCTGCATCAAAACTATCAGGACTTTATCAAAGGTAATACAGGGCTATTTCTGAAGAACTGTACCACTACGATTGACCAATGCGCAAATGCGCTGGTGCAGTATCTACGTTATCTTGCTGCTATCGTCATGACCATATTTTTGACCATACTGATATTAACCGAATTTTTCGCTTTGTCCATGGGAGTGATTGCGTTATTTGGACTTATTGGTGCTTGGATGCACCATCTTGTAAAGAAACCGATGAATGCGGCTGGAGAAGAAAAAGAAACAATTTTTCCAAAAGTTTTTCAAACAATTAGCGATGGTCTTTTAAGCTTTAAAGAAGTCAAGCTGTATGAAAAACAGAACTACTTTTCTTCGCTGTTTGACAGCTATGTGAAGCGCATTGCACGATCGCAAACAGTAACAGTCTACTACCCAACCGTGCCTATGGTCTTGATTGAATATGTGGCTCTTATAGGCTTACTAGGCGTAGTCGTTGTTTGGATACTTTCGAATTGGCCCGCTTCTGAATTGGTGGCTCCGATGTTGTTTCTGGGAGCAGTGGGAAGGCGATTGTTACCCGCAGTGAACCAGGTGGTATCTCAACGGATACAAATGCAGGCATTTCAGGCCTCTTTGCAGTGCTTAGATCTCGAACTTCATAAAAACATTGAAACAACGCACCAAGAGTTTTCGCCTCATGCAAGGAGCTTTTTAAGTAGCTTAGCATTCGAAAATGTATGTTACTCCTATTCAAACGACGTAGAGGTTTTACACGACGTTAGCTTCCAAATTATGAAAAATTCTTCGGTTGCCTTTGTGGGCCCATCTGGAGTAGGTAAAAGCACTCTTGTCGATATTCTGATTTCTTTACTATCCCCTGACTCAGGAAAATTCCAAATCGATGGCAAATCAGTTCATAGTTTACAGGGCATTAAGCACCTAATTGGCTATGTTCCGCAAGACATCGCATTGGTCGATGGCTCGATCGCTCAAAATGTGGCATTTGGTGAGTCCACTATCGATACCCAAAAGCTACACGATGCATTGGTAATGGCCCATCTTCATGAATTTGTGCAAACACTTCCTGAAAAAGCAAACACTCACGTTGGCGAACGGGGCGTGAGGCTCTCAGGAGGACAAAAGCAACGCGTGGGAATTGCTAGGGCGCTTTACCATCAGCCAGAAATACTTGTGTTTGACGAAGCCACTTCGTCGTTAGATCATATTTCTGAATCGATCATCGCTCAAGCAATTAAGGAGATGGCTGGTCGTAAAACGATAGTAGCTATTGCGCATCGCCTTTCAACAGTTGAGAATTTTGATTGCATCCATGTACTAGAAGCTGGACGCATTGTGATGAAAGGTACGCATCAAGAGTTGTTAGAAACATCTAATCTCTACCAACGCCTATGCACAGACCCGGTAGCAGTGGAGGCGTCGGGCTAATGAACCTCCATTAATTCGCGAACCTTAATAAGATCTTCTAGAGTATCAACACTCTTCATCACATGATTTGTAGGCACCATACGAACGGGAATACCATTCTCCAATAGCCTTAACATATCGATTGATTCACAGATCTCTAGTGATGTGCGCGGCATTTCGCCAAATCGAATTAACAAGTCACGACGTATTGGCATAATGCAAATTTGCTTCCATCGATTTGCATGGCCCTCCCCCTTTTTTCCGCAGGGAATTGGCTCTCTTGAAAAATAAAGAGCATTGCTATGACAATCCACCACAACCTTGATTTCATTGATATCACTAAACTCTTTAGGATCCTCAATGCGGCCCATCAAGTTAGAAATGGAAATAGAAGGGTCTTGCTTAAGTGGTGCAATCGCATCGTCGATCATTTCTGGACGTAGTAAAGGTTCATCGCCCTGAATAATCACCATCACGTCGACCTGCTTTCCCTGTAGCTGTTCTATAACATATAAGGCTTCAGTACAACGATCTACACAACCTGGATGTTCATCACTAGTCATAATTGCAATCCCTCCGATGGAGGTGATGTAATCGAAGATTACCTGATCACAGGTTGCTACATAAAGCCCATTCAAGGAAGTGGCCTCTCGTGCTCTAAGATAGACGTGACCAATCATCGGTACACCATGGATCAATTCCATAGGCTTTCCAGGAAAGCGACTTGACCCCATTCGTGCGGGAATGCAACCTACGATCTTCATTTTGGTCCCCTGCGGTTGTGAGTTGAATATCAAAACGATACCAGGAATCCGATGTCCATACCAAGCCTTTGTTTATGCCGCTTCGGCGAAGCGGCGCTACAACGTGTAACAAAACATGTAGAGCCACTTCGCCGAAGTGGCAGCCCTAATAGTTTCCCTTATTTTGACGATACTGTCTTTCGTAATATTTGCTATGTCAATAATTGACTAAATTTAGAGTGGCGCGCATGATTATCCAAACTCCCTAAGATACATAGGCCTTTATTGCTATGCCTTCGATGCAACCCGAAATTTCCATTGTCATCCGCACTCACAATGAAGCAAGGCATATTGGGAGTCTTCTTCAGGAAATTCATGCACAACAAATAGATCTTGCCTTTGAAGTGATCGTCGTTGATTCTGGTTCTATTGATGGTACTTTAGATATCGTCAGAGATTATCCTGTACAAATTGTCACAATATCTCCGGAGAAGTTTACATTTGGCTATTCGTTAAACCAGGGAATTGCCAAAGCACAAGGTAACATAGTAGTCGTTATCAGTGCACACTGCCACCCCACCAATACATTGTGGTTGAAATATCTAGTAGAACCTCTTCGCCGTGATAGTAATGTGGGGCTTGTTTATGGTCGTCAACAAGGTGATGAACAAACCCGCTATTCCGAACATCAGATCTTTGCTAAATGGTTTCCCCTGGAAAGCAATCCCGATTGTGGGCTTGCCTTTTGCAACAATGCCAACTCGGCCATTCGAAGGTCTTTATGGGACCAAACTCCATTTGACGAAACACTCTCAGGTCTAGAGGACATCGCATGGGGCAAAGCCATCCTTCAAAAAGGCCATCGCATTGCATACATTGCTGAAGCCAGTGTTTATCATATTCATGATGAAACCAGCACACAGATCTATCGACGCTACTACCGCGAGGCTCTAGCTTACAAAGAGATCTTTAAGGATCATCATTTCGGTTTGTGGAGCTTTGCCAAATTCTCTCTCATGAATACGATTGGAGACTATTTCCATGCGTTGAGGGATGGAAAACTACTCACAAACCTCATGGATATTCCGCTATTTCGCTTTTTGCAGTTTTGGGGCACTTTCCGTGCCTACCGCTATCGCGAACCGATGTCTGATGGGATGCGTAGGCGACTTTATTACCCACGTAAGCCCTTTAGCCAGCAAAGCAATATGCCATCGATGAAACCTGAATATATCGACATTTCTCGACCAATTACCTCTAGTATGGTTGTGTGGCCAGGCGACCATCCCGTAAAGATTTCTCAAACCAAAACGATGGCAGAACATGGCCACAATGTTTCGCATGTTTCGTTAAGTGCCCACTCAGGAACCCATCTGGATGCCCCCTTTCATTTTGTTGAAGACGGTTCCTTTACACATGACATCGGGTTAGACAAATTAATTGGCGAAGCTCACGTCCTAGAATACCGCGGAAATGGCCATATCCAACCGTCGTTCTTCCTCGCAGCAAATATTCCCGCTGCCACTACGCGCATTCTACTTAAAACAAAGAATTCCGAAATGTGTGGAGAATTCGATCCAAAATTTATCGCAATTACTCCCGAAAGTGCTGAGTTATTGGTACAAAAAGGCATCCATCTAATCGGTACCGATGGACCTTCGATACAAGCGTTTGAAGATCCCACAAATGCCACACATGAAATTCTTCTGAAGGCAAATACCATTATTGTTGAGGGGCTACATCTTAAGCATGTAACTCCCGGCAAATACAAACTTATCGCTCTACCTCTGCATCTACCAAACCTCGATGGCGCTCCCCTACGAGCCATATTGACAAAAGAGAGTATGTGATTTTATGAAAGTCGTAATTTCAGCGCCCTATATGCTGCGTGAGCGTCATAAGGTCGAACCTCTCTTAAGCGGAATACCCTTAGAGGTTGTTTGGGCCGCCGTTGAAGAGCGTCTTGAGGAACCTGAGCTCATCCACTATCTCAATGGTGCGCATGGCATCATCTGTGGGGATGATCGCTTTAGTGAAAGCGTCTATAAACAATCTAAAGACCTTAAAGTCGTTGTCAAATGGGGAACCGGTATCGATTCCATCCAGAAAGACGAAGCCGAAAAATATCAGGTTAAGGTTTACCGCACCCCCAACGCCTTCACCGATCCCGTTGCGGATACAGCATTGGCTTATGCCCTAGCTTATTGTCGCAATGTCGTTGTCAATGACTCCATTCTTAAGAGCGGTGGCTGGCACAAACCACAAGGATATGCCCTTTCTGAACTCGCTGTGGGAATCATTGGACTCGGCGCAATAGGATCCGCCTTCGCAAAGCGACTTCAAGCATGTGGAGCGCGCATTTTGGCGTATGACATTTTGTCAAAAGAACAAGAACATGTCACCATGGTTGATCTTCCTACGTTAGTACGTCAGTCTGATATCATCTCTCTGCATTGCGACCTTAATTCCACCTCCAGGCATATCCTAAGCTCCGCTACTTTTGCACAAATGCAACGCCGTCCTTTTATTATCAATACTGGCAGAGGGCCATTAATTAACGAATCTGATCTCGTCCAGGCTTTGCAAACCAAACAAATTTCCGGAGCTGGATTAGACGTCTTTGAGCACGAGCCCTTGGCCTTGAATAGCCCTCTACGTAGCATGAATAATGTCTTCCTCGCCGCACATAACTCCAACAGCAGCTTGGTATGTTGGGATCGTGTCCATATCAATTCCGTTAATATGCTTCTGGAGGGGCTAGGTATTGGTCAACAATAAGCATGTTCTAATCACTGGATGCAATCAAGGTATTGGCAGAGCCATAGCAGACCTCTTTTTTGAACGTGGATGGATTGTAACCGGTTTAGACATCACTGATAAGCCTAGCGAATGCGCCTGGAACTACATCGAGTTAGATATTAGTAAGCCAGCACAAGTGATACGTCTCGCAGATGCATTCATAGCCGAGAATCGCACCATTAACTGTTTGGTTAACAATGCGGCAATTCAGATCGAAAAATCGTTACTAGATACCTCAATCGATGAATGGGACCGTGTGATGTCCACTAATTTGAATGGCGCATTCTATATGACCAAAGCATTTGCTCCAGTACTAAGTGGAGGCTCGATTGTGAACATTTCGTCGGTTCATGCCAGAGCGACCTCGGCTGGAATGTGCGCCTATGTCACCTCTAAAGGGGGGATGAGCGCATTTACTCGAGCTGCTGCTCTTGAATTAGCGCCCCTTGATATCCGCGTGAATGCTATTTTGCCAGGAGCTGTGAACACAGAGATGCTCAAAAGAAGCCTAAGCAGATCTTCAGAATATGAAGAGGCCAAGCTTCGTTTAGAGAGATCTACTCCTTTAGGCCGTATTGTACGGCCCGAAGAAATTGCATCCCTCGCCTTATTTTTGGCGAATACGGATTTATCAGGTAGTATCACAGGCCAAGAATTTGTCTGTGATGGTGGAGTATTAGCTAGATTAGCATCGGAGTAAATGTGGTTATTTCGTGTAAGACACATCGTTGCAAGGCTCACAAATGGCGCAGTTAAAAAAACAAACCGCCTACCGTCAATTTGCGAATGAACACGCCGCTCTTCCACTATACGTGCAGCCATTTTGGTTAGATGCTGTTTGCGGCATCGAAGGATGGGATGCCTCCATTGTCTATCGGGAAGGCAAAGTAGCCGGCGTTTGGCCCTATTTTACCAAAAAAAAACTAGGGATAACCACGATTAATATGCCACCATTGACTCCTAGAATGGGGCCATTTTTAAGCTATCCGAAAGGACAAAAGCATGTATCTAAGGCATCTTATGAATGCGAAATATACACTGAACTCCTATCCGATTTCCCCAATATCGCGCATTTTAATCAGTATTTGCATCACTCCGTAACTAATTGGTTGCCTTGCTACTGGAAAGGTTTTCAGTCAAGTGTGCGATATACATACATTCTTAAAGATTTATCTAATCCTGAGGCTGTCTTTAATAGCTTTAAGGGCAATATTAAGACGGATATTCGGAAGGCTTCTAAGCAACTGACATGTTCTTTCGGAGAAGACTTGCGCAGTTTACTCGACATTCAAAGGAAAACGTTTGAGCGGCAAAACAAACAGGTGCCTAATTCGGATGCCGCCATTAAATCACTAGATAAGGCATGTGCTGAAAAAGGCTGTCGTGAGATTTTGATTGCCAGAGACTCAGAGGGAATAATGCATGCGGGACTTTATCTTGCTTGGGACAACCAAGAAGTTCATTCTTTAATGGCGGGAGCGGATCCAATGTGGAGGAGTAGCGGAGCCAGTAGTTTTCTATTTTGGGAGGCGATAAAATTAGCCTCTAAAATGGGTCGAACTCTAAATTTTGAAGGAAGCATGATCGAAAGAGTTGAACCTTTTCTGCGCGCGTTTGGAGGAGAGCAAACCCCTTACTTTCACATCTGGCACACTAAGCCAAAATGGCTACGATTATTGCGCGCGCTACGTCAAAGTTTGATGTGATATGCTAAACATAGCAATACCACCCACATTTGAATCCGAACGTAGATATGTTTTAGAAGTACTTTTAGAGGTAATTTTAGGCTTTTCTTTTGTTGTCGTAGTGGATTGTACTGTCCAATCCGTCGTGCTAAGTTTACCTAATGGTAATCAGCTAAAACTAGTAGATCATTTCTTTGAGAAATACGGAGATACCTTTCTCGAGTATTCTAAAATACCAACATCCGTACGTCTTTCACACGTACCATTCGCCCCTGAGAGTGATCTTCCCATCATTTTTGGTTATAATGATGTAGTAGTCGAGACAGGGCGCATCCTTTGCCAAATAGACCTAGTGGCTAGCGCATTCTTCATGCTGACCCGCTGGGAAGAATCTGTCAATAAGGTTAGAGATGGTCACGAGCGCTTTCCCGGATTGGCTAGCGTAGCGT
This sequence comes from uncultured bacterium, assembly GCA_964436955.1. Taxonomy (GTDB): domain Bacteria; phylum Chlamydiota; class Chlamydiia; order Chlamydiales; family JAJFMA01; genus CAMFKD01. The sequence continues at coordinate 44,176 of CAYTFC010000003.1, read as the reverse complement.
TTCGCGATGGATTCCTTCATCGTCCTGTAGTAAATGAATATGCAGAAATGCTCTACAATATGCTCAGGCACTTGGGATATACATCTCCGCGTAAACAACGAGTCTTTAAATGGGATATTAGTCACGATGTTGACTTTCCTTGGCGCTGGAATGGATTGACTAACGGTGTACGTGTTTGTGCTGGAGATATCCTAAAACGTCGTGATATCAAGCTAGCTTTGACTAATTTGAAGAGCTTTGTACACACAAAATACTTAGGAAGATCCGATCCATATGATACGTTTTCCAATCTGATGAACCTCTCAGAAGCGGTTGGAGCCCAATCACAGTTTAACTTTATGAGTGGCGGCAGCACAAAATATGACAGTTCCTATTCAGTGAAGGATCATCGCATCCAATCCTTATTTCGCGAAATACAAACTCGTGGACATCAAATAGGTTTTCACCCTAGCTACAATACGCTGCAAAATCCACAGCAATGGACTAACGAACATAAGCTTCTAGAAGAGTCTGCTAGACGGCCTGTACGCAAAGGAAGACAACACTATTTGAGATGCAACGTTCCACAACTATGGAACGTCTGGGAAGACAATGGCATGGAATATGATAGCACGCTTGGTTACGCCGATGCACCCGGATTTCGATGTGGCATATGCGATCCCTATCCCGTTTTTAATGTGTTAACACGTCAGAAACTCAAGCTGATTGAAGTGCCGCTCATTGCCATGGAGGGTTCGTTTATTATCTATCAACAACAGACTCCTAATGAGATGGCACAAAAAGTCAAGTCTCTCGTGGAGAGCGTCCGAAAGTACAAAGGCACATTTACACTGCTCTGGCATAATTCAAGCTTCAATGTACATCCCTGGCAACCGTTTGAGAAGGTATACGCGAACATTTTGTCGTATTAGGATGTTCACCAGAACAGCACAAGAACCATAATCCTCTAGGCGCCGAAGGCTATCCAGCTGCAATATGATCAAAGTCAATGGCCCAGTCAGGAAAGCTTTTAAGAATACATTGCACAAAGTCTTTAAGCGCCCCTTCCTCGGGTATATTGTAAAAAGCTACTGCCACTACTTTGCCAGGAATATATTTCGTCCGCGCGATGTAATCATTCACCAATGCTGTAATTTGAGTGGCCGACGACTTTTGGATGACACTTAGTAACCAATTTTTTAAAAGAATATGCTTAAGTTGGTTTATAATGTGTCTTGCCAAGACTGTCGTGCGTATCGTAGGCCAAAATAGAGATAGCACATACATTTTATCTTGTATCTGCCAAGATCCATACAATTTACGTAAACGTTTCAAAACTTTAACTCCGCATACAGGCGATCGTTGTATCTGTGACCGCGAGGAACAGACAACTTTATTGGTTCGCAAACCGTAAAGAACTTCCAATGCCTGTTTAACTATCTCGGAAGGAGATTGTGTCTTTAAAGAACTTGATAGGGAGATGACTTGCTCAAGATATTGAAAGGCATCATCCAATGAGATATTACTCATGGTAACGGTATCTTCAATAGATGGATAAGCAGAAAATGGCACTTTATGGGCATTGTGCCATTGCTGAGCTCCTTCCCCAGGATTAATAATAGATAGCTCAAATCCTTCCATCCTTTTAGTGAATCTTCCAATCATCACATGGGCAGTCTTTTCAATACACATCCAACCTAATGGAAACAAAAACTGATGCCCTAGTGGCAATTCAGAGGTGCGTTTTTGTAGCTCTATTACGACCAATCTTCTTAGATGCGTGGCACAACTGCCAAACTCTGGCTGGGTATTGCTTTCAAGCCAATCTATGGCGACAATCCACCCTATGCGTTCATGTAACGCATCTAATTCCTCCGTTAATGGTTGATTTGTATGATTTTCAAAAACAAGACGGCAAAGAAGAGATGATGTTCCAAATGACAATCTTCTGCTAAAATCTTTCTGGGTAAATATCTCAGGAAAATCGTCCAAAAGAAATGCTGCCGCAAAAAGCAAAGGACCATCTTTTGCAATGTCTTGTCCAATACAAAGATCTGATATGTAATTTAAAAGATTTCTTAAAGTAAAATCTTGATGGATGTAACTTTGTAAGGAATCTGCTGCTTTAAGATGTGCTTGAATACACACAACGCTTTCTATTACACCCCATAGGGATTCTGCCGTAGGAGGAGGCAGGGAATCAGGCGTCTGCGTCGTAGTAGTCAAGGTCTCCAAAACCCTCTCTACCACTCTAAGAGCATCGTCAAGATTGCTAGATGCAAACTGACTATAGCATTCATATGCCTTTTCACAGCGAGCTTGTGCTTCATTCACGCAAAGATAATCACGTAAATAATTTAAATACTTATCTTTTATAGGAGGGGTGTTATTTTTCGAATAGACCGCCGAGGTATTAGACTCAGCACGAAGTGGCTCCATCAAGTATTTCTTCTCATTAATTAAAAAATGATATCAGGCAGTTTAAGCATGATTAAAGTTTTAATCAACAATATTTTAAACTAAAATTGACATTGGGAACATTGCATTTACTCTTAAGCGCCAGGATAAGAATCTAAAAAAGGTATAAAAGACAAGGTTATGTTGGGGCAACAGAAGGTGGTAGACCATATGTTAACCATCCAATGGCTCTAATGACTGTTTGCAGCCATTTATAGGTATCTATCGTAAGCTGCTGTGTAAACACCTGTAGTCCTATCGTGACTATCATGAGGGCCAGCAAAGACTTTAAGGGCATACCTAAAAAGGTTATCTGTACTTGAGGTGCTAGGCGATTAGCGATACCTAAAAAGACGTCTGTCATCAAAATCGTCAGCAATGCAGGCGCAGAAAGTTGCAGTGTGAGCACCATCATTGTGTTGAAGACTTCGAGGTTTAGCCGATACATTGGAGACTGTGGAGAAAAGAAGGCGCTGCTCAAAAACCGGTCTAGAGGTATTAATTCATAAGATTTGCGAATTCCCTCAATGAAGTGAAAAGGACCATCCATGACAAAGAACAAATAGATCAACATCATGTTGAGAAGGGTGCCAATCGGCGATGATTGGTTCTGAATAGTGGGGTCGTTCACCATCAAGCTGGCACCACCGCGCTGGTGGTCTATGATCATACCCACGTTTTGAGCCACAACAAACGGAATACTCATCAAAAATCCGATGGAATAACCAATGAAAATTTCCTTTGCCATGAGCAACACCATACGTAAGTTGAACTCGATAGGTGTTTCTGTAGTGATCAAAAGTTGGGGCAAAAAAATCACAAAAAGGGACATGGCAAACGTCACCTTAACCGGGTGGGGTAACACACGTGCACCCAAAAAGGGTGACTGAGAGATAATGGGCAGAATGCGTCCTAAAACCAACAGCATCATAGAAAGCAAAGATACGGGCGTATTGTTAGGAAAATGGCCGTTCAAATAGAGATCTAGGTAAAGATTTGATTCGGCCTCCATCGATTATCCCGACCTTGCCCAAACGGGGAAGTTTTTGAAAACGTCAACTGCCAAACTCATAATCTGAGCTCCTAACCAAGGGCCAAGAAGCATCAAGACTAAGGTAACAGCCACCAACTTAACCGTAAAAGAGAGAGTTTGCTCCTGAATTTGCGTTGCTGCCTGAAAGATAGCCACGATGATACCAAAGAACATACTGATCAAAATCGGGGGCGCTGAGAGAATGAGAATCAGCAAAAGGCCCTTATAGGCCAGCTGCACAACTTGTGTTTGGAACATCGTTTAAGCCCCTTTCAATTAGCGGAAAGTTAATACCAAACCTTCGATCAACAGCGTCCATCCATCAAGCATTACCAGCAGGAAAAGTTTCAGAGGCATGGAAATGGTTACGGGGGACAGCATCATCATACCCATAGCGAGTAGGACGTTGGAGGTCACAAGATCGATAACAAAGAACGGTATGTAGATCAATACCCCGATCTCAAAAGCTTCTTTCAGCTGACTCGTGATAAATGCTGGTACCAAAATAATGAAATCTTCTGGGGTTAAGCTTGCACGATGGTCTTCAGGGATAATGCGGTAAGCCATTCGGTAAAAGAGAGCTTGGTGCTTAACGGCCGAATTGCGTTTCAAGAACAACCTAAGAGGCTCCCGCGTGCGTCCGGCAACGTTAACAATATATTGAGATGATTCAGTAGTAAACATGGACTCAGGCGCAGCATACTCGTTAATGGCAAGATTAGATTCATCATACATTTCCAGCGCTGTGGGATACATGATGTACATGGTGAGCATGAAGCCCACGCCGTTGATGATCTGGTTCGGGGGCGCTTGCTGAACACCTAAGGCGCTTCGAAGAAGTGATAGCACGATCACGATCTTTAGGAACGAGGTCAACAGCATGATGATGAAGGGCAACAGTGCCAACAAAGAAAGCGTAACAGCCTGAGTAATCAACGATGGTCGTTTGAATTCATCGAATGGGGCATGCTCCAAAATTTCAGCCGGCTTTGGTTGACCTGCAACTTGTTCCTGGGTCTTGTTTGCGTCAGCAGGGGCTTTTTGAACTTGATCGGTCTTTTCAACATTCGTTTTGTTTTGCGGAAAAAGATCCACTGGCACGAGCCATGCAACGGCCAGTGCCGCCGAGAGATAAAGCATAAAGCGTAAGGAGAAAAGTCTCGATCTCATGTCTATTGACCTTTATGTCATCATCGATTGAAAGGCATTTTCCAGTATTTCCCACTGCTTCTCTAGCTGGGCATTGATAATTCCAGCTTCCGTTTCAATGATGCAGCCTCCAGGCTTAACATCATCGCTAGGACGAATGGAGAGTGTCTCTAATTTCTCGAATACCTGCATGAGTTCTTTTCTGCTAGCCTCAAGTTTATTAAGGTCTTGAGGGCAAACGTAAACAACAACTTGCTTGCTCTGCTTAACAGCTTTGAGTTTGGTTGCAACGATATCCACAATGGCTTTTTCAGAAAGCTCAATTTCGCGTCCAACAATTTTTCGTGCGGCCTTTAAAGCTACTGGAATAATCATTTTTTCGGTAGCGCGATTGACGTTTGCCATTTCCGCTTCCAATTCCGCGACATGCCCAGCCCATTTAGCAAAACCTTCTTGAAACCCTTCTTGCTGAGCTTGAATTTTAAGCTTCTCACACTCTTCAGCAACTTCCTGGCGATAGCGATCTACTTCCTCTTGCGCATGTGCAAGCACTTCTGCTGCCGTAAGGGCTTTGGAAAACACCTTGGCAGGTATGACCTTGGAACCTGGAGAGACATGTACATTTTGCCCATACAAGAGAGTGAAAAACTTCTTTTTACCCACGACTACTCTTTCTTATTAAAATAATTGATGAGTCCTATGACCTGTCGCTGTAATTCTGCCGTAAGCCCTTCAATAGGCGTATTGGCACAATATTGTTTAATAATCGCGGCGCGCCCCGTATCTAAGGTATGATAGATATACCAAAGAAAATCTGGATTTTGTCCCGATAGCGCCTTGCCAAAACGCATAAGGCCACGTATTTGAATTTGCTGACGCACTTTGCGAGGTTCGCCATTCCATCCCGTGAGATTTAACCGAGGAACCTTAAGTTTTTCCCGCTGCTTATACATATAGAATTCAAAAAACTGTCGCTCTTCCTCAGTTAAACAATTCATGAGTGCTTCTTGATGATGCTTATTCACGATAAGGCGCACTTCCTGAACAAGGTCTCTAATTCCTAAGAGATCGATAAGTTTCGTAAGGGTAGCTTTAGAATACACTGCCAATGACTTTAATGGTGTGTCTTCAAGATAAGATGCTGGCAATCGTTCTTCAGGATCTACTCGATGATACAGTGTGTGAAGCAAAAATTCCCCAATGGGCGAGCTAGGCGATGTTTCGGGCATCCCACAGCGTAGCATACGACAGATTCCAATAGCCTGAGAATGTTCCAAGGCACCAATTGTCGGTTTACGCAGCGGCTTTGGCAAAGCCTGAATAGCTGGTATAAACCATGAATAATGAATATTTTTCAGGCGGAAAGAAGGTTGTACCAGCAAAGAGGCTGCATCGGTGGCCGAAAGATCGCTTTGTTTAAGCGTAGCGCGATAACTCTCCGGCACCATTGCAGCAACCTCTTCTGAAAGGCCGCCATAATAGCGATTCAACAAAACACGCAGAATCATCCATCCTTTGCGTTCCATGATATCTATTAGGTTTCCTCTTCTTCATCGGCGTCTGAGGGATTCTTCCCTGCTTCCACGACACCAGCTTGTGACTTTGGTTCATCTTTCTTTACGACATCGTCAGGATGAATACGCCGTAATGAAAATAGCGAACCTGAAGTTTTCGCTGCATGTAGAATAGGCATAATACGGAAGATCAGCAGGAACAACAGAGTAAGCAAAAGGATCGTAGTAACAAAGAAAGAGAAGAATACGATACGGAAACGTGTAACCGATTCTTTGGCTATGATAATGGTCCAGATAGAGACCAAAGGCTTGTCTCCAGATTTCATACCTTCCTCACCACCACTAGGAGTAGCTTCGCGATACCGAGCTAAGTCAGGTACAACAGTGACGTTATCATAGTTCAGCTCCGGAACCGATCCTGATACTAGCGAACGAATACGTGAAATAACAAGGCTGTTAGGATCGTTCAGTACACCGGTATGTTTCACATATACAGAAGCCGTAATCTTACCCTTTTTGGCATTAGGGTTCAGAATATCTTCCTTAGGAAATGCTAGTTGTACTTCTGCATCGACAATTCCGTCCATTTTACGAATGACACTAGCAATTTGTTCGGCAAGGCCGGTTTGATAGCGAATTTCCTGCTGAAGTTCGGATGGCACCAAGCCGGAGTCCTTAAAGAGGTCAAGAAGGTTCTGAACTGGACGACGAGGCAATCCAGCCTGGCTAAGAATGGCCATGGATTCACGTTTCTGTTCTGAAGGGACAGAAATATTCCATTTTTTCGCCCCGCCACCACCGCCTCCAGTACCTGCTAAAGCTTCCTCCTTGATGGCTTCAATCCCTTTACCCGATAGGAAGACGAGGATTTCGTTAGCGTCGCGTTCATCCATATCGTGAGCGATGATTTCGCGGCTAGAGCAGCCTGTCAAGAGGAGAAGCAGAGCAAAGAAAGCAAAAAAAGTACTAACAAAACGAGAGGTGGTCATTGCAATTACCAAAATATATAGGCCTAGGAAAAGACACCGTTAATTATGGAAGGTAACATATTTGACGGTTTTCACCAATGCTAGTTTAGCCTGGTATACAAGTCTGTTTGATTTTTTTTAGGATTTTTACCACAGAGGCACAGAGACACTGAGAAGGGCCTGCGGTTAAGAGACCGGTTTTAGGGAGTCTCCAGGCCTTGAGAGGCCTGGAGACCCAGCTCATTTAACTGTTAAACTGAGGCAATTTTTTCTGGTCTCTCAAGACCAGAAAAAGTCCCTAAAACCGACCTCTAAATCGCAGGTCCTTCTCAGTGTCTCTGTGCCTCTGTGGTAAAAATCCTAAAAAATCAAAACGAATTTTTTAACTTACTTCCATTCATGGGCGATGGCATTGATATCCAGGTGAAATTCCCGCAGATCTTCACGGTTCGCCAACTGTATAAAAGCTTGTCTATCAGAAGGATCTGTTAGGCCTTCACAGCAAAGAACCAAATAGGCTGCTAGATTTGAATGTTTTGCTACATCGACATCCTGAAGCTGCTGAAGCGCTGTCTTTGCCACGAGAGGATCCAAAGCAAAATGCGTAAGAACACGTCCTGCGCGTTCATTATCCATAGTCATTGGTCTAAGCAGAAGTAGCTTAAGTAAAAAGTCACGGGCCGGAATTCCAATCTCTACTAAAGCATGATAAATGTCCTCTTCAGCAAAAAAATCACCGGCATTAATGGCCTCAAAAAGGGGTGCAATAGCACTGCGATCTTTGATTTTACCTAAACATTGCGCAGCCAAAGCAGGAGCATAGCCATAGCCTGGATAGAGAGGATCGTAAAACTCCCTAGCTTGCAACAGTTGCAATAACGAAGGTACAATGGCTGGGCCTTGTGCCACAATGGCATCAATCTCTTCGGTAGGTTCTTCCTCCTCACTGAGAATAAGGTCCGCTAATAACTTGGGATGCGGATTTTCGCTATTATCCAATTCGTAGATCTTGCGCAGACCGTGGTACACCCGCCTCACTTGTGCTACTTTTTCGGCATCTGCACCTGTGAGCATCATTGATGCTAGATCTTCTCCCGAGGAGGTTTCTGCCTGATACAATCTGTCCATGCGATCTAGGCTGAACTCTTGATTAACACCCTTTCCCTCACGCGCGTAGTAGTCAAACATCAGCGGAAAATTTCCACCGAAATGAGCATCGCGATGCATTAGGATCTCTATATCCTCTGCGTCTGCGAGATCATACGTTTCGTCTGAAAGATCGGCACGATCATCATAAGCCTCCTCGGAATCAGAGATTCCAAGTGCTTCGCGCATGAGTTGTTGAAAAGACTTCTTTTGCTCGTCCATGTTCATTTCCTAAATACTATTAATGGTGGCGATTTCGCCATTTGCTCTTTCGATTACTAGATTGGCGTTGTAACTGGAACGCACAAATGGGCCGCAGTACATGGTCTTGATGCCAATACTATTGCCATACTGTTCGTAGCCAGCAAACTGTTCGGGAGTCACAAAGGATTGAACTCGAAGCTTGTTGCGATTGGCTTGGAGATATTGACCAATGGTGACGATATCACATCCTGCAGCCTTAAGATCATCGAGAGTGGCGTGCATTTGCACTTCAGTTTCTCCCAGCCCTGCCATTAGTCCTGATTTGACATGCAATTTGACGCCAGAACGCTTGACATGGTTAAGCAGGGATAAGGTACGGTCGTAGGTGGCTTTATGGCGGACGCGAGGGGTGAGATCCCGCACGGTCTCTATGTTGTGATTAAAGATGTCTGGTTTTGCTTCGAGCATGTCATCCCAAGCGTCGCTATTTCCAGCGAAATCAGATGTGAGAACTTCGATCGTAACACCGGGAACCTCTTTGCGCACAGCATCGACGACTTTTACGAGGTGCTTAGCACCGCCATCTGACAAATCATCGCGAGCAACCATGGTAATCACAACATGTTTGAGCCCAAGTTCTTTGACCGACTCGGCCACGCGAAGGGGTTCATCATCGTCTAAAGGCGCTGGTTCCTTAGCAAAGTTGATTTCGCAAAATCCACATGCGCGTGTGCAATCTCTGCCCATGATCAAAAAAGTGGCGGTTTTACGAGAATAACATTCGAGCAAATTTGGGCACTTTGCCTCTTCGCAAACTGTCGCCAAGCGATTTTCACGAATAATTTTATTGGTCGTGAATAGCTCACCACCTTTGGGTAGGGGGCGATGCAGCCAGGAAGGAAAACGGCCCAAACTAACGGCTTTATCAGGGTCCGATGCCTCTGGATTCTCTGGAAGCCTGTTAAGACGTCTCTCCCTAACTTGGGGATTGGTGTCGAACTGATCTTTATTATGCATTCCTTATGCCTTGGTTCGCTTGGGTGGCAAATGCAAGGGGGTGCCATTGGCTTGTAAAGCCGCTTCTAGCCATGCTTCTGCAATGGTAGGATGGGCATGAATCGTTGCAGTAATTGATTCTAAGGTAAGTTCGTTAGCTATGGCAACACCCATTTCGGCGACCAGGGTAGCAGCTTCAAATCCTACAACCTGTGCACCCAAGATTTGGCCTGTAGCCCGATCACTAACGATTTGAGCAAAACCTACGGTTTCATTGTTAGCAAGCGATTTACCTAGATATGCAAAGGGAAATGACCCGACGGTAGCTTTATAGCCAGCATCGATAGCCTTTTCAAGCGTCAATCCAACAGTTCCAATTTCAGGCTGAGTAAAAATAACAGCTGGAACAGAATTGTAGTGCATGAGTGCTGGCTTTCCAGTGGCATTGTCAGCCGCCACCAGGCCTTGGTGCGAGGCAACATGAGCAAGCCACCAATTACGGGTGATATCACCTACGGCATAGATATGAGGAACATTTGTGCGCATTTCATCCGTAGTAGGAACTTCTCCATTGTCATTAACCACAACGCCAGCTTTTTCAAGACCGATATCGGTCGTATTGCGGATGCGGCCGATCGCAACAAGTGCCATCTCAGCTTCGTAGAAATTACTACCGCCGCAATGCACACGCACGCCACTTTCGGTGCGCTCAATGCTTTGAACAGCCACGCTTGTTTCGACCTGAATACCCTTGCTATCAAAGGCTTTACGCAGTGTGTCACTCACTCCCACGCTTTCTAGAGGCAGAATCTGTCCTAGCGCCTCTAAAACTATGAGTTCAACCCCTAATACTTGATAAAGAGATGCAAATTCACAACCAATAACACCTCCACCGACAATAACAAGGCTTTTTGGCAGTTTGGTAAGCTGTAAAATCGAAGTAGAGCTGTGCACGCGCTCGTGGTCAAAAGGAAATGCCGCCATATTACGCGGCTCAGAACCCGTAGCGATGATAATGGATTTCGCAGAAATAAGGCAGGAATCTTGTCCGGTGACTTTGATATCGTGAGGGCCTACAAAGCGTCCATAACCACGGATTAACTTTACCTTATTGCTAGCAATCAAACCCTCAAGGCTTGTACGTACTTGGTCTACGATACGATCCTTACGAGCATTCATCTTACTGTAGTCAAAGGAAACTTCCTTAACAGTGATGCCAAACTCTTCGGCGGTGCGAATTTTGTGTAACGCTTCACCATTGGCAATTAACGCTTTGGTGGGAATGCAGCCACGGTTAAGGCAAGTACCTCCAACCTCTGCGGCTTCTACCAGCGCGACCGATTTACCATTTTGAGCCGCGCGAATAGCGGCCGGATAGCCACCTGGACCGCCGCCAAGAACTACAACATCGAACTTCTTTTCTTCTAGACTCACAACCATTACCTGCTTCATTAGATGTGGTCGCTATGATATCCGGTGTCCGCTATTTTGTGTATCGCGGGTTTTATTTTTCTGTGAGCTAGCGGATTGAAACGGATACCAAAATTTCCCCGGCAGCGCCAACCAACGTAGAATCTCGTTTCACGATATTTACTCCACACGATGCGCGCGGATAGAAATGGCTTGCATCCGTGAAGAGCTAAGTAGAGGGACGAGCCATCCCCAGCAAAAACGGTGTCAGCAGAGGGACGATGTACAAAAGCTTCTCCGTAAGTCGGCGTAAGACGGAGAACTGTGAATTCATCATTCTCTTCGTATGCTGAACCGATCACATAGAAACAAAAGTTGTGTAGTGAATTGCGGCATCCCCATGCAGTCGCCTTCCAAAGTGAGGGGGATTCATTGCAGTAAAAATGAGAGGTTGGTTCTTCACCAAAAATACCGTCATCGTCATTACCGAATAGCGCCCATGTGATCCAATGTCCGACATCATACCAGTAAATTTGAGTTCGATGGCGTGGAATGATGTCATATAGCCAGTGATCGCGCGCTTGTTCGCGACAGACATGGCAAATAGGCTCACATTCTTCCTGACAGGCAACAACATCTCGTGTATGATAGCGATACGGCATACAGCCTGCTAGACTGATTAATAGGAAAGAAGCAGTCACCAGAGAGAGAGCCGTCTTCACACGCAAATGTCCCTTGAAAGAAATGCGACGTTTAAGCGATAGATGTAATGCTAACCCCATATACCAAGCGACGGCGATGAGTGCAACACCCAAGAAACGGCTATGCTGGAACTGCGACGGAAGTCTTTCACTAGCAGTCGACCAATGTACCTATTGTGGAGCGAGTCTAAAAGAAGGGGCAAACCCCAAGCAGGCCAAGAAAAAACAAGGCGTAGATCCTTTAGCGCCTCCCTATGCCATGTTGCAAGAGGCGAAACCCGCGAAAGCTCCGCAGCCACCTTTTGAAGGTTTGGGCAAACGTGTGGTGGAAGAAGAAGAGGACGTGGTAAGCGAAGAGAATGTTAACACGTCGGATAGCACAACGGTATTCTCTTCTTTGTTGTTTTTACTGGGCGGTTCGGTCTTTTTCTTATTTGGGTTAGTGCTTTGGCTATTCTCGCAAAACGGAGTCTTCACGTTGAACTGGAACGGGGACTACTGGTATGTGTATCTAAGCAGTGGGTTAGCCCTTCTAGGCCTAGGTTGCAAAGTCCTTAAGGGACTCGACGAACAAACCGCTTAATCTAAGTTAAAGGGGCGCAACGGGCATCTGTCCCTTTCGTCTCTTTGATCTCTAAAATTGTTTATGCTTTATGTCTTTGATTATTAGCCGCAAAGCGGCTGAAAACCCCCAAAGGGGTTTCAAAATAATAGCCATGGGTAAGACCTCGAAAGAGGTCGTAACCCATGGAAAATGCGAGAAGAACTCGAACCCCGAAGCGGGTTCAATATCATCCACAGCACGTCTTAAATAGGATTTTAAAAATATGGAACCCCGTTCGGGGTTCAGAATTCTATTGCCAATACCATGGGTTGCGACCCCTCGGGGTTCTTACCCATGGCTATTATTTTGAAACCCCTTTTGGGGTTTTCGAACAAATAATGTCTTTCTAAGTCTATTTACAAAGCGGAAAAAGCCAACCCGACTTATGCAATTATCTCAAAGGGACTACTCCTCTTTGCCTCTACCGTGGCACTTTTTATACTTGAGGCCACTTCCACAAGGACACAAGTCGTTACGCCCTACTCGTTGCTCTACTGTAACCGGCTCAAGCTTCTCAGGCATTTCGGGATCTAGCATTGGCTTGCCATTGGTTGGAGCCTGCGCTGACTGTGGTAAGGGCTGCAAACCTTCCAACTCTGTCAGGAATGAGCGGTTGGTTTCCATGTGCAGACGACTTAAAAGCTGCTGCAAACTGGCTTGCTGCTGCGTAATGATTTCAAAACGGAACATGTCATGCGCAATGTCTGTACGCAAATTGATCGAAAGATCACTAAATAACTGAAATGCTTCATGTTTAAACTCCATCAATGGATCACGCTGACCAACCGTACGCAAACTAACATCGGCACGCAAATGGTCCATCGTTAGAAGATGTTCCTGCCAACGGCTGTCAATTTTACGGATCATCAAGTCGCGAATAGCTCTGTTCGCTATGTTAGGGCGCGTACCATCAGATGCAACAGGAACCTTCGCATTTTCGCGAGCAAGCTTCTCAGTAAATGCTTTCACAATTTTATCTGAAGCTTTTTGCGCTAGATGATCGACATCAGAATACTCGTCATCAAACTCACCTTCTTCAAACGATACAGGAAAATGCTCTAAGAGCCAAAGACGATAGCCTTCTGGATCCCACGCATTTTCTTGACTACGACTCTGGAAATAATCTTCACCCGCTGCCAAGCAAACCGTATGCAATAATTCTAAAGCTATGGATTCAATGTCTTCCGATTGCAATACTTCATTACGGAATTCGTAAATAGCCTGACGCTGCTTGTTCATCACATCGTCGTATTCTAGCGTATGCTTACGAATGGTATAGTTGCGCTGCTCAACGCGTTTCTGTGCGGTCTCGATGGATTTATCCAACATACGTGCAGAAATGGGCTCGCCTTCAGGCGGGCGTAATTTCTGCAAAATCCCAGTCAATGTTGGCGATGCGAATAGACGCAAAAGCTGATCTTCAAACGACACATAGAACTTCGATGTGCCAGGATCGCCTTGACGTGCGCATCGACCTCTCAACTGCCTGTCGATACGTCGGGACTGGTGGCGTGTGGTACCCATAACATAGAGACCGCCGACATCCGCAACTCCGCTTCCCAACTTAATATCCGTTCCACGACCGGCCATGTTAGTGGCAATTGTGATGGCACCACGCTGCCCCGCAAGAGCTATAATTTCTGCTTCACGTTCATGATATTTCGCATTCAAAACGGTGTGTTCAAGGCCATTTTGCTTAAAGATTCGGGAAAGCTTTTCGGAAACCTCAACAGATTCTGTACCAATTAATATGGGGCGTCCTTGTGAGTTAATGTCCCGCACTTCCTTCAGAATAGCATTATACTTCTCGCGCTCGGTCATATAAATCTCATCATGGAAATCCTTGCGAACGCATGTTTTATGCGTTGGAATTTCCAAAACATCCAATTTATAGATTTCCTTAAACTCGCCGGCTTCTGTGTTTGCTGTACCCGTCATTCCGGACAGCTTTTCATACATACGGAAGTAGTTCTGTAGTGTAATCGTGGCGTAAGTTTGCGTTTCACGCTGGATAGGAACGCCCTCTTTGGCTTCTATTGCCTGATGTAGACCATCACTGAAACGACGTCCAGGCTGTGGACGGCCAGTGTGTTCATCAACGATGATAACTTTGCCTTCTTGAACCATGTAATCGACATCACGTTCCATTAGCAAGTGAGCACGCAGAAGTTGGCGCAAGTTGTGTGCACGTTCTTTGCGTTTGGTGTCTTCCTCTTGGATGGCTAGACGTTCCCGTAACTTAGCTTCGTCATCTAGAGCTGGGTCTTGATCGATTTTGTGATATTCATAGCCCAGATCGAGCATGATAAAGTCGCTGCTGGAAACCTCGCCACTGCTGGCCTCTTCCCAAGCTGTAATGCCCTTATCGGTGAGTTCATACTCACTGGCTTTCTCATCGACAGTAATATACATCTGAGAAATGGCTATGTGCTTATCAGGCTTGTTTTGGTCCGTATAGTAAAATAGATCCCATTCATCGATGCCTGCGCGGACATCAGGATCTTCCTTAAGACGTTTGAGAACCTTGTTTCGCGGAGTCCCTTTAGTGACAAGCCATAACTTATGAAGAGCTTCCCGCTCTTTTTCGCCCATCTTTTTATCGAAAGTATCGTTTTCGCGCGCTTTTTGAACTTCTTCCAAAATTTTACGCGCATCGGTGGCTAAGGTGTTGCACAAATCTCGCTGCCGCTTAACAAGGGCCGCTACACCAGCTTCCAATTGGTCATACATTTGACGGCTTACTGGCGAAGGTCCGGAGATAATTAAAGGCGTACGTGCTTCGTCAATAAGGACAGAGTCCACTTCATCTATGATAGCAAAGAAATAGCCACGCTGGACTTGCTCATTCTTATTCATGACCATGCTGTTATCACGCAGATAGTCAAAACCAAATTCTGAGGCTGTGCCATAGACAACATCGCAATTATATGTCTGCTTACGCTGTTCTATGGGTGTGGCATTAGTGAGAGCGCCCGTCGTAAGGCCTAGCCAACGTAGGATGGTTCCGACCCACTGACAGTCACGTTCAGCGAGATAGTCGTTAACAGTAACCAAATGAACAGGCTTGCCTGTCAGGGCGTTCAAATAAAGTGGAAGCACCGCTGTAAGAGTTTTTCCCTCACCAGTCATCATCTCTGAGATTGTTCCGCTATGCATGGCAATGCCACCAATCAGCTGTACATCGTAAGGAATCATATCCCATTTCTGATCGTAACCCGACACATGGACTTCTGTACCCATCAGACGTCTGCAAGCAACCTTCACAACGGCATACGCTTCAGGAAGAAGCTCATCGAGCGTTTCACCCTTAGCTATGCGCTCGCGAAATTCGTTTGTTTTGCCACGCAGTTCATCGTCGGAAAGATCTAGAAACTTTTGTTCCCATTGATTGATTTTTTCAACAATTTTGCGAAACTTACGTACATTACGGTCCTGTGCAGTGCCGAAAAATCGCTTGAGAAATGAAAGCATAATGCATCACTTTTTTGGAGCTTTAGAACTCATTACTAGTTAATTAGAAATTTTACCTCTCCACGGGATTAATTTCAACCCGACTTAATATGCCGCTTCGCGGAAGCTACGAGCAAGTCGAATTGTCAACCCGCGGACGGCGCATGTTCCAGAAAGATAACCCCGCGATCCTCATCAACCATGCTTGGTACCTTCGTCAGATAGTCCAACCAATAGTGAGGAGTAGGTCCATACTTCATAAAATCATAAAAATTGGTCATGCCGTCAATAAGTTCCATAAAATCATCCCGGCATTCTGACTGCAATATATATGGCGTTGTAACCATGACATGACAGGCTGAGCTTCCAAGAGGCGGTAAAATGCGCACGAACCATAGTTCTCCAGAGCGTCCTTGATAATCATCGTCCCATGGAGTTTGGGCCATCATCTGAGTAGCGGAGCCCAATTCCTCCAAGATCATATTACCCTCATCGAAGCCACAATGCACATAGATCCCCATGCGCGAAGCATTCGCAAGATCCAGAAAATGCATGGTACTAGCATCGGCTTGTTCGAGCTCAATAATTGTTTCACGAACAACCAAACCCAGGGTTTCGCCGGTGTTACCAATGCGACAATCGAAGGTACTCCAGAAATTAAAATAAGATTGTGACACGGTACTTTCGGGATGGTCTGGTTGACTATCCAACACAGCGCCGTGCAAAAACATACGATATTGTCTTAGGACCGGATAGGTCTCAAGAAGGGCTTCCTGGTTTACGAGATATCCAGCCATGCCAATGACATACTGATACACCTCCATGTAGACCTCATATTCGTTTGGGGTATCATCTAATACATCGGCCTCGTCTTCTTCGTCCTCGAAATCCTCTTCTTCTACCACATCAAGGTGATAAGGCTCGCCTTGGGCACCAGGCTCACATGCAGTGAGAGTATTTTCCAGAGCTTCTGCAATGTCATTCAGGAAATTGATTTCTCCATCACCATTTTCAGGATTTTCTATCGCCTGCTGCACGAGATGTTCCTCATGCGCTTTCTTGATGTCTTCTGCGATAGCCCTAGACAAACTTTTCATTAAAACAATCTCCATTTTTTTGACTTAAGTGGGCAAGCTTACTTTGAATGGAGCATTTTTCGCGCTATTTTTTTGGGTGGTGGACATAATAAAATACAGGGCGTATCATTGATCTTTAGTGTGTAACAACTTAACGGGAGAGGTCGCTATGCGCACATCCAATCCAGCTCTGTCAGCTGATGTCTTTTCTAGTACCCCTACAACTACCCCTCAGCAAGGAATGATGACCATTTCCGGAGCTGTCAACAAAACCATTTTGCTGCTACTGCTGCTGCTAGTAGGGGCAGGATACACATGGAGCGTGTTTGCCAAAGGTGGACAAGCAGCCGTAGGAACCTATACCATGGTGGGTGCAATCGGTGGCTTTATCGTGGCCATGGTCACAATCTTTAAAAAGGAATGGGCTCCCATTACTGCTCCGATCTATGCCCTCCTTGAAGGTGTATTTATTGGTGGAATTTCCTCAGTAATAGAAGCCAGCTATCCAGGAATTGTAATCCAAGCCGTGGCGCTGACCTTTGGCACGCTGGCTGGTATGCTCTTTCTCTATAAGTCTGGAATCATTCAAGTCACCGACAAGTTTCGTATGGGCATCGTTGCGGCAACTGCCGGCATCGCCATCTTTTATTTAGTCACAATTGCACTGGGCTTCTTCGGCGTAAACGTGCCATTAATGAATGGCGGCGGTGTTTGGGGAATCGCATTTAGCGTGTTTGTAGTAGCCATCGCAGCTTTAAATCTTGTGCTCGACTTCGATTTCATCGAACAAGGAGCCGCATCAAAGCGCCTACCACAATACATGGACTGGTACGCAGCATTTGGATTAATGGTAACGCTCGTATGGCTGTACCTAGAAATCTTACGCTTGCTGGCAAAAATACGTGACCGTTAATTCTTACGAGCTGCTAGGACACTAGCAGCTCCTTTTTTTGGAGATTTATGCTACAACCTACTCAAAAATTGTTCCGTACTGCTGATGGACAACTGAAAGAAATGCTATCCCACGTTGAGGGAATCACTTTTCGAGAAAGTCCGCTAGATTTCTTTATTTTGCTTGCTCGCTACAAGTTCGGCATTCGATTTCTAAAGAAAAGTCATTGTGTTTTAGATGCTGGATGTGGTCATGGACACGGGACGGTTTTTATGAGCAAGTTCGCAAGCCACGTCACGGGAGGCGATTTTGATGAGGACTTAGTGCTAGCAAATGCTGAAGCGCACAAAGATATTAGTAACGTCTCATTCGAAAAGCTCGATTTACTGTCTATCCCGCCCAATCATGCCACTTTTGACGTTGTGGTTTCAATGGATGTCATTGAACATTTCACACAAGAACAGACCGAAATCGTAGCTGCTAACTATAACAAATTGACTAAAAATGATGGCTTCGCGATCATTGGCACACCTAATATAATTTCCCAACCCTATGCATCGCAAAGACGCCGTGATACGCACCTGCATGAATTTGAGCCAATCGAATTCGAACAGCTATTGTCACGTCATTTTAAGCAGGTCTTTCTCTTTTCCATGACGGATGAAGTGGTTTCCACAGGCTTTCGTCCTTTGGCATGGTACTTGATGGCACTTTGCGTTAAATAACGAGTTTTTTGACAAAATACCTTAGGCAAGGTAGACTTTTCCCTCGGTTATAACCCCTGGGGAAGTAATGAAGACTTTTATATGTGCCTTAATTGCCAGCGTAAGCTTTGTCTTGCTAGTATCTGCCGCCTCGTTTGGGCCGGTTAATTCATCTACCGAAGATTTACCTCCGGGCGGTATCGCCCGTCCCGAAAGTACGCCATTACGACAGCTCGATGACATCATCGCTGTTACTGAAAAAAGCGCCATTGATCAAAAGCAATTACGACGTCAGCTTTCCGACTACTATAAGGTCAAAGCCCGCTATCTCCAAGACGAACAAAATAAAGATAATATCATTCAGCTTGTCAAAGCAGCACATCTTGTGCAGCAATCGATCAATTCTCAGCACCTACAATATCTCTTCGATTCGGATTTGTTAGAGGAACTCAACTTCTTCTCACAAATCGCCTCAAAGAAAGGCCTACCAAGACCATAGGAGTTTATTGGATGGTCGCTGATGCGATCCGCTATATCGATCGAACCACTGGCCAAGAGTGCATCGAGAAGGTATACGGTGATTTTTTTGTGCGATTGCTTTACGGCCAAGGCACATATTCTTCTTGGATGACAGAGCCATTGCAACGTCTTGCGTGTCGCAATCCTGCTTTTTCGCGATTGATGGGCTGGTATCAAAATCTTAGCTGCACACGCAAATGCATTGCTCCATTTACAAAAGCATATGCTATCGACACCACTGAATTCCTGAAACCTCTTGAGGCTTTTACATCGTTTAATGACTTTTTCTATCGTGAGCTAAAACCCGAAGCACGCCCGATCGCATCTCATGCAGCCATTATGCCAACCGATGGACGTTATTATTTCTATAATGACATTAGCAAGGCGACGCCCTTTGACGTAAAAGGATCCCAATTTGATCTAGGCAAATTTTTGCATGATGATGCCTTAGCAGCGCGTTATCAAAATGCCAGTATGGTTCTTGGACGCTTGTGTCCCTCCGACTACCATCGCTTTCACTTTCCAATTGATTGTGTGCCCTCAGAAAGCACATTGATCAATGGGTACCTCTACTCAGTAAACCCACTAGCTATTAGAAAAAATGCAGCTATCTTTTGGCAAAATAAGCGCATCCTGACAACTCTAGCGTCAGATGTTTTCGGCGAAGTACTGTGTGTAGAAATTGGGGCCACTTCCGTGGGCACTATTACCCAAACTTTTACTCCGAATCAGACCTATGCCAAAGGCGCAGAAAAAGGTTATTTTTCCTTTGGTGGATCGGCGATAGCCCTGCTATTCCCTAGCAGCAGCATACGG
Source organism: uncultured bacterium (assembly GCA_964436955.1). GTDB lineage: Bacteria > Chlamydiota > Chlamydiia > Chlamydiales > JAJFMA01 > CAMFKD01. The sequence continues at coordinate 24,558 of CAYTFC010000003.1, read as the reverse complement.
TTTGATAATGGCCTATTGGATGCAACGGCACGCAAGATGGAAATAAGATGCCTCCTTGGACAATCCATGGGGGAGGCATAAGTGAACAAGTCTGCTATATCTAGTTGTGAAGCCGTTCAGCGGCATAAAGCCCTGCACGTGCGCCGATAGCAGCTGCCGCTACAGATGGCAGTGCATATGTACCAGCCAAGATAAGAGCATCTTTCATCAATTGAGTTGTAGAATCGGAGCTTTTTTCTCGAAGGCTATCAAAGAAATTGGCAGCATCCTTAATGTGTGGTGCCACCAAATCGAAGTCCTTTAGCTCATTGACAACTACGCCTCCTAAAAACCCTAGGACTAGTCCTGGAAATCCCAAAACAACGCTCGTTGCGATGGTAAGAGTCTTTAATACGGTAGAGGCTCCCTCAGCTAAGATTAAATGGGTAGTAGGCTCATTACGATTTTGGTACAATTGTTGCCCTTGAGCGACTAACTCATTTGCTTTTTCCCAAATTTTGTCCATTGGACCGTTGTTTCCTGTTGCTGTTGCTTCCATCTCATGACTCCATTTTTTTGTAACTCTTATTGATAAATCGTGGGTTTCATAAGTAAGGTTACCAAACAGAGATCAAGTCAATGTAAAGAGTAGATATTCAATTGGTTAAAACCAGATTTGCCACCTACATCCTGGTCAGAGACTTAAGTAAGATAGTGTGAACGGCAAGTTGCCAAGGACTTGTGCTTGGCAATCGCCATAGAGTACTTCTGGATCGAGAAGGAATAAGCCCGAAATCACATCAACTCTTGCATCCATGCCGCCATTAGTGTCAAAGCTTCCTCTATAGGACAATCCCTTAACTGCTCTAAGCGCTGGAGGTTAAACTCACTGATGATTGTCGTCTGACCTCCTCCCGTACTCTTGAACTCGTCCATAGTGATCGTATGATCCCGTAAAGACAACGAAGACACATACTCCTTCGTACGCTGAACCATACTCGCTGTTTCACTTTGAAGATGATCAATGTTTGCCGGGGGTTTGTTGTATTCATTTAAGAGTAAATCAATAATTTCTTGATAAACCAACCCTTGGGATGGAATACCAAAACCAATAAATCTTGTATGACCCGGAGTAGCATCTATACAAATTAATTGAAAACCACACCACTCGCCTAAAGGATTTTTTGGGATATATAGCCTGCTGTTAAAAATGTGAATAATCTGCGCTCTCTGAAGAGTCTTACTATTGGATAACGTCAGTGTGTGAAGGGGATTCTTTTGATGTGCACCAAAAATAAGAGCACTCGTTAAATCAGAGGCGAATACGGCATTAAAACGATCCTTTCCTAAAAATGTTTCCACTGCAAGCCATTGCGCTAATTGACAACATTCGACACATCCAAAAAGAGAAAGTCCGACTTTCGCTGCCTTTATAGCATTTGAAGGCAAAACACCTGCTGAGACCTTTACGGGAAGTGGCTTTTCGAAAATGCGAGAAAAGTGCTGCGGCGATACGTAAGCCGCGCTAAAAGCATGCTTGTCTCTTAGCCAGTTCAGTCTTTTCTCATTTTTTTTTCCGCCCTCCAGCAATTTTTCATAGTAGATGCGAGGGTAGAACAGGCCTTTGCTCAAATTCGCAGCCCCTTGACCCGCCACTCGATTATTACTATCTTCAATTAACTTGGTAGCCTTATCTATAACAATGTCGTATATGTTCATTATTAGCCCTTTAAATTATTTAAAAAGTATAAAAAAAATCTAACACAACAGTAATTTTAAATAAATGATAAAAATTTGTTGCTGGCAAAAATTGCGACAAACACCTATTATCATCAAATTAAACTTGTTAATGGCTATTATCCAATGTCCTTTCATGACAGACCTTATCAACCCGGCGATACAGTAGCAGCCATCGCCACAGCACCAGGAGATGGTGGCGTCGCAATCATTCGCATCGCGGGCGATCATGCATTAGAAGTCGCGAATAAGGTGTTTTCCGGCGATGTGCGTTCCTATCCAACACATACGGTTCATTTTGGTCATGTTGTCGACGCCAATCAACGACACGTGGATGATATCCTCATTATTCCTATGCTTGGGAAAAGATCCTATACTGGTGAAGATACGGTTGAGATTCACTGCCATGGCGGCTCCCTCATTTCACGTCGCGTGTTGGATGTTGTTATTCAAGCCGGCGCCAGAGCAGCATTCGCTGGCGAATTCACTTTTAAAGCCTTTGTGAACGGCAAATTGGATTTAGCCCAAGCTGAAGCTGTTCAAGAGCTTATTGCCGCAAAAAATGAACGTGCAGTCGACGCTGCAGAACAGCAATTGCGCGGGGCGTTGAGTGAAAAAATTCGTTCTTTTCAGCACAACCTCACTGATACAGCAGCAATTTTAGAGGCGTGGGTTGATTTCCCCGAAGAAGGATTGGAATTTGCTACTGTAGAAGAAATTTGCCAGCACCTTGAAAGCTCAACAGCAGCCATGCAAAAGCTTCTAGACACTTTTCACGACGGACGCATCTTGCATGACGGCCTTTCAATATGTTTAGTAGGAAGTCCAAACGTAGGAAAGTCATCATTGATGAATGCCCTACTCGACAAAGATCGCGCCATTGTATCTCCCATCCCTGGCACAACTAGAGATATTGTTGAGGATCACCTACGCTTAAACGGTCTCAATATCAAACTCACAGATACCGCCGGCATTCGAGACTCAGAAGAGGTCATAGAGCAAGAAGGCATACGTCGCTCTAAAGCAGCACTCAAAGAAGCTGATTTGGTGTTGCTAGTATTGGACGTCAGCCAGCCCTTAACACCTCAGGAACAAGAACTGATTGCAATGGTTCCACCCGACAAGGCCATTGCAGTATGGAATAAGGCGGATTTGGGTTTTGGAATGCTCGAAACGATTTCCTTACCAAATGTCGTCGTGGTATCGGCTAAGGAAAAGACTGGCCTCGACATCCTGCGTTATACAATAGACAAAGTGATATGGGAACATGGCCCTCCTTCACGAGAAGAAGTACTGATCACCAATGTGCGCCACAAGGAAGCCCTTGCCAACGCCATTCAGGCTTGCCACGAAGTGATGCACGGCCTCAAAAATGGAATATCACCCGAGTTTGTAGCGGCTGACATGCGCCATTGCTTGGGTGAACTAGGGCGAATCATCGGAACAGATGTTACTGAAGATATCCTATCGGCCATTTTTTCTAAGTTTTGCGTAGGCAAGTAAGTGAACAAAAAAGAGCGTGCAAAACGCATCCAAGCGGCACTTGACCAGCTATATCCTAATCCCGCCATCCCCTTGCACCACAAAGATAGTTATACTTTGCTGATAGCAGTGCTTTTATCAGCACAATGTACCGACGCACGTGTGAACCTGGTAACACCCGCTCTCTTTGCCAGAGCGGACAACCCCGCGAAAATGGCAAAACTATCTGTAGATACCATTAAAGAACTTATTCAAACCTGCGGCCTGGCGAACACTAAGGCAAAAGCCATTTCTAATCTTTCCAAAATTTTGCTAGAGAAATTTGGAGGAAAAGTTCCCAACAATTTTGAGGACCTTGAATCTTTGCCTGGTGTCGGTCATAAAACAGCTTCTGTCGTAATGATACAAGCCTTTGGAATACCAGCTTTTCCGGTGGATACGCACATACATCGCTGTGCGCACCGTTGGGGACTCAGCAATGGAAAGACCGTAGAGCAAACCGAGAAAGACCTAAAGCAACTTTTTCCAAAAAGTTCTTGGTCCAAGCTACATTTACAAATCATCTATGGAGCGCGTGAGTATTGCCGTGCTAAGCAGCACGATCCTCTGAAATGTCCATTGTGTTCAAGCTTAACTTAAAAACGATTGTTCTATTTTTTCGGATTTTTACCACAGACACTGAGACCCTGATTGCTACCAAAACAAACCAGTAATTTTAGCGAATTTGATCAATGATCTCTTGTCGAACAGCCTCGAAGGGCCGATCAGCAAACGTATACTGATACGTTTCTTCACGAACCTTTGAAAACAACTCTTTATCTTTAGGCAGAACCTCTTCCAATACCTTATAAAAGCGTGAGTATTCCCCTGGATCGAGCACTTGTCCGCAGCTATAGAGAAGCTCTCGATCTTTCTTTTCGTGCCGGCCACTCTCATTCAAAAAAAACATCGGACGATTAAAAGCCAAAAAATCATACCCCACTGCCGAGCGATCGCCAATGTAGATGTCACATGCTGCCAGAAGGGGATAGATCAAGGGAAACTCGCTCAAAAACACAATGTTTGGCTTCAGCTCATACTTGCTAATGGTCTCATATACATCAACCATATGATCGTGATCATGCTCAAGATTAGGATGTAGTTTGACCAACAGGTTAAAGTCATTCGGAAGCTCTGACAATAATGGTTCTGCCGCCTTAAAGAAGGAAGTAGAATCCTCGTTATCGCGCCACGTCGGCGCATAAATAATGGTGGGTTGTTGGCGCCCGAACCTACTGAAAACCTCGGTAGCAACCACTTTGTCAAAATGAGCCTGATGTTTAAGGTAATACTGGTAACGCAAGTTGCCAGTAAGTACATAGCGTTCCAAGGCTGCATCCGGCCGTCTTGCCGACAGCAAATCCAACATGTTTTGTCCATAGACAAGCGTGACATCTTGTTCTAGGCAATGCTCAAACCAAAACCCCTTGTCGGAAAATCCATGGGGACAATGAACAACTCTAAGAGTCTTTCCGAATTGAGCTTCATAGCTATGGAATTTGGCTCGCAACTGATCGCGATTCCACATTTCCGAGATAAACAGAACATCATAGTTCTCTACGATAAAACTTGGAGTGAATTCTGCCCAGTCATGCAGCTGTACTATCAGCTCAGGATATTGACGCAAACTTTGCTCATAATGGTCCACATCCGTGAATACCAACGGAACGCCCATGACTACAGCTATAGCCGCAAGATGGTCGGTAAAATGGGAATATCCCATGGGGTTTAGCGCTGCCCCAACGATACGCTGATTGTCTGTCATAGATTTAACTGAAGATTTTCTAAGTTTTGCCGCAAATATTGAGAACGACGGTGGGCTAGCTCCTCCTGGGGAATATCCTCAGCCACCTGAGCAAGCAGGTTCGCTCTTCTACAAGTGAAAAATAGTTCGTTAAGCTGCGCACGATCCGTTCCTGTAACCCAGCCAGTATCCACACCAAGTTTCAGAAGGCTTAACGCATCTAGGGCCTCAAAGGTGTCCAGATGAAACGAAAATTTGACCAATCCAAAAGCTCGTCCAACCTTGTCTTTAATAGAAGTATTTCCTTCATGAGCCAAGCGAGTTCGCAACCCTTTTTCCTCTACTGTCAGCTGAGTGGTAAATGTGCGTATCTCAGAAAGGATCTTCTCCTCTTTATGACCAAGGGAGTAGGCATTGCTAGCAACTAGCACGTCGCCTACCAATTCAGCTGTGAGCGGTCCCGATAAACCGGCCACATCAATCGCATCACTTTTGTATTTTTCAATGACCTGATCCAATAGACCTAAATGGACAATGGCAGGAATCTGTATAAATACACGCACAATAAGTGCTGTGCCACTATGAGCCGGATTTGAGGTAAGAAATCCAAAACGCGGTGAATACGCATAGTTTAAAGCACCGCCTAACGCAATCTCCAACTTGACAAGTGATTCAAACGTTTGTTCAAGATCCTCGCCACAATCGCGCTGCGTTAGTTCTAGATGATCTTCCATGTTTATCAAAGCTAAAAATCGGCCAGTCTTATCCAACACAAAAGCTTCACCACCTTGCGAATGAATAAATGCATGGGTGGCAAGAAAGTTTTCAAATAGCAACTCTTTGTCACGAGCACTACAATCCTGCGCCTTCACCAGCTCAGGCTGTTGCAAATCCGTATAAGCTTGCAGCTCTTTACTGATTAAGCCGAGAATTTGATTTCCACTTTCAAGATCCATGCGGCTTGGAAAATGGAATTTTTGCAAATTGCGGACCAAAGTAAGTGTAGAACATAGCCAGGAGGCATTGCTATTGCTCGCCCAAGGCTTGGCTTGGAGGAGCAAAGTCGCGATTTTACTACTATCCGTCATGCGACCTCTCCGTCAATTGTTTAATCTGGTCGCGCAGCCACGCCGCTTGCTCATAATCTTCGCGACTTAGCGTTTCAGCTAAAGCTTGGTTTAATGCGTGTAGTTTAAGGGCTGGGCTAATTTCTGAGGCTTCACCAGGCGCCCTTCCAATATGGAACAGGGTGTCTTTTTTGATTTCCTTGAAAACTTGCGGAATTTTGTCGCTGGTAACGAGATCAGCAATGATCTGCTCTGCAAATGTATCATAACATTGCGTGCAGCCTAATGGGCGTCCAGAACGCACATCACCCAGTGATGTGCCACACTCGGGGCAGGCTAAACCTATTTGACCAGGGACAGCCATCACCTGGCTAGATGTTCCATGTAGGCGGCATTCGAGCTGCGGACAGCCTCCACACATCACCGTATGTGAGACCGCTCCTTGGGCAACGACTGTGTAGAGAACCGCTACAGGCTTCTTACATTCACTACATTCCAATGGACGTTCAGCGGATTTTTCAGGAGGATCCTCGGACATGGGCACCTCAATCTAGAAGCTGGAAAATGCGTAAGTGGCACGCGCTCAATTGTGGGCCGGACTATAAGAGATTGTTTTAAAATTGTAAAGGAAACCAGCGAACTCTGGTATTAGTCGTCCTTTAGGTCCTTTTCCTAAGTCCTTTAGGTCTTTTACGTCCTTTTGGTCCTTTGTCCTTTTGGTCCTTTTTAATATTAGAGTGGTAAAAGTACGGAGCTACCAACCATCTTAAAAAGACCAAAATGACGTAAAAGACCTAAAGGACTTAGGAGAAAAGACATAAAGGACAATCTCTTAGCTGTCGGTGATCGCTTAGCGTGAGATGAACGACTCGCTTTTTTTGTCTCTCACTTTAGCTTGCAGAATCATGTCCACGATCTCGCGGACGGCTCCCCTGCCTCCATCACGGCTAGTGATGTAATCACAAACAGCCAAAATCTCATCCACTGCATCATGTGGACAACAAGCCAAGCCAACGTTTTGCAACACAGTCAAATCCGGAATGTCGTCGCCTACATAAGCCACCTGATCCAAGGAAATCGATAGTTGTTCGCACAACTGCTTTAATACTACTAATTTATCGCCCACGCCTTGATAGACATGCGAGATTTTGAGTTCCTTCGCCCGTTGCGCGACGGCTAGACTGCTACGTCCAGTAATGATGACGGTAATGAGGCCATTCTTCTCGGCATTGACGAGGCCGTAACCATCTTTGATATTGAACGTTTTGATTTCTTCCCCAGAGGAAGTATAGCTCACGTCGCCGTTAGTCAATACGCCGTCAACATCCATCACCAGCATCAGAATTTTCACTGCTTTTGCTAGTGCTTCGAAGTGGCCCATAGAATGTTACCTTGTGAGCTAAGGAAATTTGGGTCTTGATGGACTCGAACCATCGACTCCCTCATTAAAAGTGAGGTGCTCTAACCAACTGAGCTAAAGACCCTAGGAAAGAAATTGACCCCAAGGGGATTCGAACCCCTGTTATCGGAATGAAAATCCGGTGTCCTAGACCAGACTAGACGATGGGGCCATACACTTCATCGTTTTGGACCTGTAAGTCTATACGGTCCATGAAAAAAACGCAATGCTAAATAGTCATGATTTCTTTTTCTTTGGCGGCTGTAACTTCATCGGACTTAGCACAAAATTTGTCTGTAAGATCTTGGATGGATTTTTCTTGGCGCTTGATGTCATCTTCGGTAATGATGCCGTCAGCTTTCTGTTTACGTGCGTCTTCAATAAAGTCCCTTCTCACGTGCCTGACGTTGACTTTAGTTTCTTCACAGCGCTTGTGGGCGGTTTTTACCATCTCTTTTCGCATTTCAGTATCCATCTGAGGGATGTTAATGCGAACAATTTTACCATCCACAACACCCTGATAACCTAGGTTGGCTTTATCAATGCCTTTTGCAACGGAATGCACATTATTGGCATCGAATGGAGTGATAACGAGTTGACGCGCCTCAGGAGCGGTAACGGATGCCACATCGCGTAAACGCATCTGTGTGCCATAAACTTCCACCTGCACATTGTCTAACAAGGCTGGGTTAGCGCGACCTGTACGCAAGCTCTTCAGCTCGGTACTAAGGTGGTCAATGGCGGCCTGCATTTTCTCTTGTGCTTGATTGAGAGTACTCATCTGCTTCACCCAGGGGTTACAAGTGTTCCAATATTTTGTTGAGATAGCAATGTGATCACGTTCGGATTGTCTAGCTCTGCCATGTTAAATACGAGGATGGGAATGTTTCCATTACGGCACATGGTAACGGCAGTAGCATCCATAACTTCTAGTTTTTGTGCAAGCATCTGACTATAGGAAATGCTTTGGAATTTTGTGGCGTCCACATGCTTGATTGGGTCTTTGTCGTAAATACCGTCTACCTTAGTAGCTTTCAGCAGAACATCGGCTTGTACTTCACAGGCACGCAGGGCGGCTGTCGTGTCGGTGGTAAAGAATGAGTTACCAGTTCCACCAGCAAAGATGACAGGAAAACCTTGGTCTAAATACTCAACGGCTCGAGCCCACATAAACGCTTCGGCAACTTTAGGACATTCCAGGCCGCTCATCAATTTTGTAGGGCATCCAATACTGTTCAAAGTTTGCTGCAGGGCAATTCCATTCATGAGCGTAGCAAGCATGCCCATTTGGTCAGCCGGAACTCGTGGTAAATTTAACGATACAAGGGGAACTCCGCGGAAAATATTGCCGCCACCAATGACTATGCCTACTTGAACGCCTTTTGAAGATAATGCCTGGATGGCTTTGGCTGTGTGGAGGCAAGCTTCTGGCAAAAGTCCAAACTTCTGCTGGCCTGCGAGCATTTCACCGGAGAGTTTTAGCAATACGCGTTTGTATGAAATAACAACCTCCTTGGAATCACTACGGTTAGAAATACGAAACAGAAGTTGGGAAAACCCAACTTCTGTCTAATGATTCCCTATTGACCGACCATCCAACGGATAAAGCTGGCAATCTTCAATGGTTTCCCAGCGGCTTTAGCGCGCTGTTCTACCAATTCGGCAATTGTCAATTTATCATCGCGAATGTAGTGCTGGTTAACAAGGCAAACTTGGTCAAAGAAAGCCTTCAGTTTACCGTCGACAATTTTTTCGACGATATTTTCTGGTTTACCCTGCACTTGGCCTTTGGCGATTTCACGCTCGTGAGCGACGATTTCCGCTGGTATAGTGTCGGATGAAACATACTCTGGAGCTGCAGCGGCGATATGCATAGCGATGTCTTTCGCTAATGCTTCTTCGCCAGAACTGCCCTCAATTTCTACCACAACAACGATCTTTCCATTCATATGAGAATAGACGCCGATGGAGAGATTGCTGGATTTTGGTAGCACTTTCAGGCGACGTAACTGGATGTTCTCACCGATGGTTTGAATCACGGTGGCACGGTATTCGTCGATTGTAAGGTCAGCTTCTTTAGAGTACTTCTGCTGCAGAAAGGCTTCTAAGGAACTAGGTTTTGTGTTAGCTACTTCTTTGGCCATATCATGCAAATACTGCTGGAATAGCGCGTTCTGTACAACGAAATCGGTCTCGCTATTGACTTCGATCACGCCAATGGCATCCGTGCCTTCTGCGGTACCAATCATCCCTTCGTTAGTCTGACGTCCAGCCTTCTTAACAGCTGAAGCAACTCCAGATTTACGGAGGATAGAAATGGCATTTTCCACATCGCCGTTAGCTTCAACAAGCGCTTGTTTGCACTTGCCCATGCCAACGCCAGTGCGTTCACGCACTTCTTGAATCATTGCTGTTGTGACGTCGGCCATATTATTTGTCTCCCTTGTCAGAGCCTTCGCCGGCTTCTTGCAGTTTTTCTGCAAATTCAGCACTTAAGGCATCATCTTCGCTTGTCGTTGGCTCATCAGACTTGTCACCCAATACGCGCAGTTCTTTCTTCTTCTCGAGGATAGCACTTGCGAGGGCGGAAAGAATAAGCTTAATGCTTTTTAAGGCATCGTCGTTACAAGCGATGACGTGAGTGATTGGATCGGGGTTACAGTTGGTATCGACCAAGCCCAATATAGGAATGCCTAGTTTGTTGGCTTCCGCAACAGCAATATGCTCTTTGCCTGGGTCAACAACGATCAGCAGGCCTGGTAGCTTGCGCATGCCACGTACGCCCGAGAGGTTTTTGTCCAATTTGATTTGATCTTTCGTCAAAAGAGAAATTTCTTTCTTCGTTAGGTCGTCGTCAGTAGTGCCTATACGTTTTTCGATACGCTCGAGTTTACGTACAGACGCACGAATGGTCTGCAGGTTGGTGAGCATACCGCCCAACCAGCGCTCGCAAACATAAAATTCGTCGCAATGCTCTGCACACTCACGTACGACCGCTTTTGCCTGTTTTTTAGTACCTACGAAGAGAATAGATTGACGCTTTGCAATGGTCTCTTTCACTACCTCGATACCTTTACGCAGCTGCTGCAGCGTTTTGGCGAGGTCTATAATGTAAATTCCGTTACGAGCTTCGAAGATGAATCGCTTCATCTTAGGGTTCCAACGGCGGGTCTGGTGACCGTAATGAGCTCCGGCTTCTAGAAGATCCTTAATGGTAACTTCTTGAGCTTGTTGTTGTTGCTGTGCCAAGCCTTGTCCCTTTATTTTATCGACATCGGCATCCCACCCTGAGGGCGAGATTTCGGTCTTGGTTTGTTAGTTTCGTGAAAAGAAGCGCCTGATCAGAATCGAACTGACACTCGTAGCTTGGAAGGCTACTGTTCTACCATTGAACTACAGGCGCGCAACTGGCGAACCAATAATATAACTTCCGAGAGTTTTGTTGTCTACAGGAAAGGGGCCCCGACGATCCCTTCCTTTCGGCAAGTGGTTGACTATGAACTGATTTCCATGGTATACTACTTGGCCAATCGTATGAGGTTTAATTATGAATGTTGCTCTACAGATGCATCGTCTAGGCGAAAAAGCTTTGGATAAGGTCCAAGACTGGACGCATTGGAGAAACCATACAAGTTTCACAAGTGCCATTTTTTTTAATTTGTTGGCAGCGCCGACTCTTACCGCTGTAGCTCTTGAAACCATCGCAATCACAGGGATGGCTTATCATTCCCTATTTGCAGGCTGGGAGACTCTCCGTACAGGAGCTCAAAAGCTGCATCTATCAGTGAAGGATGCCAAAACATTTAGAGAAATTTTTGACCAACATATCTGGATGTTGTGGCGCGCACTTAAAATCGCATTCGTGTCGCCAATGGTTGCCATCTTTGATAAAAAATCCAGCAAAGCTTTGGAAATCGCAGCCTATCGTATCTTCGGTGATCGCCCACCTGAACCAACCAAATCCCTTTCTGAACGATGGAAAGATATTAAAACATTCTTCAGCAACCCCGCTAACTTGCGAAGTACCGGCGTAATAATTTTTGGTATTTGTGCTGTGGCTGGTACCGCATTTAAGCTCTATAGTGATTTTTCAGCCGAAAGTAAACGCATTGAAACGCTATGGAAAGCAGCAGATCAAGAATGTACGCGCGTTGGCGGGACCTGGAGCGGGTTTACACGTTGGGACGCAGAGTGTGACTTAAAATATAGTTCCTCGAGAACCAAAAGCCAGTTAGATAACGGCGCGGGATTTAACGTTAGTCATTTTAATATTGATACGTCTAAAACACCACAATACTCCCATCTGCCAAAAGCATGTTCAGAACTCACTCAGCAAACAAGCTCACTTGCGCATTCAGGACGTAATTTCGTAGAGAGTGTTTTTAATACTGAAACACAAACATGTGCAGCCTATACAAATGCATTCAACAGCATGCAGACGGACCTAGACAAACAATCACCTCTCACTACATGCGGAGAAGTTGCCCTGGATATGGCAGGCTGTGTTAAACCAGGAGACCTCCCGATCGAGAAACGTGGTGAGCTTAAGAGCTTTTTTGAATGGGCTAGATGGCCTAAATATTCCAACAAACATTTAGATTGCGAACTTCAAAAACCCTATTTTTGGGGTAAATATACGTATGACGGTTTTAATGGAAAGGCCTCGGTTACAGACGTACACTGCTCGGACAGATCAGGTTGGATATGGCGTAATCATAAAACATAGGTCATTGCTTCTCTGTTGCTGGGGTTTGGCTAGTGTGTTAAGCTTTGCGTAGCTTTTTTCACACAGAATGCCCATGAATGCATACCGACAGTCAGCGAACGTCCCCGGCAAAGCTAGCCGCATTCTCCATATTGTATTGGTCGGATTGTTCCTGATTCTCTTAAGAGTTTGGTATTTGTCGGTAGTGCAATACGACGAACGGGCCGCGGCCGCCCAAGCTCCTACTCGCCGCACTGTCATTGAACCCGCGCGACGAGCCTCGATTCGCGATCGCTTTGGCTTACCATTAGCTCTCAATAAAATTCAGTACAATGCCGCCGTCAACTATTCGCAGATCCAACCCATAGCCTCATGGGCTTGGGAAACTGGACCAGATGGCAAACGCGTGCGCAAACCTAAACGACGCGAACATATCCGCAAGCTTTCAGAACTATTGGCAGCAGAACTCAATCTTGACGCCGATGAGCTCGAAGACCGCATTCATGCCGAGGCCGCTTATTACGATCATGTTCCCTACTTGGTAAAGAAGGATATTTCTGAACAGGAATACTATCGCCTAAAAATGTTGGAAACCGACTGGCCGGGATTGCTAGCTCAGCGTATTCCAAAGCGTCATTATCCTTATGAACGTGCCGCAGGCGATATCGTTGGCTATATGGGAGCGATTGATGCGAATACATACCAAGGTATCATTCACGAACGTAAGTCTCTACAGCGTTACTTTCGAGAATATGACTCTGGTCAAGAATCCCCTTTACCCTTCAACCTTGCGACAGTAGAAGAGGCGCGTGAGCGCCTTCGCGACATTGACGAGCGCGCCTACGCCATCAATGATCATGTAGGAAAGGCTGGAGTTGAAGCGCAATTCGAGGAAGACCTGCGTGGCTATCACGGAAAAAAGCGCTATTACGTGGATTCTAAGGGAAACTATCTACGCGAGTTGCCAGGACAGCGGCAACCCATTCCGGGTCGCAGTGTGGGGCTAACCTTATCACTAGAATTGCAAGAGCACGCAGAAAAACTTTTGGCTCAAAACGAGCATATACGACACACACGTGTGGCAAAGCCGCATCGGTTAGAAGAAGAACTGCCCGTAAAGGAGCCGTGGATTAAAGGTGGCGCTATTGTAGCCATGGATCCCAATAACGGCGAAATCGTTGCGTTGGCATCTTGGCCACGATTCGATCCCAATGACTTTGTATCTTCAGGCGACACAACTTTAAACGCGACCAAGAAAGCTAACATTCGACGGTGGTTTGAAACCGATGATTACCTAGCTAACATGTGGGACGGTAAGCGTCCGTTGCAACGCGAAGTCTGTGACACCTGCTTTTGGGAAGAAAGCGTACCCTTAAGCTGGTCAAAATACCTCGACCTCACTCTCTACGAGAAAGGCGACGTCGTGAAAGGTCTAAAGAACGTACGCGATCTCAATGGTGCCGTAGCCCTGCAACGCGCTGCGGACCGCCTCATTGCAGCCGGTGGACAAGCAGATCTTTCCTACTTGTTGAACCTACTCTACCAAGAAAACGGGCATCAAGCGCAAACGTGTCCCTTACCAGCCGCCGAAAGGGAGCGCATCGAAGCTAATCTTAACCTCGCTGCTGAAGAAATCGAACTGATCAAATTTCAGACTGACCACTATCTGTCTGATGTCAAGCATACATACGATAAGGTACTTCTTATCGATCTTTGCCGCATGCTAGTGAATGGAGATCGCTTCAATCAGCAGCTGCTTCTGTCCATTGGAGATCAGTCTTTAAGCGACTATCGTCGTGTGAACCAAGCCTGCATTGTGGTGCAAGAAGCAGTGCATCAAATGACCCGCGACCTATTCCATACCGTGACCTTTAAAGAATGGCGTAAAGCTCACGAAAAGACCTTTTTGAAAGACAAACGACGGGAAGAAGTCTTAAATAAACGCTATGCCAAACCCTATACAGAGCACCTCGACGCAAAAGAAAAGGCATTGTTTCAAGAATTTTGGGCGACAAATGGACCCAAGCTCGTTCTCATGTTTGTTCGCGGGAGCGGCCTAGAAAGAAACCCCCTTTTAGAACCTTATCAAGACTATTTTGCTAGCTGGTACCGAGAAATAAAAAACGGCGCTCATCAGGCTATGCCATGGCATGTGGACTATCTCGTAGTACAAAATACCCTTCAGGATTTAGACGATACCAATGCGCAGGCATACTTATCCACCATGCGCTCCTATCAAGAGTTAAACCGCCCATTATATGGACGCTATCGCCAATTACGTTGGGAAAAGGGTCAACAGTATGAGAAGCAATTAGCTGCCGCCTTCTATCCCACCTATGGTTTTGGCTATGGACGCTCCATAGCCTATCGCCAGGCCACCCCACAAGGCTCCATTTTCAAAATTGTGACTGCCTATGAAGCATTAGTGCAACGCTACATCGCATTAAAAGCATCAGGATCCGATCTAAAGCTCCTCAATCCACTAAAAATTATGGACCAACCCCTTCGCGTAAGGGATGACTGGATCGTCGGCTACACAATGGATGGACAGCCCATCCCACAATTCTATAAAGGTGGACTCCTTCCCAAAACGCAAATCCCCAACATCGGGGAACTTGATGTTGTAAGAGCCATCGAAGTTTCCAGTAATAGCTATTTTGCGCTGCTCACAAGCGATGTATTAGAAAGCCCCTTAGACCTGGCTGAAGCCGCACGCTCACTATCTTATGGACAACGCACAGGAATACAACTACCAGGCGAAATTGCGGGTAAAGTCCCTTCAGATTTAGACTATAACCGCAATGGACTATATAGTTTGGCAATCGGACAGCATAGTTTGGTGGTCACCCCATTGCAAACAGCAACTATGCTTTCAACTTTGGCTAACGGCGGGAAAGTGTTTCAGCCAAAAATCATTCAAAGCATTGTGGGAACAGCTCAACCGCGCCACTTTTCGCTCTCGTGTCGGCGTGGCATTGACTATCGAGACAGCTTGCTTTCTGCAGGAATCGACTTCCCTCTCTTTCTATCAAGCGCGCAACGTATGCGTGAAAGCCGCTCAGAAGCACCAGATAGCATTGTAGAGCGGCATGTTCTGCTACCCTCGCCTATTCGCAGTTTACTACTCGAAGGTATGCATCGAGTCGCTAGCCGTTATCAAACCAAAACGTTTTATGCTTTGAAAGAACTGTATGCCCCTCATCCCGAGGTCCTGCAATCCGTGATCGATCTACGAGGACAATTAGTAGGAAAGACCAGCACAGCAGAAAGTTTAGAGAATTTTGGCCCTGATCGCCAAATAGGTACGCGCACCTATAACCACACGTGGTTCGGAACAATTGTCTTTGATGGAACATCACAGGAAACCGTCTTTAAGGATCCGGAAGGACGTCCTGAACTCGTTGTTGTCGTGTATTTACGCTATGGATCGTTCGGCCGAGATGCCGTCCCAATTGCCACAAGCGTCGCTAGCAAATGGCGCGAAATAAAAAAAAAACAAAGCCTGTAGTGCTGCTTCCTTAGGAAACTTGTCTGCCTCGGCGAGGCAGACCCACAAGGAAAAGGCAGCTGTTTTAGGGATGCGCGAGGCACGTGGTGCTCCTCAGAAAACTATTTCCAGCTCTTCAGCATGCGGTTAGCTTTTCCTAAATCCTCTAGAAAATCAACTTCTACGCATAAATCTGGAGAAACTACAGATGTCCATACCTCCACACCAGCATCTAAACAGATTTGAACGGCCCGCTCAAAGTAATCCTGAGTGCCACATTCCGCTAACGCTTGCTTCAATAGCTGAGCATCCCCTTCCGTAAAAAAGTTAATGCCTAATGCTTCTCCTAAGGGATCTTCGACTGCTTTAGCCACTTCTATTATGCGTCCAAATTCATCTGCTTGATACTTGACCTCTTCTTCCCCCACAACGCCTATATTAACAATCATTGCACTTCGTCTTTGTGCAAGCAGGGGCTCCAGTATCTTGTGGTGAAAAACGACATCTCCGTTCAACCATAACACAGCTTCATTACCGACTTCACTAAGAGCTCGTTGCAAGCTCTTAGCGGTGTTTTCAGAGCCATAGTTTGAATTTTCAATGTAAGAAAGGTGCGGAAAGAGGGTCTTAATTTTATCCTGCTCGTATCCCACCACAACACGAACATCGCTTAAGCTTAGGTAACGGGCAATGTTTTCCAATTGATGCTCAATAATACTCTGTCCGTTTACCAAGCGCGCTAATGCTTTAGGTGTGTTTTCTATGCCTAACCGTCGTCCAATTCCAGCGGCTAAAATGATGATTTTCATTGAGTTTTCTCTCTTGAGATTATAGGCAATATGATACGAGATCCATGCTTATGACCAGTGTACAGGGTGTTCATTGCGATCCTTGGGGGTTCGTTCTCCTTGCCTCCATTGAGATTCTTGGCATAGCGCGGAAAGTTGGAACTAGCCACGGAAACGCGAATGCGGTGTCCCTTAGCAAATACAATACTTGTGGACCACAGATCAACTTCAACAACTCTTGGTCCAGCTGCCTTGCCCAAGGATAGATATCTAGGCACAACATCTGCTAAACGCCTAACTCCATCCGCAATAAGCACGCTCCGTCCATCAGGATAAACATCCGTTAAGCGCACGACAATATCGGTATCTGGCTGATCTGAGGCGAAGAGCATCTTAGCTAGAATACGTCCTGTTACTTCTACGTCTTCTTCTAACACATCCGTCGTGAAAATAAGTATATCTGAGCGCTCTTCAATGGGGCGTTGATCGACAGGTCCGGCCTTCAACAATAAATTGCGTCCGCCTAAAGTTGGGCTTGGGTCTGAGGGATCATAACGAAACGAAAGACGTCCAGATGCTGGTAGGTTAGTACTCAGTTTTCTGTCAGGAGTGAGAAAAAAATCAGTCGCTGTAGAGGCAGGCGGCCATTGATCGGTGCTGCGCCATACGTTGCCACTAGAGGACGATCCATCAAATGGCCCCATGACGTAATAGGTAATGGCGGGTATTCTATCGATGCCGTTATCTATTCCTTTAAGGTAGTGATCAAACCAGCGCTTTAAGGAAAAGTCTACGGGGGCTTGGCGTCCGGCTTCAGGAATCGTATAATCCCCTAAGGCTACTGACTGGTGCCACCAGTGGGTCCAAGGGCCGATCACCATTTTTTGCTGGCCACGCGCACCATCCGCGCCTTTATGTTGCCGCGAGCAGAAAGAATCAATGGTGCCCTGACAAAACGTATCGTACCATCCTCCATGGTGGAGACCAGGAACCTGCACACGACTCGCAACACTCGATGTGTCAAATTGGGCCCAAAAATCGTTATAGAATATCTGTCGCGTGACCATCTGTAGGACCGAAGGGTGCGGAGCGTACTGTCCAAGCCAGCCTTCTACTTGATGCTTCAATAATTGACCACCCGGAAACATGCCCTGATCATATATACTTGCTGCAGCAACTCCAATATGCTGGCAAATGAGATTGGGCGGACAAGAAGGTGCGAGAAGTAGTTGTGTGATTCCTTGGGCCGAAATTCCAGCAGTACCCACCTTGCCATTGGTATAGAGACTGGTAGCAAGCCATTGTACTGTATCATAGCCATCTTGTAATGCACCCCATCCATCGCTGAGATAGGGCATTGTCTTGCCTTCACTATCCACATGACTACGCGTATCCTGAATGGCTACGGCATATCCTTCTATCGCTAAGGGTGCAAAAGATTTGTAATGCGATTTGCGACCGTTAGGTGCGCGTATCAATACGCAGGGAAGCCCCTTGGCCTCTGCATTGGGAAGATAGATGTCTGTAGGCAATGTCGTCCCATCACGCATCGGCACTTCAACTGTGATGCAAGGAATAGGTGGTTCATCTGCCCAAATGTGAGCAAAAGAGAATGTGATTGCCAGCAAGCAGGCTACAAAGCCCTGCATGATATTCTACCTCGTTAAGTATTTGAGGTAATATTATAACACCCTGCTGATAAAAATGGCATTAAGAAAGGGAAACGGCGATACCGTTATCAGGTCCCCACTATGCCATTACCCTTAAGTTAATTTTTCTTGATCGTTATTAAATATTTTATTTGTGACAAATGAGCTGCGTGCTAAGCTCCGAATTTAAAAACGTCAGGCTCCTAGGAGGGATCATGAAGAAACAAATCACGCAAATTTCTGTACATCAGTCGAGCAAAGTATTTGGAGTGTTTCAATTTTTACTAGCGGCACTTATCTTTATGCCGTTGGCAATTTTAGCATTTTTGCTAACTCGCAACCTGCAATACTTAGCCTTAGTGCTTGTGCCATTTGCCTATTGGATCGTGTGCTATGTATTCAGCGCGTTAGTTGCGGCTTCCTACAATGTAGCTGCGAAAAATTTTGGTGGAATCGAATATAACACCGCCGATGTCGACGAAGTTCGTTAGGAAAAGAGATAGCGACGATGCTAAGTTAGCGGTCGTCGCTTCTATCTAAAAACAGAATTTATTTCGCTGCAGCGCGCTGAGTAAGTCTGGATTTGCTGCGGCTTGCGGCGTTAGCTTTCAGAATACCCTTTTTCACGCCTTTATCCATCAAGCTATAAACCTCATTGAGGCGCTCTTTCAAAACAGCAGTGTCCCCAGCTTGCAGGGCTTCGTCGTAATGACGAACAGCTGTCTTAACTTTGGACTTGTATACGCGATTACGCAAGTTTCTACGCTTGCTTTGATCATCGCGCTTCAAAGGAGTTGGGCGCTTAACTTTTTTTTCTTCGTCGGCTTCTTGGGCCATGAGTTTCCTCTTAGTTTCGTGCTTCTCAGTACAATTAAGTAAGGGGGATTATAGCGATAGAGAGATATTTAGTCAAACGCGTGATTGCTACCTACCCGACGCTTTGATATAATGTTGCGAATGGAATACCAAACAACAGAAAATTTATCGTTACTCGACTGCCTCAGCAAGCTCGCTCCTGGGAGTTCAAAAAACTCACAGCGAAATTGGGTTAAGGTGGGACGCGTTACCATTGATGGCAAACCTGTAAAACGCGCCGATGTTAATGTAAAACCCGGACAGCGCGTCTTTCTACAGCCCAAAAGCAAGGCCTTGCCACAACATCTACGCATTTTGTATGAAGATCGCCACTTTGTTGTGGTCGATAAACCGCGCGGTCTCTTAAGTGTATCTACGGCGTATGAAACTGACAAAACGGTGCATGGATTTCTTAAGGAACACTATTTTCCCACACGGGTGATGGTGGTACATCGCTTGGATCAAGATACCTCTGGCGTGATGCTTTTCGCTCTTTCAGAGGAAGCTTTTGACGGTCTTAAGGACATCTTTCGCAAGCACGATCTACAGCGTTCCTACGCCGCCATTGTTGAAGGACATTTAGACGAAGGTTCCGGCAGCTGGCAAAGCTACCTTTGGGAAGATGCCAACTATCGCGTGCATAGCAGTCAAGACCCTACCAGAGGCCAAAAAGCCATTACTCACTACGAAGTAAAAGGCGTATCCCGCAAGAGTACGTGGCTGGAACTCACGTTGGAAACCGGCAAAAAAAATCAGATACGCATTCACTGTCAGGAAGCTGGGCACCCCATCGTCGGCGACATAAAGTATGGGGCGACTGGCAGTCCAGTTAAACGCCTGTGTTTACACGCACATTTACTGGCATTTAAGCATCCGATCACTGGAAAAATGATGTCTTTTACATCAGCTCCCCCCCCAGAATTTTATAAACTTGTGAACGTGCCGCGCAGTATTCCCCGAAAAGGAACCCCCTATGCACAAGAATAGACTGTGGTTAGTATTTCTAGGAATTATCGGTATTTGCACTCTGTGGTACAGTGTTTCGGGCATATTGGCCGTGCAGCATTACCGCGCTATGTCTGCCACCACGCCATTAGTCGATAGTCAGTGGAGCGTTGAAGAAATGCCGGGTGACGTCTTTGTGCCGTTGGTTGGTTATCACTATAAGATCGGCGGACGAATATATACTGGAGAAACCCTCCTTTATGACGAAGGCTCTCGCAATCCTTCAGCAACCGAGGATAATATCCAAAGTTTGCGTAAATTAAGTTGGGTAGCCTTCTACGATCCTCGCCAACCGCAGCGTTCTACTTTACAAAAATCATTTCCCATCAAAGAATGCCTTTCAGCGGTCGTTCTTTTGGGAGTATTCACCTACTTGGTATGGCTAGGGTATTCCATAGGCGCAGGCCGTTCTTAGTAAGGAATGCTTCATGGAAAAAATCGTACTGCACAATCAAACTAGCGATGGCTCGGCCCTTGAAGCTACGTTTTCAGTTACAGAGGGCCTCAATCTCGTTAGCTTCAAAAAAGGCGATATCGAGTTTATTGAGCAGTCTCAGGGAGCGTTAATCGGCCCACATTATGGAAACCGCATAAATGGAATTATTCCATCATTCCCTGATATCCCAAACACCACCAATCAATCTGACCCCTTTTTTCAAGGCATTGGACGCTACGCCCCTTGGCAAGTGGAGAATACAGAAAACACCATCAAGGCTAGTTTAAACGGTAAGCAAGAGTGGATGGGTCAACCCTTAGCCAAACTTGAGGGACAGGTATTCACTTTGTCTTTTAAGGCTAATTTGACCTCCTCCGGCCTAAAAATAATCTACAGCGTAGTTAGTGAAAGTGACTCTGTAGTAGGTCTGGATTACCATTTTCGATTACCCGAAGGTCGTGGCACTGTTATCAGTGATGTTAAAGACTACTACCTTGAGAACAAAGAGCCTAAAACTGTGCCGTCTTCCTGGACATACGACGCCAATCGCAATCTAAGCCTAGACTTAGATAGAAACTGTAATTACACATTTTATCCCTTCCGCAATCCTTTGGAAGGCAGGATTTGGTTGAGAACCTCAGAATACGACCTGCAGATGAACTATCGCTGTCCGTGCCAGGAAAATTCATGGCAAGTTGTGCATCATAAGGGTACTAATAGTGTGAGCTTAGGCCCTATCAGCGCAAAACTGCCTTACAGACCAGTGTTAACGGTAAGCTCGCTAGAAGTAGATCTCTTTCCCCAATAAGCTATGTTTTTATTTTTAAACGCACTCAGCGAAAAGATAGAATTGTTGTTATGAAGAAATTTATGCACTTTGTTTTGCTTACTATTTGTTTGGCTCTAATAGGTTGCGGTGATACCCAATCAGAAGGCAAACGTCATCAGCTTCAAATTCTTTCGCTAAATCTAGGGCAGGAACCACCCACGCTGGATCCTGGCTTGGCCGGCGATGTGACTTCCATGATCATCCTCGATATGCTCTTTGAGGGAATGACACGCATGGATGAAAATAACATTCCACAGCCCGCAGCAGCAAAACGTATAGAAATTTCGCCAGATGGCAAAAGATATACATTCCACTTACGTCAGGCAAAGTGGTCTAATGGTGATCCGGTAACGGCCGCTGATTTTGAGTATGGGTGGAAACTCCATCTGCAGCCCGCTCATCCCAGCCAAGTTTGCGACTACCTTTACGTTATCAAAAATGCGAGAGAGGCTAAGCAAGGCAAAGTCCCATTAGATGAGATAGGGATTTACGCAGTTGATGACTCCACCTTAATCGTAGATCTAGAAAATCCTGCTCCCTTTTTCTTAGAACTAACGCAACTTGGTCCATTCTTTCCGGTACATAAAGCCACAGCTGAAAACAATCCCAATTGGGCATTTGAAGCCAGTTCAGCATATATTTCAAACGGACCATTTAAGTTAGATAGCTGGGCGCATCACAGTCAACTGGAAGTGATTCGCAATCCTTTCTATTGGGATAAGGAAACTGTCAAGCTCTCCAAAATATCTATGGCTATGGTTGAAGATAGTCATACCGAACTCAGCATGTTTGAAAAGGGTGAGATCGATTGGGCTGGAATGCCCATCTCGGGGCCTCTTCCGTTTGATGCAATGGCTGCATTGCGTGCTGAAGGACGTCTAGAGGCCAATCCACTGGCATCCAATGCCTATATTGTATTCAACACTGAAAAACCCCCGTTCCACAATGTCAAACTTCGGGAGGCTCTCGCTTACGCGATTAATCGTGATGAGATTGTCCGTAATGTCACTCAAGGCGGTGAAATTCCCGCAACAACACCTCTAGCATATCCTTTGACACGAATTGAAGGACCTGGGTTTCAGGATGCAGACATCATTACTGCTCAGAGACTCTTTAACGAAGCTCTTGTTGAATTGGGCATGACTAGAGAAAGCTTGGGAGAGCTTGCCTTCACCTATTCTCCTTCATTTGGCGATCATCAATTAATTCAAGCTATACAGCAGCAATGGCTGGCTGCTCTGGGAATTCAGATAGAACTCAAAGCTTATGAGTGGAAAGTTTTTCTAGATAAGACACAGCAGGGTGATTTTGGGATGTTAAAGATAGCGCTACTTCCTGGATATAGCGATCCCTATTCCATTTTGCATCGTTTGAAAGAGAAAGACGGACGTAATATCACAGGATGGGCTGATCCGCGCTTCGTCGCTTTTATTAATGCTTCTGAAGTCACACAGAATACTGTACATCGCGACGAGCATTTGCGAAATGCCGAAAAAGTAATTCTGGAAGAAATGCCATTTATCCCTTTGTATACGCTCTCAAGCAACTGCCTAAAGCACCCGAATTTAAAGGGAGTGCACTTCACACCTGTCGGATGGATCAATTTCAAAAGAGCCTATTTTGATTAGCGTTAGATGAGTATTAGACCGATTATCGCTTTCTGTTTGTGCATGGCGTTGACGCTGTCATGCAATAAATCATCTTCACAAGCAAGGCAACAGCAACAAGTACTTTCGCTAAATATAAGTACTGAGCCATCAGCACTCGATCCCGGTATCGTTCACGACATTACTGCATTAAACGTAACAAACTTGCTATTCGATGGCCTAACCTGCTTAGGGGAAGATAGTATTCCTTGTCCAGCTGTTGCCGAACACATTGATGTTTCAGCAGATGGTAAAACATATACCTTCCATCTACGATCAACCAGATGGTCGAATGGTGATCTCGTAACCGCCTATGACTTTGAATATGCATGGAAACGTCAACTAGCCCCTGCACATCCTGGACTTTTGACCGATTTTTTCTACATCATTAAAAATGCTGGAGCAGCCAAGCAGAACAAGGTGTCATTAAGTGAGGTAGGAATTCGAGTTATTGATGATTTCACCTTGGTAGTCGAGTTAGAGAATCCGGCACCTTATTTCCTCGAACTGGTTCAACTTAGTCCCTTCTACCCTGTGCATAGAAGCACTACTGAAAATCCTAATTGGGCTAATGAAGCGGGACCTAACTTCATTTCAAACGGTCCTTTTGTGCTGGACCGTTGGGATCATGATAATAAAATCGAGGTAAAACGTAATGATCTCTATTGGGATAAAGAAGCAGTAAAACTCAACAGAATCACGATGTCGATGGTTAACGACAGTCATACGACCTTAGGCATGTTTGAAAAGGGAGAAATTGACTGGGCAGGTTCACCGCTATCGTCGCCACTTCCTTTTGACGCCATATCTAGTCTGCGCGCTACAGGCGCTCTTAAAATTCATCCCATGGCGAGCAATTACAGCATCGTTTTCAATATCGAAAGGTGGCCCTTCCATAACTCTAAATTACGTCGAGCGTTAGCTTACGCCATTAATCGTGATGAATTAGTTCGTCACGTGACTAAGGGAGGCGAACTAGTGGCTACGACACCTCTAGCGCCCCCATTAACGCGTATAGAAGGAGAAGGATTCAAGGATGGCGACATTGCGATGGCTCAACAGCTGTTAAACGAAGCTTTGGAAGAGTTAGGAACCACCAGAGAAGGTTTGGGACCATTATTCATTACGCACCCACAGTCAATTGGGGACCATCAATTACTTCAGGCAATCCAGCAGCAATGGCGCATTGCTTTAGGTCTGAACGTTCAGCTCAATGTATTTGAATGGAGCTTTTTTCTTACCAAGGCAAGGTCACACGACTTCGCGATCACTAAGGTAAGTACCATACCTGCCTATAACGATCCTTTCGCAGTTCTACTTCGTTTTAGAGAAAGGGATGGTCGCAATTTTTCCGGCTGGGTACATCCAGAATTCGTGAGAATTTTAGAAGCCGCTGAAGTTAGTCTCGACCCAGCAGAACGTGATAGACATCTCCGAAACGCAGAAGCAATTATGCTGGAAGAGATGCCTCATATCCCCGTCTATACGCGGGTAAACAACAGTCTTATTCATCCACAGCTAAAAGGGATAATCTTTCATCCTCTAGGTTGGGTGGGCCTAAAGTCTGCCTATTTTGAATAGGCTGGCCACTGTCATCAAAAATAAAGAAAATTATCTGCGTCAAATAGACAAATTTTGGTATTTATTGTCCTTTATGTCCTTTCTTATAGTTGCCCCCAAAAACTGGACACCCCAGTTTGTCCGAGCTGAT
>CAYTFC010000002.1:0-72345 GCA_964436955.1 uncultured bacterium | reverse complement strand
CATAAGTAGGACTGAAAATTGTCTAGACAATGGGGGCAACTATATCTCCTAAGTCCTTTATGTCCTTTATGTCCTTTTCGTCCCTTGTCCTTTTCGTCCCTTGTCCTTTTGGTCCTTTCACATTCACTTAGTTCGGCACAATGTTACCTACAATAAAGGACCAAAAGGACAAGGGACGAAAAGGACATAAAGGACATAAAGGACTTAGGAGAAAGGACATAAAGGACCACTTACCATGGGTTCCCTTAGGGTGTTATTGGAATGATTAGTGCGGACCGGGGTGCTTCTCGATTTGATAGATGTTGCGGTAATTACTAGCAAATTCAGCAGGAGTATGCGTTAAAAGGGCCTCTAAATCCGGTTGACTGGTATAAGTTGCCTTCAATCCCCCGCTAGCAAATAAAGCTTCGACAAGCCACTCTGCGATAGACGCACTTCCCCGATGCTGCAACATGGCATGCGCAAGATACCACTGCAAAGCGGCTATGGTTTCAATCTCCGTAGGATTTTCTCGCGCTTTTTCAAATAGCTCTCTACACACATCTTTCAGCAAGGGAATGTACTGCACATCTGTATGAATCATCGCCGCAGATGGATATGGAGTATCGCGATCGCCAAACATCCATTGCAGCATCTCATCAGACTGAAACTCTGCACACACCAGAATTGTCGTAAGCGGAATTCTCTGACCTTTTATTTCCTTCCAAATCGTGACGCCATCCAATTTGGGAATCCATTCAAGGCCTATATTGATATCAAAGGTAGCCGGAGGCCGAAAGTCCTTCGAAGAGTTAGGCACCATAGCCATCACGCGTTCATAGTACTTGCGATAGCGTCCGATACGTGTAAAAGCTGTTCTAAAAAGTCGTGTCTCATCCGTGCGGGGCGCGCCAAAACGATCTACAGGATGATGGCAGTATTGCAAGGCGAGTCGATGCCGTTCCTGCGCTAGATAATCTAAAAGATCTTCAAATGATTGGTCCAAGCGTTGTACTGTTCTATCGATAATACTCGGTATTTCCTTGCGATATCCCGCTTGCAATTCTTGTTTTATGGGATGCTCAGGACCAAAACCTGCCAGAGCTTTCGCAATTTCTGTACTCACAAATACTTTAACTTCATCCAGTTCCATATCAGAAATTTCAGCATCGAGTGCCTTCCAATACGTGCTGACTGGTGGTGCGACCATGTGGAGGATAGGATCCCGCGTAGCAAGTAAATTCCGCCCCTCCTCCAGGAGTTGTTTAAGCATATTGTACTTATGCTGAAGCTCTTTGATCTCACACCACTTCAATGGACCCCTCCTGGTTACCTAAGCTCAATATTGACTAAAGCAAAATATATTCCGAATGCTTTCATCTTTTTTTAAGAATTTTAAATAATAATTATAGAGTTGTACAACATTAATTTGTTTTGTATAATTCTTATTAAAGGAAATAAGGAGAAATGCTATGCCAAAAAAGGCTTCCGATAGCGAAAATAAAGAATCTTACCAACAGAATGAATCTAAAAAAGATACTGACATAGGCGTTCATGCCAAAGAAATGGCCCGACATGCTTATACACTTGCACGTAACGTTCAACGCGATACAGTGGCTTATGTTGTGCTAGTTCTAGGCTTGCTGTTATTACCCTGGCTTCCTCTATATGGCGGCGCTCTCGTCGGAATCGTATTTGGTGTCTATTTTAGCGACGAAATGTTGAACCGAGTAAAAGACTTTAGAAGCTTCTTAGAGAAAGAAGGAATAGCTAAGTCAATGGTTTGCGCTGGGGCAGTCCTAGCGTTACTAATCAGTGTGCCCACTCTAGTCCTCGGAGCGGTAGCGGCAGTGGGTGTTCTAGCCCTTCTTAAACGCTCGGCATCCAAGGATTAATTTCTCAGCAATGGGCAGTATTAACATGATTGCTATAGTTATCCAGGGGGGCAATCCCGCATATCGGTAAATACGGGAAAAATCGCCGTCTCGTGATTCGAAAATCTCACCCACTCCATGCAATACATCTGTGACTAGTTGAACAATTGACCCCATTTCAAGGGTCCGACTAAGGTTTGGGTGAGAATCTTTAAGAAAATAAGACATTGCCAGACCACTCATTGCAACGATGGTAGAGGCTATCACTCCCCCGCCCGCTACTAAGGCTGCAGAACCTTGGCAGCCTAGCAGCTTTCCAATAAAGGTATACTCACCCGTGCCTGCAAGAAGTGTCAGTCCTCCCCGAAAAGGAGTAACCGAAATACTAGGGTTTGCTCCCCGATAGCATGCAAGTGCAGCCAAATAATGTCC
This sequence comes from uncultured bacterium, assembly GCA_964436955.1. GTDB lineage: Bacteria > Chlamydiota > Chlamydiia > Chlamydiales > JAJFMA01 > CAMFKD01. The sequence goes on along the minus strand of CAYTFC010000002.1, from coordinate 70,060 downwards.
TACCTCATGCAGCGCAATAATTGGACCTGCATTTCCCAAGCAATTCACTAATGAGAGCTGAGAGAAATAGCAGCATTGGTCGGAGTACTGACTAGCTTCTTTATCTAAAGTAATCCAATTCAAACGTCCGGCCGCATAACAACCCGCTTTGAACACTAACTCTGCGAGAAATCCTGCTAACACAAGACTAATCAATGCCATGCTAGGAGGGGCGGCAACGTACGTCATAATGACAACGTTTACCGCTAGCGCTGCAGCCAATTGCATAAAAGCGCTACCAGCCACCTTAATAATGTGAAGATCTTGTTTGCGAAGAGAGGCATGCGAACGCGCGCCCAACCAAGGCATCGCCGGTAGAAATCCCCTAATTATACTCACCCCATCCATACCATGGATCATAACGATATGCCATTAAGCTGTAATAAAGATAAGGGAAGAAGAACAATTCCCTAAGCGTGTCTGCAAAGCGAGTTGGCCTGCAATGTAAGATGATTTTTTAAGATTTTCCTTGGGACTTGCGCAAAAGTATATTTTTGCATAACGTTCCTACCTTTAATACGAGGTGTTAGATGGCGCATATTAAGATAACCAAGGGTCTAGATATTCCTATTAAGGGGCAGCCCTCGGGACCGGTGGAAACACTTCCAAGACCTCAAAAAGTATCCCTAAACCTGCGTCCATTTGATACCACCAAATTTAAGCTCTTGGTGAAAGCTGACGACGTCGTTCGCATTGGGCAACCGTTAGCGCTGGATAAAGATTGCCCCGAAAGAGTGTTTGTTTCTCCGGCCTCCGGCAAGGTCATCGACGTCTTGCGCGGTCATAAGCGCCATCCCACAGATATTTCGATCGAAATGAACAACAATGACGAATATGTTGAAGCAACTCCCCATGTGATCGCAGCCCTAAATAGAGAGGAGCTCATTACATCACTCCTTGCTGGAGGGCTATTTTGTAATATTCGCCAAAGACCTTTTAACACTTTGGCGGATCCAAAAAAAAAGCCTCGCAGCATTTTCGTAAAAGCTCTTGAGTCAGCCCCCTTTGTTCCACCTGCAGAACTGCAAGTTGTTGGACATGAAAATGAGTTTGCCGCAGGTCTACAAGCGCTTACAAAACTGTCAGATGGACCGGTGCACCTTGTCTACCACAAAGATACGACCTGCAAGGCCTTTTTAGAGGCCACACACGTACAACACCATACTGCTGAAGGTCCTCACCCCATTGCGAACCATTCCGTTCACATCCAATATATAGACCCGATTACTAGCCCCGATCAAGTAATATGGACTGTCACGGCGCTAGATGTTGTCGCCATCGGGCACTATCTTTTAACCGGTAAACTCTACTTAGAACGTGTCGTCAGTATTGCAGGTCCAGGAGTTATTGAGAGCCGGGCAGGTTATGTTAAAGCCCGTATTGGACATCCCATCTTCGCGCTGCTGGCTAACCGAGTATCTCGTGGCTACTATCGGTATGTATCTGGAGATCCGCTCACCGGAACAAAAGTAGATTCCGAAGAATATTTGGGATTCCATCATACCACCCTTACAGTTATTCCCGAAGCCACGTCGCGAGAGTTTCTACATTTCTTCCGACCCGGTCTCGACAAATACACAGCCAGTGGCTGCTATATTTCGGGCCATTTACCTTCTACGCGCCTCTATAATTTCACCACTAGCCAACATGGCGAGCACCGTCCTTTTGTTACCAACACGCCTTATGACAAAGTGATGCCATTACGGATCTCCACAATGCTTCTATGTAAGGCTGTAATGGCTGAAGACTATGAACTTGCGGATCAAATGGGTCTTTTGGAAGTAGACAGCGAAGATTTTGCACTTCCCACCTTCGTCTGTCCTTGCAAGATGGAAATCATGGATATTATAAAACACGGATTGAACAGCTATCGTCAGGAAGTGCTGCACTAGAAATCGCTGGTCTGTTACCGTTGGTGGTCGTCAGTTCACAAGATTCGGATTAATGAAGCGGTTTCGTAGCCTACTTACTTCCCTTTTGCTTCTCTGCGGGGCAGAGCTTTCAGCGCAGCAATGCATCTGCGACGACTTATATGTCGTGGATCCTGGTGCTGCGCTCGAGAGAGACCTTACAATTGTCGACTGCGTAAATCAAAAACTGCACGATCGTATGCCAGTGATGTACAGCTACACACTACAAGGCGGCTATTTTATCATGCCTTCCGCGCGTGTAGCAGGAGAGGGGTGCCTTAGAGTTGGCTTTGCCTCAGCTTCCCCTTACTATAACATCAATTTGGTAAGTCAGCCCTTTTCGCATCTTGAAACCGCTTTGAACTACCGCATTTATCGCGGAGTAGACGATCCCATACTAAGTCCGTATGGATTTGGAGACTTTTCTGACCGCGGATTAAGCATCAAATTTGCCCTAGCTCTTCCTGAAGACAGTGATTACCTGTTGCCAGGTATCGCCATTGGTTGCGACGACTTTATAGGAACTCAAGGCTTCAACAGCACATACATTGTAGCCACGCAAGTATGGCCCTGTTTCGATCTTGAAGCAAGCGTCGGCTACGGATCAAAGCGCATCAATGGATGGTTTGGCGGTACAATGTGGATGCCTTTTCGCCGTTGGTGCATGCCTTGGCTCAAACCACTAGCTCTATGTGCAGAATACGATGCAACACACTATGAAAACCCCGAGGTCGAGAGGCATCCCTTAGGACGCACTTTTAAAAGCCGCGTGAATTATGGGATCAAATATCGTCTTTGGGACATGATCGATTTCAACATAAGCAGTCTCAAAGGACAAGACATCGCGTGGTCCATATCGGCAAGTGTTGATTTGGGAGCTCCACTAAGAGTAGTCCCCCTTCTAGATGATCCATTGCCTTACACATCTCCGGTGAATATTCAACCATTAGGATGCTTGCGAACGCCCTCTGTACTAGCCCAGGACATCGTCTATACCTTCCGTCACCAAGGCATAGAAGTTTGGGAAATAGGTCTTTACGACAATGCCTGCGGCGAAAAAGAACTGCGACTATGGGTTTCATCATGTCGATGGATGTATGAATGCGACATGTACGAGCGCCTCCAAGAGCTCGTTCTAGCACTCACACCTCATGATATCGATGTCGTTGTCATCACTGTTGAAACAGAGGGAATGCCTATTCAAGAATATCGCTTCCGTCAGGAAGTGCTGGATATGGCACGCTGCAAAGACATTTGCCGCTATGAACTAAAAATCCTTTCACCGGACCTTGAAGCCTCCACACCCTGCTGTGAAAACTATGACGTTTTATATAAGACAGCACACCCATGGTACAACCTTTGGATAAAGCCCAAGACACTATACCTCTTTGGTAGTAGTCAAGGCAAATTCAAGTACGGCGTTGGTGTGTCAGTGGGGTCCGACGGTTTTATCGCCGATCAGCTCTTCTATCGTTTCAATTTAGGCTACATTGCAAAATCTAGTTTGCCTAAAAGTACTCAGGATTTACTCAATCCCTCGCAGCTGCCCAACGTCCATACCGATATTTTAAGCTACTACGCTAATCGTGAAATCACTATCGACGAATTTTTACTGCAAAAGAACTGGAATCTTGGCTGCGGATGGTATAGTCGCTGCGGCGGCGGATACTTTAGTCAATTCTACGGTGGCGTAGTCGGGGAATTCCTTTATTACCCAGTAGGTAGCCCTTGGGCCATAGGCTTTGAATATGCTCAGCTATATAAGCGTAACTTTAAAGGCTTGGGTTTTAGTAGTACCATTCGTAAACTCGACGGACGTATTCCCACATATATTCCTTTTGATGGAAAGCAGTACTTTCTAGACTGCTACTATGATTGGTGTGAGGTTAATCTCGACTTCAGACTTAGCTTAGGACGCTTCCTAGCTGGTGATCAGGGAGGGCGTATCCTAGTAGGACGTAACTACGAGAGCGGATTACGTCTATTTGCCTGGTTTACTTACACTGACGGACACGATAAAATCAACGGAAGCACCTACTACGACAAGGGTGTGGGATTTGAAATCCCCCTAGATCTGTTTATGACCCGTAGTAGCTGCGAAAAATGGTCTAACACGATCTCCGCATGGCTCCGTGACGTCGGCTATAGAACCGATACAGGCGACGGCTTGTATCAGCTCATTCATCAGAAGCGCCTTTAAACCCAACTTACTACCTACATCGCGCCTAAACTCAACCCGTCGTCTCCCCCCTTGCGAATTGCCGAAAGTAGATCTGAGCTACCCGGATCACCGTTCCACCCCCTAAGTCCTGGACGGAAGAGGGTCTGTCCTCCTTTTTGTGTTTGCCAGTTCTAGCCATAATAGAGGCTCTATGTTGGCGGAGGCGTTGGGATTACCACTTGTGATGGTGGAGCGGTTTCTGAAGGTATTGGGGGTGGAGTATAACCCGGAACAGGAGCAATATGATTCATCGGTGAAAGTTCTGCATCATCATTCCTCTGAGGAGGTCGCGGCAGGGGCTTGCCTGCTAGCCCTGGAGGCATCGGTGAAAGTGATTCCTTGTTTTCGGGACGCACCCAATCAGAAAGTTTGTAAAGATTCTTCGCTGCCAATTGGAGACCCTTACCAATACCTAGCATCGCCTCCTTCTTAGCTTTTTTACTCATTGTTTTACCCTCATTCACAGCGAGGGTTTTTCCCACCCATGCGTAATCTCTAGCTTCCTTAACGACAAAAGAACCTGCACGTCCTGTCGTTCCTACTGCAGATTTACCAATGGCAAGCGTGCCCTTTCCGGCATCAGAAATTGCTTTGCCCATTGCCTTGCCCAATAACTTTCCCCAAGCCCCCGGATTCTTTCCAGTTGGTGGTGGGGCGCCTACATAGGCAACAAGACCCTTTGGAATAGTCTTTAATAGGCCTGAGGCTGCTTCCTTTAAACTGGTAAATTCCGCGGAGGCCATGTTTTTAACATCTTGTAGCGTCGGCGGTTGAGGAGCTTTATTGAGAGGGTCAAACGAATTTGCATCACCCTCTGGCACATGATTTATGCCATTTGAATTCGTCTGCGAAACACGATTCAAATCTGTATTTTCCATGCTGTACCTCTCGATTCAATATCAGCATAAAAGCAAAATAGCCACCCTACAATCCTTTTTAAAAGGGATATGAAGGCTGCCACTTCGGCCTATTTGCCGTGCTTCCGTTTTAATTCACCAATATGACGCTTCATCTTCCGGATGTCTTTAATAAGTTTAGCCAGTTGCTCGTTCTCAGGATGTTCCTTGGCAAGCTCTAGCGCCACATCGCATATACGAATTCCCTCTTCAAAATCCTTTAACTGCATACAACAGCGTGCTGCATATAGATAGCCATCCATACGCACAGGATCTTTTGTGATCGCGATTTCGTAGGCGGCAAGCGCTTCGTCTAACCTTGCATCCATTTGCAGAGCACTTCCTAGTCCCAGCCAAAATGATGCAACGTTTGGATTAATGGTCGTTAAAAAAATAAACGCATCTATACATTCACTGTATCTTTTTTGCTCGAAGAGTCCAAACGCTACCTCATACATATCGAGAAGTATGTCATCTGCAAAACCCAAAACTGCCTGCAGCGTTTGATGGTGAGACAGATATTCCAGCATCTTATCGCCGTCTTCGATCTCTTTTCGCTTGTCGTCTGATATCAGGTAGTCGGTGATCGGTCTCATAACCTTTGACTCCTTATTATTCGGATTTCTCTTCCGAAACTTGGGCATTTCTTGCTAATTCCGATAGAATGACTGCATAACCACGAGTGAAACTTGCCCGAAAATCGTCAAGTTCTTCCACAACTTGAAGTTTTCGTCTTTGTCGTTGTTGATCGATAGATTCGAGAGCAGGAGGCTTCACACCATCCATAAAGTGATCAACGATTCCTTCAGCAATGTCGTTCACAAGTTCTGAGTTTTCAAAGCTTTCGGTATCCACCGCTTTATCAGCTTTTTTGCGCCTCTGCCTTGCCGCCTGGTCTGCCATGTCATGCCTCCAGGTTAATATTCGCACCTAACAACTCACTCACTATTATTATAGTTAAAATTTATTATTTATTGAATAAATATAAATATAACATTACTTCTTTGATTCTAATAAGGTTAGAAATAACATGAGCATCAACCTAGGGTAGATGATGCCAGCAGGCCTTAATTTTGTTAGTGTGAAGGGGGAAGGACTGACACCAGGGAGATCGCGTCAAGGTTGCCTACAGTAGGCTGGGCCTCCACCTCGTAGAAATAGTCGCCTTCAGCTAATGGATATACCTTCGTTACGCGAGCAACATGTAATCCCGGTATAAGGATTCCATCCAACCCGGTTGTAATCAAAAGGTCATCGACTTGTAGAATTACAACATCTTTTTCCTCTTTATCGCATCCTATGACGCGTCCGGTAATTAGATCGCGAGAAGGACCCTCGTCATCAGCGAAATCATAGTTAAACCCTACGCCTCGTATGATATTGCCGCGTCTGCGCCAAAGTGGCAGGCTACTCCCATTTAACTCACCTTTGGCCAAATGCCAAGAAGTGGGATCAGACTTAAGTCGTTCGCGCAAATCTAGCATCAAATTTAGGGAATCTCCTCGTTCTTCCGAAGAGTAAAAAAGGCCTTCATCATGAGCTAGTCCGGCAGCTACAATATCCAAATGCTCGAGAAGTTCCTGTCTTTGAGCATCCCCTCTCACAGCCCGTACAGAGGGATTAAAGCCGGGATCGGTAATTAATCTTACGCGAGTCTGATGCAAATTCACCACGTCCACAACACCTACTAGCGAACTGCCTACCAATACAGGGCTGTTTTTGGCGATCACTTTGCGTCCAAGCTCTTGATTGTCAGCCTCACCGACATCTAACCACAGGAAACTGTTCCATGAAGTGGCTGATCGCAATACCACTCTTGCCGAAATCGATTGCAGCTTAAGTTCTAAAAGCCTTAATCGATCTTTGCGTCGCTGCGCTAGAATTTCGTCCAGTCCTTCCACCGTTTCAATATCAGAAAGCTGATCATAGAGTCCTTGCTCAACAGTAAGGAGTTCTGTTAGTCGTACCACTTCATTCTGAAGTTGTAAATTCTGCAGCTCAAGAAACTCAACATGTTCCTGCAGAGTAAGCGGACGGCGCAGGTCTCCCTGGTGACGTCCATTTTGGCTTATTGCGGAGTACTGCACGCGACTCCACATAGGCCAAAGAGCAGTCACCGCAAATCCTCGAATACGTTCAGCAAAAGCAAGCGGAAGACTTAACATGACAGCAGCGGCTATGGCTACAAGGATGTATGAACGATAGAATTGTGATTGCATACTTTTATCGATTATGTTTTAGCTAGCGCCATGATGGCTTCGACGACATAATTAAGATTGCTGGCATTCAATCCCGCAACATTAATTCTACCATCATCTGGTAGATAAATCGCAAATTGATCGCGCAAATAACCTACTTGTTCACTATCAAGAAGGCCAAAGGTGAAAAGACCTCTTTGATTCAAAAGCATAGGATCCGCTTTTACACCTTCTACAAGGGCTATTCGCATGTCGCCCACTCGTTGGCGCATGGAAGCAAGTTCCAGTTCCCATTGTTGCTTCAGGGCATAAGACTGCAAGATCGTTGATACAATACGGGCCCCATGACTGGCGGGATTGGAATAGTTTGTGCGAATAACCGTTTTAATCTGTCTGCCAACTAAATCTGCGGCGGACTGATCTTTAGTAACTACCAGAAGCAAGCCTACACGTTCACTGTAGAGTCCAAAATTCTTTGCAAAAGAATATGCCACGAGGCATTCTATACCTTGTTGCGTGAAATAGCGAATGGCTTGTGCATCCGCTTCTATCCCCTCTCCAAAACCTTGGTACGCAAAGTCAAAAAAGGGAATGAGACTATGTCTTCTAATGAGCTCACTCACTTGATGCCATTGCTCGGAGGTCAAATCGGTTCCTGTGGGATTATGGCAGCACGCATGAAGCAGAACAATCGACCCTGATGGCATTGAAGACAGGCTTACGCAAAAACCATCGAAATCAATGATATGTCGGGCTTTATCAAAATAGGGATACGTTTCGACTTTAAGGCCGGCTCGCGTAAAAACGCCTTTATGGTTAGGCCACGTAGGATTTGGCAGGAAAATGGTTTTTGGGCCATTCATTGCCAAATATTCGCCGCCAATGCGAAGCGCACCTGTACCACCAAGGGTTTGAGCGGCGTATAAAGGCACTTTGTGAGTAGTCCCTAAGACCAAACCTGCTGCAAAGCAGCAAAAATCAGGATCTCCATCAATAGGAAGGTATTCTTTATTGAGCTTCTTTTCCCAAACAAGATGTTCGGCTTCGCGTACACTAGGAAGGATATAAGGGTTACCTTCCGAAGTACGATAGGCGCCTACTCCCAAATTCACTTTATTCGGTCGTGGGTCATTTCTAAAGGCGGTATTGAGGCCAAAAATGGGATCCTCAGGTGGCTGCCAATCGCTAATAGGGAAATGTGTCATAAAATAGGCTCAACTTGTTTGTGTTGCGCTATCTTACCACAGCACAACCGAAAACCCCAACTGCTTCCATGATCAGTTAAGGAATTCCTTAAGATAGACTATTACATCACACTAACTTACAATGATCTATCAAAAAAATGGGGGATCTTATGGAGGCTATTTCGAAGGTAAATCAATGGATAAATCCGTGGGCAAAACGACCCCAGGAAATTCCACTTACTACCAAATTTCGTGACATTGCTATTAATACATTTGCTATTGGTGTTGCTGGATTAGGAATTGCAGCCTCTCTTTATGTTGGCGGTTGTGCCCTCACACAGCTTGGTCTCGAGTTAAAAAATGTTGTTATCAACAACACCTTTCTTGCTACACAATTAAAATTTACATCTCAAACCCTACTGTCGGCGGGCCAATGGATATGTTGGGCTGGTGAGACTCTATTTTTATCCGTGGCGGTTCCGGCGTATGGGTTAGTGTATGCGGGCCCGCGTTGGGTAATAAATAATGTAGTCCCAGCATTATGTCAGCACTTGGCCACAGCCGCCGAGTGGATAAATAGGGAAGTCATTACCGTCTTGGCCAACTACACAGCTTTTTTAATTAAGAAGCTGCCTGTGGAAATTGGGGCGGCTCTGCACAAAGTATGGTGTCATGCTATGGATGCTATCTACTATTTGATGACACACTTGATTATTCCTGCACTCAAAACCCCGATTGAGATTGCCAAGGCTGCACTGAAGGAGCTAAGTCGTTTCATGGCTAAGGCCATCGAATGGACAGTTATTAATGTAGGCGTTCCCACTGCAGAATTTGTGTTAAAAACGTTAGAATCATCAGTAGCTGGGCTTATTCAAATTGCACAAAAAATTAAGCCGATTTGGATTCAAGTAACTGGATATGTTTCAGCTATGTCGTCCTCAGTAGGACACGCAGCGCTCACCGCAGTCGAGTGGATAAACAGCAATATCATGTCTAAAGTAGCGCAAGTTGCCGAGTCTGCGATGCAGTATCTGTCGGCAGGCATGAATCGTGTACATGAAAATGCCATTGTTCCTGTTTGGAATCGTCTAAACGACGTATGTGTAGCCGTGATTGAGAAGATTTCTGCGGTCTTTGAAGCGATTCAAGCAAAGTTTGCTTAGAACAGGTTGGCCCTTACGGCGTTGTAAATGGCTGACTTAGACATCATTTTTTCGAAAACCCAAAGGGGTTTCCAAAGGCTGCCACTTCGGCTACATGTTCTGTTACACGTTGTAGCGCCGCTTCGTCGAAGCGGCATTAACAACTTTTTATTTTGATGACATTGCACCGCCACCTATAGAATTAGCGTCCCCCTGCTTAAATATGTTGCTGCTTGAGTTTTTTAGGTGGTGAGTTTACGCTACCCTTCTCCCTAAATCACGGATGATGCTTCAAATGATAAAAGATCTTACTGCTCTCTTGCTGAAACTAGCTCAAGATGTAAATATTCCTCTACGTCAAGTAATGGCAGTCGTAGAGCTATTAGACGCCGGCAACACAGTGCCGTTTATTGCTCGCTACCGCAAAGAGGCTACCGGAAATCTCGATGAGGTTGCCATCAGAGCCATCCAAGAACGCAAAGCATATCTCGTTGAACTTGAAGACAGACGTCAAACAATACTCAAGTCGATTGAATCCCAGGGCAAACTCACCGAAGAACTCTCGAAAAAAATTCTGGCTTGCACCTGTAAAAACTCCTTAGAGGACTTGTATCTCCCTTACAAACCGAAACGCCGCACCAAGGCGATGATCGCGCGTGAAAAAGGCTTGGAACCGCTCGCCCTCACAATCTTAGAGCAATCTTCCCAAGGAAGCCCTCACGAAGCTGCATCACCCTTCATCAATGCCGAGAAAGGTGTTATCACTGCAGAAGATGCCCTGGAAGGTGCCCGCCACATCGTCGCAGAAATGATTTCCGAACGCTTGGAAGTGCGCAGTCTTGTCCGTGAAGCCTATGCAACCCAAGGCATTTTGTCTTCTAAAGTTCGCGATGATTTTGCCGAACAAGTCACCAAATTTGACCGTTATTACGATTTTAAGGAACCTATCGCTAAGATTCCATCTCACCGCTATCTCGCTATTCGCCGCGGAGAAAAAGATGGCGTCCTGTCCATGTCCTTAGACCTAGAAAGCGCTCCAGTCATCTCGGAACTATTGCGACGGTCTGGCCATAAAACCGCATCGCCCTTCGCTGAACACCTACGATTGGCTGTGGAAGACGGCTTTAAGCGCTTGGTTGCACCAGCCGTGGAAACGGATGTTCATGTAGAACTCAAGATGCAGTCTGACCGTGCTGCAGTAGACATCTTTGCCCAAAACCTTCGAACTTTATTGCTATCGGCACCCGCTGGTAGCCGAGCTGTCATTGGAGTAGACCCAGGATTGCGCACTGGCTGCAAATGTGCGGCTATCGCGGAAACCGGCAAGTTTTTGGACACCATTACTCTTTACTTGTCACAGGGAGATAGCTCCATTAACCGTGCCAAGGCAACTTTCTTGGAGTTTATCGAGCGCTATAAGCCTTGGGCAATCGCAGTCGGTAATGGAACTGCCGGACGAGAGACAGAATCCTTTCTACGTCAACTCCTCGCAGAAGCCGGTAAGACACATATTGTCGTTGTGCAAGTCAACGAAGCCGGTGCAAGCGTCTATTCAGCATCTGATATCGCGCGCGAAGAGTTTCCCGAATTAGATTTAACCATTCGAGGAGCCATTTCCATCGCACGACGCTTTCAAGATCCGTTGGCAGAGCTCGTCAAAGTGGAACCTAAAGCCATCGGCGTTGGACAGTATCAACATGATGTCTATCAACCTTTATTGGATTCTAAGCTTAGCGAAGTCGTAGAGAGCTGCGTAAACCACGTAGGCGTCGAACTGAACACCGCAAGTGCTCCCTTGCTATCCTATGTCGCCGGAATTGGCCCTTCTGTGGCTAAGAAGATCGTGTCTTACAGAGAAGACCATGGCCAATTCACAAGTCGTAACGAACTGACGAAGGTAACAGGGTTAGGGCCCAAGACCTACGAACAAGCGGCAGGGTTTTTGCGCATTCGTGGTGCTTCACATCCATTAGATGCTTCCGGAGTGCACCCAGAGCGTTATTCTTTGGTGGAAATGATGGCAAAAGACCTCGGAGTGGAACTTGGAGAGCTCGTCGGACGTAACGATCTCATCAGTCGCATTGATATTCATCGCTACATTAGCCCCGAAGCTGGCGAACCGACTCTCCGCGATATTCTGGACGAGCTTAGAAAGCCTGGACGCGATCCACGCCAGAGCTTTGAGCCACCAAAATTCCGTGACGACGTACGCGGGTTAGGCGATCTCAAGGTTGGCATGGAATTGGAAGGAGTGGTTACTAATGTCACGGCCTTTGGCGCGTTTGTAGACATTGGTGTGCATCAAGATGGCTTGGTACATGTATCGCAACTTTCCGACCGTTTCATCAAAGACCCGTCAGAGGTTGTTAAAGCCGGTGATCGCATCAAAGTAAAAGTTGTCGAAGTCGATGTAGCCCGCAAGCGCGTATCCTTAACAGCTAAAAAAGATGGCGGAGCGCCATCCAAACGCCGCGATGCTCCACCCCAGCCACAAAAAGCTCGTGGGCAAGCCTTTGGACACAACCCTTTCGGGAGCTTGTAACAACCATGACTCGCTTTCAGGATGAGCAACTCGAGCAATCAGTCCGTGACATGATCGTGGTGTGCCATCATCTGTATAGCCAAGGTCTTCTAGCCGCATGTGATGGCAATGTCAGTATGCGTATTGGTACCGAAAGTCTGTTAATTACTCCTGCAGGAAAACATAAAGGCTTTCTTGAGTCAGAAATGTTGGCGATTGTGAATCTGAAAGGCGAAACCATTTTAGGAACTCCCAGCACGGAATTAGCCATGCACTTGGCTGTATATCGCAACTGCCCAAGCGCACGCGCTGTTGTGCATGCGCATCCACCTGCTACAACCGCTTGGACAATCGCTCATCCCTATCTCAAAGAACTGCCCTGCGAAAGCTTATCCGAGCTGATCCTAGCCGTAGGAAAAGTCCCCGTAATTCCCTACCGATTGCCTGGAAGTGTGGAGTTAGGAGACGTGTTGGAGCCTTTTATCACCACAAGTAAGGTGAATATTCTTAGTCGCCATGGTTGCTTGTGTTGGGGAAACTCTATCCAGGAAGCTTTTTGGGGAGTAGAACGCCTAGAACACGCAGCCAAAACACTTCTCTATGCACAAATGTTAGGCGGTATTAAACCCCTTCCAAAAACAGATCTGCATGCATTACATGAGTTACGCACAAGGATAGGAGACCGCATTCTGTGAAAGAATTTAACTCCCTTGGTCTACGTTATACATCGCGGCGATTAGAAGTTCTGGATCAACGCCTCCTACCGCATGAAGAAGTGTGGCGGACTGTCGATCACCCACATGAAATGGAACGCCTAATTAAGCAACTCAGCATTCGTGGAGCACCGCTCATTGGTGTCGGTGCCGCTATTGCTTTGGCACTTTTTGCCATCCGAGGGGCCACTACAACACAAATCACGGATGTCGCGCAGATCCTTCGAAATGCACGGCCTACAGCTATAAATCTCATGTACTCTGTCGATGCCGTTATGGAAAAAATTGGCGATCCAACCGCCATGGAAGCAACCGCAGAATGGCTTTTGGATAGCGAAATACAAAGTAGCTTAGCAATGGCTAGATATGGTGCTGATCTCATTCAAGATGGCGAAGGCCTCATTACTCACTGCAATACTGGCGGACTTGCTACAGTAGGAATAGGAACGGCTTTAGCCGCGATCCGTTACGCCCATGAGCAAGGTAAAAATGTACATGTGTATGTGGATGAAACCCGCCCCCTAATGCAAGGTGCGCGCCTAACATGTTGGGAATTAAATCGCCTAAAAATCCCTTACACGCTTATCTGTGACAATATGGCAGCTCTTGTGCTGCGCGACGGAAGAGCCAAACGCGCCTTTGTTGGAGCGGACCGCATCGCTATGAACGGAGACTTTGCCAACAAAGTGGGCACCTATGGTCTAGCAGTACTTTGCCACCACCATGAAGTACCATTCCATTCCGTCGCTCCGGTTTCTACAGTTGACTTTTCATGCAGTTCTGGCGAACACATTCCTATCGAACAGCGTAGCGCAGACGAAGTGCGCGGCGTCAAAGGCTTTTCTGGGGAATCGCGCTGGAGCTTACCACATGCACCAGCCTACAATCCGTCATTTGATGTCACCCCAGCACATTTAGTCACCAGCTTAGTATTGGATAGTGGCGTATACGACACAAAAATGCTTTCTGAAGGCGTGTTAAAAACACTAAATCCGTTGCAAGGAGCATTGTTGTGTGGGGAGTAATTGGCGGTACAGGTTTTGAGGGTTTATCCGGTTTTGAAGTTGAAGAACTTGTATGCACCGACACACCATTCGGGAAAACCTCTTTAGGATTCAAACGAGCTAAAATTGGTAATCAAACCTGTTTCTATATTCCACGCCATGGCTCGCACCACGATCTAACTCCTTCTGAAGTGAACTACCGAGCCAATATCTATGCTTTGAAGATGCTCGGAGTGACCAAACTACTCACGCTATCCGCGGTTGGAAGCCTACGAAAAAAAATTAAACCTGGCGATGTCGCCATATGCTCTCAATTTGTGAATCGTACACAAGGTCTGCGTGGTGCCACCTTTTGTGGTCAAGGTATTGTCGGCCATGTTTCTTTGTCTCAACCCGTGTGGGCCCAAGCTATCGCATGGCTGCGCGCGCATGCCAAAAAACTTGACACCACATTCCATTTTGATAAAACGTACGTCTGCATCGAAGGTCCGTTCTTTTCAACGCGCGCAGAATCCCATATGCACCGTGCCCTGGGCCACGACATTGTTGGCATGACGGCCTATCCAGAATATGCACTCGCTCGCGAAGCAGGCATGTGCTATCTCCCGCTCAGTTTTGTCTGCGATTACGATTGTTGGGCCGACGACTTGGAACATGTCAGCATCGATCAAATCGTCACTAACTTTGCGCGTAACCGTAACGTGGCGTTTTCGTTACTGATAGAGGTCCTAAACGCAAAAATTGAAGAAGACTCCAGCTCACGAAATGGTCATCTAGGAAACTGTTTATTAAGCTCAAAAGACCATTTGCAACAAACACAAGCGGATCTACTAGAGGTACTGAGTCGATGATTCCAAAACCCCCTACAAAGTCTTGGGATCTGCATCGCCATGATGTCCACCAGATCAGCGAACAACTTCAGCAGGCCAAAGCTCCAGTAACATGGTGCCGGGGCAAAAATAAACATCCACATGCCACACGTCGTCAATCCTCTCTGGGACAAAAAGTTAGTACAAGCCAACTTACGGGTATTTTAGGCATGGACGGCAACTCCGTCTGGGCCGAAGCCGGCGTCACGATGGAGCAACTAAGTCAATGGACGCTTTCGAGAGGTCTTATCCCATCTGTCGTTCCAGAATTTAAAGGGATCACCGTTGGTGGCGCTATTATGGGTGCCGCCCTTGAAAGCAGCTCCTTTCGAGAGGGTCAATTTAACGACTGCTGCAGTCGTTTTGAGCTATTGCTCGGAAATGGCCAAATTGTACAAGCATCCGCTAATGAGCATTCCGAGCTTTTTTATGGAGTCTCAGGCTCCTATGGATCAATAGCATCCATTTCCTCTGCCAGAATCAGATTAGTGCCAGCAAAGGCCATTGTACGCTTGTCCTACCATCTCTTGGATGACTATGCAGAACTCGCCTCCAAAATTGATGCGTTGACACAACAAAATCCCTGCTATCTTGATGGGGTTGTCCTGGATAGCAAAAGAACTGTCCTCATCACTGGTTACACCATCTCTGCAGACGAAGTTCCGCGTGGAACAAATATCCGCAACTTCAATGCCTACTGGAAGCCTTGGTTTATTCAACATGTGATTGAAAAGGTTGCAGATAAAGAGCTTTCGGATGATTTTCTCCCCATATACGACTACCTATTTCGCTTTGACCGAGCCGCATTTTGGATGGGTCAGTTCTGCACCAACTGGAGATCCTTTACTCGTTTTGCCACGCGTTACAATCTCTCATCACCAAAATTGGGACAATCGCTCAAGAACGCCGAAGCCATCACTCCTCCCACTGTTACGCCGAGTCTACTATTCCGGCTCACATGCGGATGGCTACTAAGCAGCAGTGGACTGTACAAAGCCCTGCATCGCATCCCTACCGAAACACTGGCGCAGCGTTATCTTGTACAGGACTTTTATGTGCCCACTACCAAATTAGACCACTTCCTTCAATACGTCGCCAAAGAAGTGCAAATCCAACCACTTTGGTTATGCCCTATGAAAGGCACGCGAACGCCGCAGTTTCTATCGCCGCATTATTCAAAAGAAAGCCGTTCGCCGTTGCCTGACTTTGTCAATGTGGGAGTCTATGGCTCTCCCAAGAGTAACAAATCGGTTCCCGCCATTACTCGCGAACTTGAGGCTCTAGTGCATAAGCTAGATGGACGCAAGATGCTGTATGCTCTGAGTTATGTGCCGGAAGAAGAATTTTGGCAGACCTACGATCGCGCAGCGTATAACTGGCTCCGAGAAATTTCAGGCGCCAAATCCATTTTTAGAGATGTCTATGCCAAAACACATCCAACAGCGGGAGCCCTTCATGTCTGACCAATGGCAACAACACCACATCGCCGTGGAGGCACTATCTCTCCAGCTACGGCAGACCAATGGACCCGTGATAAGAGCAAGAAATGCCTCAAACGTCTCGCACGTGACAAGAGGCAAGATGCCAGGGCAATCGAATACCTCATTCCGCTCCTTAAACAACGTCCTGGAAATCAATACCTCTGAGCGCTACGTGTGGGTCGAACCGGGCGTTACCATGAACGAACTCGCCAAAGCATGTTTATATGTCGGGTTAATACCGACGGTTCTCCCAGAATGTAAGGAAATCACCGTGGGCGGTGCCATCATGGGAGCCGCCTTGGAAAGTGCCTCCTACACATACGGCCAGTTCAATGATACCGCGCTTGAATATGAACTATTGCTAGCCGATGGCACACCTAAGCGTGTGTCGCCACAGGTTGACAGCGAGCTATTTTATGGTCTCGCGGGATCCTACGGCACACTGGTCAATCTGACCTGCGTGAAAATCGCTCTGGTTCCCGCTAAAGATTATGTTCAGTTAGACTACATTCTATGCGATTCCCCCACAGACTTCTGTAAAAAACTCAGTGCATTAAGCACCCAAGGCCCAGACTACCTCGACGGAATGGTGTTGCCCGATAAACGCATCGTGATCATGAAGGGTACGCGTATCTCCAAACGCGAAGCACCCAGCAAGCTTACTATGTTACGCCAAGACCAATGGTGGGCTAAGTGGTTTGCTCAACACGTCATAGAAAAAGCATCAAGTGCGATACTCCAACCAGACTACCTCACTGTTTATGATTACCTCTTCCGATACGACCGCGGCGGATTTTGGATGGGACAGTTTGTCACTAGCCCAGGAGCTTTGTGGAGGCATATCAGCGAATGGCACCTCACACAACCGAATCTTGCGGAAAGCTTGCATCGCGAATATCAAGCAACACCACCCAAGCTAAATCCTGGAATGCTTTGGCGCGGCCTTTTAGGTTGGAAACTGTCCACTCGCAGCCTATACAAAGTGTTCCATCACCTGCCAGAATCCACCCGCGCTCAACTCTATCTCGTACAGGACTTCTATATCCCATTCCACCAGGTGGCCACGTTCCTCGATTATGTCTACAAACATGTAAAAATCACGCCCATTTGGCTATGTCCAGTGCGCGGAACATCTACAGACCAATTCCTTACCCCGCATTACATGCAAGCCTCCTCCAGCTTTCCTCAACCCGATTTCGTCAATGTGGGATTATACGGAATTCCAAATGCAACAGAGAGCGTGCCTGCACTTGTGCACAATCTAGAACTACGCGCCAACGAACTAGGCGGACGCAAAGTTCTATACAGCTTTAATTTCTATTCGCCAGAACAGTTTTGGCAAGTGTATTCTCATGATCGCTATCAAGCTCTACGCGATCGCCTGGGAGCCAATGAACGGTTTGCGGACTTTTATGATAAACTAAACGCTCCTGAGCTTCTCGAGCGTGAAACAGTAGGGCAAGTATAAAGTGACTGAGAATTTAACAGGTATAGAACTGCAAGGGGAAATCATTCGCCTGGCCTTTGGTGGAATGGGAATCATGCGACATGAAGGGCTAGTGGTATTCGTGCCATTTACCGCTCCTGGAGACCATGTAAAGGTAAAGATCCGCAAATTTAAGAAGAAGTTCGCCGAAGCAGAACTCGTAGAAGTCACTCACCCAAGTGAATCACGTACACAACCCCTCTGTCCCTATTTTGGACGTTGCGGTGGCTGCCAACTGCAGCATCTAAAGTACGAAATGCAGGTCGACCAAAAGCTCCATTTTGTTGAGGACGCCCTCACACGGATTGGAAAGATTCAGCTTACAAAACCTGCAAAGATCGTTCCTACAGACAAGCCGTGGGCCTATCGCAGACATATTCGACTCACCCTGTTTACCCAGGACAATACCTATCGCGTCGGATACGTAGGAATCGATGACAAAGAACTCGTTTCCGTTAATCAGTGCCCCATTTTCGTTAAACCCGACCATCCTATAGTAGATCTCGTGTCTCAATTAGTCACAGAGCTAACCTATGAGGAAGGCCTACGCGCACATGTAAGCATCATTAAAGATGGAAAAGGCAGTTTTGTATTGTTTTTTGATTTCCCGGGACACATTCCAGACAACATTGATAACGTACTTAAACTCGCCGTCAATAATGACAGTTCCATCATCGGCGCCGTTTGGCGTGGAAGCGATCGAGGATCCACTTATGGGAAAACCGATTGTCAACTGACGATTGGTGGTTTAACCATCACTTACTCTCCGAAAGCCTTTGTGCAAAGCCATCCCGAACAAAGCGCACATATCTACCACCAAATCGAAATGTTGGTAAAGGAGCATTCTGCCAAGAAAGTGTTAGATCTCTATTGCGGCATTGGAGTCACCAGCCTTCTGTTAGCTAAGCAAGGAGTGCAAACAATTGGAATAGAAGCTAATGCCGAAGCGATCACGCTTGCTAAGAAAAATGCTGATGCTAACAAGTGTCCTAAAGCCGTTTTTGTACGTGGAGAAGTAGCGAAAGTCATTCGCCAAACTTTGAAAGAACACAATTTTGACCTAGTGGTTCTTAATCCACCGCGTATAGGCTCCGACCCAGTCACGCTGAAAGCCATCGTTGACGCAGCCCCAAAGCACATTATTTATGTTTCATGTATGCCAGCAACCCTGGCTCGCGACTTAACCGTATTGTGTCAAAAAGGCTACCAAGTGCAAGAATGTAAGGGATACGATATGTTCCCACAAACCACACACGTCGAAACACTCGTGATGTTGAGTAAGCAGATATGATTATTGCACATCGAGGAGCCTCCGCAGAGCAACCAGAAAATACTTTGGCAGCCTTTCAACGGGCCATTGAAGTCGGTGCGCATTGCTTGGAACTCGATGTGCACCTCTCACGAGACGGAATCCCCATCTGTCGCCATGATGCGCTTGTCGGACCAAACTGTACCCTATTAGCAGACCTCTCTGTTAAAGAAATCAAAGCGCTCCCAGGTATGAACGTTGTGCCCACGCTCGAGCAAGTGCTTAACCTAGACAGACGTGATGTGCAACTCTTTATTGAACTAAAGGGTTTAGGTTGTCGCTCTCCGAAACGCCTTGTGGAGGCAGTCGTCGATTTAGTACATCACTTCGAAGGATTTGGGCATTCTCGCCCATTTCTCGGTAGTTTTTCCATATGGATATTGAGGGAAATTGCCGCTCGATGGCCTCAAGACCACATTATTGGACTGGCCGAATACGAATCAGAATTAGACCCTCTCCATGAAGTTGGAATCGGTGTTTTAGGATTAGAAAACAAACTTGCAACACCAAAGCGTCTTGCGGAAGCCCACCAACCCATCTGGGTATGGACCGTTGATGATACAGCAAGAGCAGTACAGCTGCTACAGCAAGGCGCCTCCGGCATTATCACCAACAACCCCCTCGCCCTATCTACCAAAACCGGAAAAGGATCATAAACGACAAGGGACGTAAGGAGGCAATTGCATAGTCGACGACTTAGTTTTTAAATTTTCTATGAGGATGAAAGATTGAAAAACAATGCGGAGTCCTGTCCACCGACCATAAAAACTTCCGACTTTAACCCCGACTTGCCGCCTACATACTAGTCGTAGCTAGGATGTAGATGGCAAATCGGGTTTTAATTTTTTTGCCTTTATTTTGATCTATTGCTATCGTGCTGGCGCAACTATCACTAAAGGTTTGCTATGCAGCTAACGGCTTCCAGTCCAATCACCAAAATAGAAATTTCCACCGCATACAGTAAGGATGAATATCGCCAACAGACAAAGAAACCTCAACCATCAGGACGTGTAAATGCTTATTTACTGCATTACCAAATCGCTATGGGACAAAAGGATAATACATGCCTTAACATGGCTAACAATCTTGCAGCTAAGTCATCGCTTAAACTAAATGCAGCTGACCAAGACTTTTTCCATCTTACGCCTCTCATGTTAGCAATATTGATGGGACGACGCGTAGTGGCATCTGGTATTGCATCGCTCCTGGGTAAAGCACAGATCAATGTCACAGATGAATATGGTTTTAGTGCTCTTCATCATGCAGCATTATGTCAACCTGATTTTACAAATGAGTTAATTAGCAAAGGTGCTGATCCAGCAAAAAAAACTCCTCTGCTAGCGACCTATGAATCTATTAAGGTTTACGGGGGACACACTCCGGGTCCGGCCTCGAAAATGAATGTCAAAGTTCTAGATTCGGAACTCGGCAAACTAACCGCTATTAGTCATTTAAGCCTAGACCGTTTAAGGTTAATGACAAATGGCTTACAGCAATTTCGCTCTCTTCCTCTTTACGTTGGAGATAAAGGTGCCAGAGAATTATGGCAATCGCAATCCAATAAAAAACTGACTCGCGAAACCGCCTACGCAAATGTCTATGCGCCTATACTAGAGGCATATTTTGCGAATCCGCCAAAACTAGTTCTTAAAAAATCACTGTTGCTATCCAGCTTGCCGAATGCTCTTGGGTTATTCGCGGGTCAGGATATCGAAAGAGGGAGGATTATCGATGAATATGGTGGGGTGTGTGGAGGGCGCTCTTCACTCGATAGTGATTATGTCTATCGCAATTTCGATGGCGAATCAATGGGAGGTGTAAGTACTCGTGCGAATTGTGGCTTTCCAAACGCTTTCCTAATGGAAACAGTCTATCAGGGTTCAATACGAATCTTTCTTTTGGCCATTGATTGCATCGAGAAAGGTCAAGAAATATGCATTTCCTATGGGCCGTGCTATGAAACATTAGTGCACGAGGCACAAGTCATTTTGCGAGGTGAAGAGATGAAGGCCTTTTTCTCCAAAATTGTAGCAAATGGTAAAGAAGAACAATCTTTATTATCAAATAGCAATCACCAATTTGGCATAAGTGATGGTACGCTAGAGAAAGTTCATCGTCACTTAAATTTTTGCGCCCATCAACACAAAATTGCATTTCCTCTGATATATCCATCAGCGCTAATTTATCTGACGTGTCATAACGTGGTAAGGCCGCAGATATGGCTAGATGCATTAAAATTACATACACAATCTATTTTAGATGCAAATCAAATAGTAATAGATTTAATGCAAAACTATCCAAAAAGCTACTCATATGCTCTAACCTTTTGTCAAATATTTAAAAATTTGGAAGATTGCATCATTAAGTCTCCCGGAGCCCAACCATGCATCGACGCCACTAAGCAGTGGGCTCTAAATCTTATTGGCAAAGAACAAGCTGATGTTATTTTCCTAGGTTTCTACCTAGCTGCTGCTGGCATATCGAGCGCTCAATTTAAACCGGAAAATAGTAAACATTATCTAGAGATGGTTTATCGTACGATTAAGGAAGAAGGGTCAATTTAGGTAGCAATCAGGGTCTTAGGTCCTTAGCTTAGATCTCTTCGGTTCTTTTTTGAATCTCTTGAGAAAACAAAACGACTCCCCCTCGCAAGCGAGGAGAAGTCGACGGCTATGAAAAAGAAATGTCAAAGCTTGTTATTTTTTCACGGGCAATTCGCAGATAACTTGGATTGATGCATCATCAAATCCTTTAAAATCGCTAGGTGCGTCAAATTTTGAGTCCTCAACGACTCGTACTTGAACGACCTGGCTGATATCTACGTTTTGACCGCTCGAGCTAAATAACCCAGAGAAAAAGCCTTTTTTCTTAGGAAATTCGGCGCTAGAGGCTTCTTCCTGTTCTTTGGTGAACTTATCTTCGTTAAATTTCACCGTGACTTCTTTGACTTCTTTTTCCTCAGTTACGTTTCCGCGCAACACGGGTTTACCGTCTTTTGAAACACCGAAGGCGTACGGCTCAATGGTGATTTCTTTGGTCACCATTTGCATTTCCTTGGTGCTTGTGATGTCCTTCCCTTGAACGGTCATCACGAGTTTCTTTTGGCTAGTAATGGCGGAACAAATCACGTTATCGAGCATTTCTGCTCGAATGTTTTGCGCGATTTGCATGCCTTCTCCTGGAGTAAACTGAAGATCAAATTGTCCTGAGCGAAATCCAAAGCCATCGGCATATGCCGATCCGAACACTAGAGAGCTGATAATCAGGGTTTTTAAAATGCTCATAGACAGCTCCTTTTGGATAAACATTACCAGAGAAGCTTTGGGACTCCTGTCTTTTTGGCGTCCTATTTTTTTTGTAGCATGACAGAGAATTAAATTAAAAGAGGGAAGGTTAAAATCTGATAAGAAATCGCCCTACCCCCTAGGGCAAAGGGATAGGGCGGGGAGAGTGCAGTAAGGACTAGAAGGTTAAGCCACCTTCGATTGTGAATGCGCGCTCATCGAATACTCGAGCTTCGAAGTTAAGGAAAAAAGCTTCGTAATTAGAGAGCGTCACACCAAATACAGCGCCAATATGGTGGCGGCTACGAATGTTAAATTGATCAAAAGTAATAGTCGTTGGGCCGCCACCTTGTGCGATCAGGGTGTCTTGAATTCTACCTCTTACAGCACTGTATTTTACGGCTGCATAAGGAGTAAAGAAGCTGATTCTCTGGGCAACACCAAGAGCAAGCTGCCATTCATTCCAGCGCAAGTTCGCTTGAGTTGGAGTTGCGCCTTGATGCAGGTCATCCCATTCCATCAGGGGCTCTGCATGAAACCAGTTACCAGTTAGTCCGATGGCTGTTCCGCATTCGTTTTCATACAGAGCAACTCTTCCACCGACGGTGTAGCAGAGTTTATCGTAGGTTTCGAATTCAATACGCACATGATTAGGAGTGGGTGCCGCTGCGTTAGGACGGCATCCGAACAAGAATTGAGCTCCGCCAGCACCGCCATAAATTTCGAACTTATCATAGATGGTGAGGGCTACTATACCCATATCAGATGTCATCGCAGCATCATCGATGCGAAAATTTTGATCTTTGCAGCGCAGTTTACGATCGGCAACTGTATCGCGCTGATACGAGAGACGCAGTCTAGCGGGAAAACACCCACAATCGAAAGAACCGCCATATAGGGATTCTGGGGTTAAGGTGGACTGAATGGGGTTTCCGCTGTAGCTAGCAAACAGGGAACTGGAAGTTGCCAGCGCCACGAGCATGGTCAAAAGTTTTTTCATAATTTCTCCACGAAGTGTTGAGTTTGACGGGCGTAAAGCAAGTTTTAAATTGCGCATTATGAGTAGGTAAGTTACTTACGTCAAGAAAAAAAAGATAACCTCAAGAGCTCTCAAGCAAACTCTCGAGGTTAATAAGTTAGCTATGCAGAAGACCCAAGTTACTTAGAAAAATAACCAAAATGAGAGCAGGGGCGAGATATTTTAGGCAAGCCTTCCAGTAAAAACGTCCAAAGGCGTATTTACTATTCGATCCATAAGTGAGCTCGTCAAAGGCGTGTTTAAAGCCCCATCTCCAAGCCACAAGGAGAACCCCAAGCAATCCACCTATAGGTACCAATACAGTGGTGGCAGCAAGGTCAAAAAGCTCCAGCAAGTTGTTATCCCAAAGGGTCCAGTTAGCTAGCACGTTAGTTGAAAGGGCACATGGGACACCTATAAAGAAGGCCATAGCGCCAGTAGCCATTGCTGCATTCTTACGGGCCCAGCCTTTTTCATCCACAAGGAAAGCAATCAAGGGCTCTAGGGCCGAAATTTCTGATGTCAAAGCCGCCAACGCAACTAACACAAAGAAAACAACGCCAAGCAAATAGCCACCAGTCATATTAGCAAATACTACGGGGAGCGTTTGGAACATGAGTCCGAGTCCGCCTTCGGGTTCAATTCCGGCCGAAAAGACGATAGTAAAGACTGCAATAGCAGCAAACATCGAAACAATGGCGACTGAAATGGCTACAAAGGTGCAGTTGTAAGCAAAGGGAGCACCTTTGGGCAAATAGCTGCCGTAGGTAATCATGGTGCCTTGTCCTAAGCTGAGGCTAAAGAAGGACTGTCCAAGAGCTAATAACACTACTCCAGGAGTGATCTGACTCCAATCAGGGGTGAACAGATAGTGGAGAGCTTCTGATGCATGATCAAGCGTTAAACCTTTTATAACCAGAAGAAGCAACGTGATAAGCAGTAAGGGCATCATAACCTTGCAGCCGCGCTCGATGCCGTCACGTAACCCTGCATAAACAACGGAAACAGCTAAAAGTAGGAATACAAAATGGTAACCAAGAGTCCACCAGGCAGTTCCAAGTAGTTCTTTGAAATGCGTAGATGCTAATACTGAAGTTTTTAAGGGCTCGAGCTCATTAAAGCACGCTTCGACTAGATAGCCACAGATCCAGCCAGATAAAGCACTATAAAAAGCGCTGACCACTAGGGCAGTCATGAGGATCCAGGCACCACTGGCTTTCCAAAGAGTTCCTTTGCCCAGCTTGGAAAAAGCGCCGTAAGGGTTACGATGCGTGGCGCGGCCCAGGGTTACTTCGCCAAGCATGATTGGGATCCCGATCACCAATAAGCTTAGTAAATAGACCGCAATAAATGCTGCACCGCCGTGATCGGCGACAAGATAGGGAAAGCGTACGATGCTGGCTAAACCAATAGCGGAACCCATCGCAGCGAGAGCAAAACCTGCTCGATCGCGCCAAGATTCTCTTTTCATGTGATTCTCCTTAACTTATATAACGATGTGTATTCTATAGCCTAATGGAGGAAATGTGGAAAAAAAAAAGAAATATGCGCTAGCCGCGCATAGAATACGACATGAAAGGCGAGTAGGTGATTAAGATCTTGGTCATCATAGATTCCTTAAGTAGAACGGTATATTAATATATTCTACTATATTTTGTAAAGAATAAAGACTAAGCGGACAGATCAAGCCCCTCTTTAGAAACGACTCGTCTATTTAGTACTTTTCCTCTATGAAGACCAAGGGAGGGTAATCTTCAATGGGATGGTATCGGGACAGTCTAGAATGGGTTAGGCGGCGCTGCAATCAAATAGACTTCGCTTGGAAATGGGCGGGTTTCGTCATTTTCATTACAGCACTGACTATATGGATTCTATTTAGCATCGGATATGTGCTTACTGCTCCCCAATGGCTATCGGCAACAATCGCTACCGTTGGCGGAGTTGTAATAGCCACAATCCTAGCCTTCACCGGACTATTAATAGTTGGGATAACCTATGCTCTCCCTATTACATTTTCCTGGTCATTGGTTACCGCCCTTTTGCTCGTTGTCTATGCCTTTAATGGTCTCACCACGAAAATGGCCTTCATTCTGGCTGCTTTCCTCTTGGTGCCCGCGCTGTTGGTCGGCTCATCGCTAGGTCTACTCTCCAGGAGACCTCGTGGACTCTTCAGTCAACTCCTAGGTACTATTGCTTTGGTGGCTGGTCTCGCCGGGTTTGGATACATTGGATGGTGGGCTTTAAGCGATGGCCAAAACATTGCCATGCCGGTAAACGCGGCATCTACGGCTACCATTGTCCCCTTAGAGTTGCCCAATCCCAGTTTGCGCGGTGCGTATGAGGTTAAAACTCTTACATATGGAAGTGGGAAAGACCTTCACCGAGTGCATTATGGCTCTCAAGTGACCCTGATCACTCCTACCGTAGATGCGAGTCCTTTTGTCAAAGATTGGACTGGATGGGCAGGTTCCTTCCGCTCCTATTACTGGGGATTTGGACCAGATGAGTTTCCTTTAAATGCTCGTGTTTGGTTGCCGGAGGGAAAAGGTCCATTCCCCCTCGTCCTAATTGTTCATGGAAACACCCTCATGGAGCTTCCTTCAGAGGATGGCTACGCCTATTTGGCAGAGCTGCTTGCGAGCCGAGGATATGTTGTAGCGTCGATAGACGAAAACTTCCTAAATAGCTCTTGGCACACTCTCTGGAAGGGTATAGGGCGTAATAATGCACGCGCCTGGATGCTTCTGCAGCATCTTAATCTGTGGCGTGCATGGAACAATGAAACTAACAATCCGTTCTACCAAAAGGTAGATATGGATAGCATAGGCCTGATTGGACATTCGCGTGGTGGAGAAGCAGTGGCGTTAGCGGCAGCTTTTAATGACCTTCCCTACTATCCCGATGACTGCACAATCGCATTCGACTTCAACTTTGGCATTCGCGCGGTCGCAGCCATAGCGCCAGTAGATGGGCAATACCTTCCCACTGGGATGCATGCGCAACTGCATAATATCAGCTATCTAGTCATGCAGGGATCCTATGATAGTGATGTACGTGCCTTTCAAGGTTCTTCTACTTATGAACGCGTGCTATTTGAAAAGGACCAAGATCTTTTTAAAGCCTCTGTGTATATTTATGGAGCTAATCACGGCCAATTCAATACCAAATGGGGACGTTACGACCAGTGGCCCTTGGAAGCATATCTCTTAAATGTTAAACCTTTACTAGCTCCAGAGGCACAACGGCAAGTAGCCAAAGTCTATCTGAGTGCATTTATGGAAAGTGCCCTCAGGGGCGACAAGGGATATCGAGAGCTGTTTCGCGATCATCGATCGGGAGGTCCATGGCTTCCTCCCACCATTTACCTCACACAATACTCTGACCCTTCCTACCGCTACATTAGTACGTTTGAAAGTGGGCTTGACGTCACCCGTACCGATATTAAAGGATCCCATCAATTTGGTGAGTATTTGAGTCTTTGGCGTGTTCACGAAGTCTGTTTAAGATATGGTTGTCTAGATACACGTGCTGTATTTTTAGGTTGGAGCATCGCTTCTCAAGAAGGCACTCCTAACTTTACAGTGCAATTAGTGGACGGTAGTATTGATGTAGACGAAAGCAGTTCGTTGGTATTTTGCATGGCAGACGGAGAGGAGTCTCCGCTACCAGAGAAGGATTCCACCTTTCAGGCTAGTGCAGAACCAATCGATATGACTATAGAGGTTAGTGATGTGTCTGGAAATGTTGCTAGCCTTCCGTTAAGCCATTATAGTGGTCTTCAACCCTCTTTGGGGAGCCGTATTTGGAAGGCTGACTTCTTGGAAGACGAAGAAGCATCAGAGATAGTATTTCAAAGTTTCGTTTTTCGCATGCGCGATTTTATGAAGGTCAATCCTAAGTTCGTTCCTGACGACCTCACTCGCGTTCGCTTCCTATTTAATCGAACTGGCTCCAGTGTCATCGTGCTAGATGCCCTGGGTATTCGACCATATTAATTGCGTATGGCGGACATAAAAATTTTGACTCTTAATGGGTCCACAGGCTGGTGCCACTTACCATCTTTCTTGAGATAAGAACCCACAATAAAGCCATCGGCCAATGGCCATAGGCTTCCAATATCATCAGGCGTAACGCCACTGCCAACTAATACAGGGCAGCTAACGACTGCTTTAACACTTTTTACATCATCGGGACTTGTGGGATAGCCTGTCGCTAAGCCAGTAACGATGATTCCATCTGCTCCGCAATATTCAGCTTCACGGGCAACATCAGCAATAGTAATATCCCCTGTAATTGCGTGGCTACTATGCTTCTTTTTGACGTCCGCATAGATGGCAATATCAGTTGCTCCAATAGCTTTGCGATAGCGCAAAAGCGTTCCTGCAGTCGCCTTAAGGGTCAAACCCGTATTAGATACATGCGCAAACACAAAAACGTCGGCACGAATGAATTGAGCTTCACAAGCCTGTGCAACTGCTAACGACTGCTCATTAGCTCCTACTAACACTTGCACGCCGATTGGAATAGAAACCTTCTGACGTACAGCCACGCCGACAGCAGTCATGGCTGAGATGATTTCTGAACCAGCTGTACCTAGAAGATGAGGGCGATCATGCATATTTTCAATCATCACGGCATCACAACCTAATTCTTGCAGCACTACAGCTTCTTCAACCGCAGCTCGTACGATCTCACGAATACCCAAGGTAGAGTAAGGTGTTCCGGGTAACGCTGGCATGTGAACCATGCCAATAATCGCCTTTTCAGGCAGTTTAAAATGCGATTTCATGCAAAATCCAATTTTTTGTTAGAGACAATCATAGGTAAATCCTAAGACGTTCCTGTTCAACTAGAACAGTTTCAATACCCGTCGCGGCCACCACAAAACTCTTATCAGCTTCTTTGATGAGACGATCGTTGTGTATTAAATTTACAAACGCCACGTAACAATTTATTGCAAAAATTGACGTAATGCTATTTTAAAAGTAACCCTTTAATTTCATAATAAGCGGACAATGGTAGATAGTAGCCGCATAATGTGCAGATAATTATTGGCATTAGCACTACTTTTGAAGCCGTCAATTGATGTGCACACACCAATGAACCGGCAATAAACGTGGCTTCCAGAAGGTTTCCAGCTAAAGAATATGCCGAGCTATTTACAATCATCGATGATCTTTTTAATACTCTCATAATCAGAGGCACTATCAAGCGACAGGCTAAAGATCCCGTGGTTCCTATTAAAAAGGGAATGGGAGCAATGGTGAACGCAAGTATGGACACGGCCACGGTTAAGATGACAGAAGCAAATTCTTCAACTCGCGCCCAGATCTTAGAGCCGCCAGGTACTGGTAGCTTGCTCTCTGCCATTACGGACCAACTAGATAAGAGACTTTCCATTTATGCCTCCAGTGCACGTTGTAGGGAATGCCACAATTCGTCTTCTATTTGACACGCCTTCTGCGCTAAGCTCTTTCCATCAGTGAGTTCTTCAATTGCTGCGGTCATTTCCTCTAAATGTTCTGCTTCCTCCAAAATGATGCTCCGAACGCTCACGCGCGATTTTTCAGCGAGCAGAAGGTCTTGATATGCGGGATAAAGAACATGGGCGCGTACTTCAATGGCATAGGAAACTAGTGCATAAGCAGTCCCTCTAAGGGTAAGACCAGCATATCCAAGTTGTTTGATCATTCGACTGACACGAGCATTTAAACGACGCATATAATGATAGGACTGATAGCCTCCCAATAGCGTGGAAACGCTATAGTCAGCGATTCCATCAGGCCAAACCTTACTGATTTGACTCTTCAAATAGTAAGCATGGCGAAACTCTTCCGCTGCGTGTTTCAGCATTTGCTCAGGCACTAGCGTGGGATGCTCACAACCTGCCATGAGCTTGGCCCCCTCATTTTCCATATAGGAAAGGGTATTGAGCCATTTCGCATGCATAAAGGGATCAGCAAGCAATGATACGAGCGTTTTTTGCATTAAAGTTCCTCTAGACTATCTGAAAGCGCTTGGTAAATGGTATTGAGCTCCTCCCTGGTTATACAGTAGGGAGGAATAACATGAACGTTGTTACCAAAGGGCCGTAAAAGAATGCGACGTTCCATGAAAAAGTTCAAGAGACGATCTCGAAAAGTACTGTAGTAGCTATGTTGATCGTCGACATAGTCCAGAGCAAGTATGGTGCCTATCACTTCACACCTTTTCAATCTAGGATGATTGCCCCATTGAAGGCGAAAGGCTTCATGTTGCTTCTGAATAAACTGACGCTGATCTTCACACTCTTTAGTATCAAGAATGCGCAAGTTGGCTAAGGCGGCTGCGCAGGCTATTGGATTGGCTGTGTAAGAGTGTCCGTGCAGAAATGCTTTACGTCTTTCAGACGACAGAAAACCTGCAAAAATGTGCTCAGTACAAGCTACGGCTGCGAGAGTAAGAGAGCCTCCTGTTAACCCCTTGGCAAGACAGATCATGTCGGGCTTGTTTTCCAATGTAGAGCTGCAGAAAAGCGGCCCTGTGCGTCCAAGTCCAGTCAACACCTCGTCAGCAATAGTGATCACGCCCTGTTCGCGGCAAAGACCTATAAGCTTATCCAAACCCGTAAGAGAATAGGTGCGAAAGCCCGCAATTCCCTGCAGCAATGGCTCAAAAATAAAGCAGGCGGTCGGTTTATCTCTAATAGCTTTTTGCAATTGAACGTAGGCATCTTTCTCTTTGCCTACTTCAGGTGGATCAATTAGCGTGATATCAAATAGATGCGACTGAAAAGGCGTGGAAAAAGGACCTCGATCCGCTACTGACATAGATCCAAGAGTATCTCCATGATAACCATTTCGGAAGGTAACAATTTGAAGACGTGATTCCTCCTGATTATACCAATACTGAATAGCTATTTTTACGGCTGCTTCGATAGCTGTTGAGCCGTTATCGGCATAAAAAACTCTATTGAGATTATCTGGAAGGATATCTAGAAGTTTTTTTGCCAATTCACACGCGGGTTGGTGAGTTAAGCCTGCAAACATAATGTGATCAAGCGTTGCGGTTTGCTCTTGGATACTCTTTACAATCTGAGGATGGCAATGGCCGTGAAGACTTGTATACCAAGAACTTATGGCATCAAGGTAGCGCTCACCTTGGTCTGTATAGAGATAAACGCCTTCTCCTCTCTCAATACACAAAGACGGTGCTGACGTCGCATGTTGCGTGAAGGGATGCCATATATGCTGTTGATCAATAGCTAGATTCGCGCTGACAATCGGGCCACAAGTGCTTCTTTCCATGAGTTCGCATATCCTGTGATTATACTGCGGTCAATTGTTGTTTCCGTGCTAATACGTCCAATAACCGGTAGTTTTGTGTATGCTGTGATGTACTGTTCAGAATTGGATTTGTCCTCGCCATTAAACACAAAGCCTAAAATAGGAAGATTGCGTTTACGTAGAGCCTCAACGGTCATAAGGGAGTGATTAATGCTGCCCAGTCGATGTTTACAGACAATAACCCATAAGGATGGCCATTGGGACAGCACATCCACCATAAGATGTGTGTGATTGAAGGGGCAAAGGGCTCCCCCGGCTCCTTCGATCACTAATGGTCTAGTAGTTTCGGGTGGACTAATGTGATGCGAAAGATCGATGCCCTGAACATGCGCACAGTAATGCGGAGACGCGGGAATATTTAGGCAATAGGCCTCGGGATAATATTGTGAGTGTGGACTATCGACCAAATTTTGCACGGTTTCCGTGTCTCTTCCTTCCTCAGCACCTGTTTGCACAGGCTTCCAATAGTCCGCATCGAGCGCTTGCATGAGGATTGCCGAAGTCACTGTCTTCCCTACCTCTGTGTCGATGCCTGTGACCGTTATAATGCTCATATGCAATCTCTCTCAATCCGAACATTCTCAAGTGCATCAAATAGCAAATCTATGTCTAGTTGAGTATTAAAGGCATGCAAACATACTCTTAAACACTCTTCTCCCTTTCTTACTGTTGGTGGCAGGATAGCTCGCACGTCAATTTTTGCCTGTGCCAACACTGCAGAGAGCTCCCGTGCCTGTTGACCACCAACTTGTATCGTTTGAATAGGCGTATCTGTGACACGAATGGACAATTCAGATTGTTGCGCGCGTTCTTTAAAGGTAACGATCAGCCTATGAAGACGATGGCGCGCATCATCAGAAGTCAGCATGCGCTCATAAGCACAGCGAATGGTGACAAGAGCGTGAGGTGGTAAAGCAGTCGCGTAAATTAGAGGTCTAGAGAAATTAAGCAGGTATTCTTTCAACGCGGCGCTACCTAAAACAACAGCTCCATGAGCCCCAAGCGCTTTGCTAAAGGTGTGCACTCGCGCAAAGACACGTTTTTCTAGACGATGCGCATTGACAATGCCGCGTCCACCCATACCGAAAAGACCAGTGGCATGCGCTTCGTCTACAATAAGATTGGCGCTATAGCGTTCACACAAATCGCACAAACTATCTAATGGTGCAATATCGCCGCTCATAGAATATAGAGATTCGACGCAAACAAAAATACGCCCTTGAGCCTTCTTCAACTGAGTTTCAAGGCTTTCAAGATCGTTATGGCGAAAGACTAGGAGTCGCGCTCCGGAGGTCTTTGCGCCATCCCATGTGGAGGCATGGGATTGAGTATCTAAAATGACCGTATCCTCTTTCCCCATAATACAAGAAAGCAACCCGAGATTGGCTGTGTATCCGGAATTATAGAGAAGTGCCGCTTCCGCCTGCTGAGAGGAAGCTATCTGCTCTTCAAGCTGTATGGCATAAGCAGTATTTCCTGTAAGCAGACGAGAACCTGTAGCGCCCACTCTACCTTCTTCCTGCGCAATACGTTCTAGCAAATCGGTAGATTGAGCAAAGCCAAGATAGTCATTTGAAGCGAGATCTACGCAATTTTCGGCTAAAGTCAGTTTACGCAAAATTCCTTCATTAGCGCGTTTCGTAAGAGCCTCTTTCATCATTATTTCAACCGGCACAGCTTGAAGTTTCGTGTTCTCAACCCTTTGATAAGCTGCCTGTTTGGTTAGTCCCAACATTCTAAACATATCCCAGTCAACATGATGCTCTGGATTAGGTGTCGCTAATAATCTATCGCCCACATGCACGGAATTAGCTCCCGCCAGAAAGCAAAGCGCTTGTTGTGCAACGGATAGTTCTAGACGCCCCGAGGATAATCGCACCATAGACTTAGGCATTAAAATGCGCGCTGTAGCTACCATCCGCAGCAATTCCCAACCCGTAACCTTTGGGCCTTCCTCTAAGGGAGTTCCTTTCACCCGCGATAGCAAGTTGATCGGGACAGAGCCAGGATGAGGGTCAAAAGAAGAAAGTGTTTGAAGCAGCATTAAACGATCTTCAAGCTCTTCACCCAAGCCAATAATTCCGCCACAGCACACAGAAACTTTGGCATCCATTACACGCTTAAGGGTGTCCAAGCGATCGGAATAGGTGCGTGTGCTAATGATCTTGTCGTAAAAATTTGAGGAAGAGTCGAGATTATGATTAATGGCATAAATCCCAGCATCTTTTAGACGCGCCACATGCTCTTCTTGCAACATTCCCAAAGTGCAGCAAGGTTCTAACCCCAGTTCTTTGACAACCTTGACCATTTCAAGAATTTGGTCAAAAGCCTTGCCGTTACGCACCTGGCGCCAAGCAACGCTCAGGCAAATGCGTGTAACTCCTTGAGCTTTGCAGGCTTCCGCCTGCTTCCGCACTTCGTCAACAGTCAAAAAAGGCTGAGCGGTTACTCCTGTGTGGTAACGCGCTGCCTGGGCACAATAGGAACAATCTTCCTCGCACCCTCCAAATTTTACGTTAATCAGCTGACTGCATTGGACTTCTCCCGCCTTATGGTACTTTCGGTGTACATCACTCGCTCGCAACACCAATTCCATAAGAGGAGAATCATGAATTTCGCGAATTTCCTCAAGGGTCCAATCGTGCTTCACTGATTTCGCTCCTATCTAGATTTTTTGCACTCAGAATGCCGATCTTACTTTTTCTTTTCCACTCCAATCGCTAGTAACTCATCAAGTCATATTTATTAATAAATAAAAATTATAATATAATAAGATAATAGTAAATCCAACAAATAGGCTATTTATGGAAAGTAATCTTCCATTGCAGCAACATTCTATTGACCAATCTAATAGTAAGGAAGCGCCGGAAAGCACCCCAGTTGCGCAGGTCACTCCCCAACAAATTGACAATCACATTCAGCACATCGCCCAAATGAATGTAGGCAAAAGCACAATAGAATTACCGAACCACCCCCCTCATACGACTTTACAAATACATAATGACCATGGAGGAGCCTCGAAAGCCGCCAAATGGCTTATGCAGACTGCGTCCATTGGGGATTACAACGCCAAAAAAATTAACAAGGACTTGCGAGCTTCCTTACAACACCCAGAAAACATACCCGTCAAAGAAGGGTTGAGTAACGAAAAAGTCTTCCCCTGGACTTGCAGAACGATGGTAGTAGAATCCGGCAGTGGCGAAAGTAAACGTGAATTGGAAGCTATGTTTTTTAGCAGTACGTCCGACAAATTGTTCAACGACCCCGCCACGAACCAAACCATCCTACTGTGTAGCGGAAGTCACATCAGCTGTGAAAATTATGTCCTCCCTATGGTCCAATCTCTTACCGAAATGGGTCATGATGTCATGATTTTTAACTACGCTGGATTCGGAAAAAGTAAAGGAACACGCACGGAAAAACATATCTATGAGGATACCCAAGCGGCATTTGATAAGATGTGTGAAAAAGTTAGAGAAAGAAGTTCTGACCCGAATATTGAATCTCGCGTAAAAGTGATGGGGTATTCTCTAGGAGGCGCAGCCGCAGCTCAGTTGGGAACAGCTAGAAATGTGGATGTAGTGCTTGAACGCACCTTCACAAAGATGTCTAGTGTTGTGAATACTTTTATGAAGGATAGAACCCATCTACCAAAAGCGCTCAGGAAGGTCTCTAGGAAAAAATATGAAAAATCGAATATTTTTAACACTATAGATCGGCTCGAACACCTGACAGGCAGATGCTTGATTGTTAATGGAACTAAAGACACGAATATGCCCAAAGGAACGGACAAGGAATTTAAGCAACGCATCCACAATATTGGTGCTGATGATCAATTCCATATGCTCGAAGTCGAATCGAAACATGCACACGACCCAATGGGTCAATCTATTTTTGACTCCTTACCTGAGGCGCTTATCGGAAAAACCGAGAGACCAAAGGATGACGAGGATCTCTGGTTTGGACTCTCCGATGCACATACCGAATCTCGAGAAAAGCTAGATAACTGGCTTCGCAACAAGCCACTAGAAGATCAAGCAGCATAAGAAGTCTAATCTGGTTGATTTAATTTTGCAACTGATTTAGATCGCACAATTCATAATAAATAAAAAACAATCTTGCTTAACCTTATTTATTAACTAAATTTTTAATATTAATATATAATATAGTTAAAGTCAGGTTAATTTGAGGTGTTTTATGAATTTTGATAATAAAAATTACGACTCTCAGTCATCCCTCCCTCACTTTGATCAACCATTAGACAATTCCCAGAAAGTTCATTCAGAAGATGTGTCACCAGAAATAAAAATGGATGTGCAAAATGTTGCACACAGTATTATAGGGGATCAAACCCATGCAGCACAAAACCAAATTCAGCAAACAGCTGTGCAACTTCCCTCTAAAGGTGATGTATCCAAAATAACCAAGTGGCTTACCGAGCGTAGTGCTATTGGCGATCGTGGGGCAAAAAAGATTAAAGAGGAACTTCGCCAAACATTGCAACACCCAGAAACCGTCACACTTAAGAAAGGTGTTAGCAATAGTGAAGTTTTCCCCTGGACTTGTGACACCTTCAAAATGGAGTCCGGAAAAGGCAGACATAAGAGAGAATTGGAGGGAATGTTTTTTAATAGCACATCTCCTAATAAAGATATTAATCCAGCAACTAATCAAACTATTTTAATTTGCAGTGGAAGCCACCTTTCCTGCGAAAACTACGTCCTTCCTATGGTCCAATCTCTCACTAAAATGGGCCACGACGTCATGATTTTCAACTATTCGGGCTTCGGAAAAAGCAAGGGTAGCCGCACAGAAAAGCACATTTACGAAGACTCCGAGGCTGCCTTTGATAAAATGTGTCAAAAAGCTCAGGAAAAAGGGCACAGTACAAATATTAACAATGTAAAAGTAATTGGATATTCGCTCGGCGGCGCGGCGGCAGCGTATGTAGGGACGGTTAGAAATGTCGACGTGGTACTTGAACGTACATTCACGAATATGGCTAGGATCGTGGGGGATCAGTTAGAAGATGCCAGCATACCCAATAAAGCTAAAAAGATGGCCGTAGACAGATATACGAAAGTGACAGCCTTTAATACGTTAGATCGATTAGAACACTTAAACGGTCGATGCTATATTGTGCGAGCAACAGAGGATGATATGATGCCTAAAGATATGCATAGGACTTTTTCCGAGCGGATTGTAGGTCTTATTAACTCTAAAAAAGCCGAGGCTGAGAAATTCACCATTGCCACAGTCATCGGCAGACATGAACACCATCCAATAGGAAAAAGTATTTTAGCCGCCATGACTGAACCGGTAAGGGGGCAGATAGAAAATCCCGAAACCATCGATGATCTATGGTATGGCTCGTCCAATGACCATGATTTTAGCCGCGAAAAACTAGACAATTGGCTCCGCAACAACGAATAATCATTATTCCGAAAAAATGCCTATACGTAGGCATTGACTTTCGTCCAGGGGTTGTTATAATGATTTCCTACACAAAGTTGATTTATCCACTTTTAAAGAATTACTATTTCTATGAAGCGACTTGCCATCTTAGGCAGTACCGGATCTATTGGAGAAAGCGCCCTTAAGGTAGTACGGCATCTTGCCGGGTCCTTTCAGATCACCGCTTTAGCAGCAAAATCTAACATCGACAAGCTTTATCAACAGGCCCTGGAGTTCAAACCACAAGTCATTGCCTTGGACGACCCAGAGAAAGCCGAAATCTTGCAGCAAAGACTTCCTCATACCAAAATTCTTTCTGGGATCGAGGGAATATGTGAAATTTCCACGCTAGATGAAGCTGATATGGTGATTGCGGCAATGGTGGGAACCGCTGGAATCGCCCCAACCTTAGCGGCCGTCGAAGCTGGAAAGACCATCGCTTTGGCCAATAAAGAAGCCTTGGTATCAGCTGGAAGTTTGGTCATCTCCAAAGCAGCACAGCACCACGCCACCATTTTACCAGTTGACAGCGAACATAGCGCCCTATTTCAATGCTTACAGGGTGAGGATCGTGCAAAAGTGCGACGCCTTATTTTAACAGCTTCCGGAGGCCCATTCCGTTCCTGGACTCTCGACCAGCTAAGTACCATCACCGTTGATATGGCGCTGCAGCATCCCAACTGGAATATGGGCCCAAAAATTACGATCGACTGCTCCACACTCATGAATAAGGGCCTTGAAGTCTTGGAAGCGCATTGGCTGTATGGCATTCCCCTCGACCAAATTGAAGTCGTCATACATCCCCAAAGCATCATTCATAGCATGGTGGAATTTGTGGATGGCTCCATCATGGCGCAAATGGGAGTACCCGATATGGTCACCGCTGTTCAATATGCGATGACATATCCTCACCGTCAACCAAGCATGCTGCAACCATTCGATTTCACCAAACACAACAAACTCGAGTTTGGTGTGCCCGACTATGAGCGATTTCGTTGCTTAGGCCTTGCGTATAAAGCTGGTCAAGTGGGGGGGACACTTCCCACTTTTATGAACGCCGCCAACGAAGTACTTGTAGAGCGATTTGTAAAAGGAGAGGTTAGTTGGAGTGGTATTGGGCACAAGCTAGCCAACCTTATGTCACAGCATTCCGTTCAACCAAACGCTTCCCTACAGTCTATTTTGGCAGTAGACAGACAGGCTCGCCATGAGGCAAGCTATGCATAAAGGTAATCAAGGCACATTTAGGTAGTCTCATGTATTTAATCATTGCGATCCTGGTTTTGGGTTTTCTAATCTTTATTCACGAGCTTGGGCATTACTGGATGGCTCGTCGAGTTGGTATGCGTGTTGAAGCATTTGGCATTGGCTTCGGACGCGCCATCTACAAATGGGAGCGCGATGGCGTCGAATGGCGCCTTAACTGGATCCCTTTTGGCGGCTACGTCAGGATTAAAGGCCAGGATACTGAAGACGAAAATATGGATCCGTATCTCGTCAAAGACGGTTTCTTTGGCAGACCGCCCATCGATCGCATTAAAGTTTCATTAGCAGGCCCCTTTGCCAACCTTATCCTCGCCTTCCTGGTATTTGGCTTGCTGTGGTTAGTGGGAGGACGCGATAAATCCTTCGGCGAGTTCTCTAACAAGATCGGCTGGATCGATCGTGATTCAGACCTATATAAGGCTGGCATACGCCCAGGCGACGAAGTCACAGCTTATACAGATCGCCCCTTCAACAACAATAAAGACCACGTGTATGCAGCCCTTACAGCTGACCAAGTATTGCGCATTCGTGGAGAGCACTTTAACTATTTCGAAGGGTCCCACGTCCCCTTTGAATATACCGTTAAGGTGTATCCTCACCCACGCGTCTTCGATAAGAGCTTTAAGACCGCCGGAATTCTTGACTCCTCCACCTATATCATCTACAAACCAACAACACCTAAAGAAGGCGAGGAAGAGACTCTTGATGAAAAATTAGCCAAAGGCTCGCCCCTTATCGAAAGCGGTATTCAACCCAATGATCGCTTGATATGGGCAAATGGTGAGCTGATTTTTTCTACACCCGAGCTTTCCTATTTGATCAATGAACCACGTACATTGGTAACGGTTGAACGTGGTGGTACCAAGTTGTTACGCCGCATTCCACGCATTCCTATACAAGAATTACGCGTAGACCCCGCTTTCCGAGAAGAAATTGTCGATTGGCAATATGAGGCGGGTCTACAAAAGCTAAAAACTTCCAAGTTATTCGTCATTCCCTACAACCTCAATCATGGCGGCGGCGTCGAAAATCTGATCGCCTTTATCGACCCCGAAGCACACAAAATTGCCTTTCCTGAGTATCCCTATTCAGAAATGGAAGAACCTCTAAAGGCTGGAGACAAAATTGTCGCTGTGAACGGAGAGCCCGTCCAATACTCTCATCAGATTATTAGCCGCTTGCAGGAGCCAAAAGCTATATTAATCGTTTTGCGTGGCACAGATGTGGACACACCTCAGAACTGGGAAGTCGCTAATCAAGACTACTTCAAGGATGTCAATTTCAAGGAACTGGAGCAACTCATCGCTGATATTGGCAGTGCGACTCCAAAGATGACGATTGGCAAGCTAAACCGTCTGCACACCGTCACACCGAAAACACATGCTGAATTTGCTACTAGCTCTGAAATCCAAGCCGCTTATAACACTCAGAAGCGCGAGGAATGGAAGCAGTATGAAGCAATTGAAGACCCTGAAAAGCGTTCGCACATGCTTGAACTCTTGTCAAAAACGGAGCAGCAACTCTATTTAGGCCCCCCCGCTTTTGCTGATGCTCAAGTCCTCTATAATCCAGGACCTGTTGCCCTCTTTGGCGATGTTGTTGACGAAATCTGGCGCACCTTAAAAGCCTTTGCAACCGGCACCCTAAGTCCCAAGTGGATCGCAGGACCCATCGGTTTAGTAGCCGTCATTCAATCCAATTGGGCTCATAGCGTGAAAGAAGGCATCTATTGGTTGGGAGCTGTTAGCTTAAACCTTGGGTTCCTGAACTTACTCCCCATTCCTGTACTGGATGGCGGATCTATTGTGTTCTCACTCTTTGAACTGATCACGCGCCGTCGAGTGAAAATCAAAACGTTGGAAAAAGTGGTAATTCCATTTGCGTTTTTGCTCGTGATCTTTTTCCTATTCCTAACCTTTAATGATGTGTCCCGTCTTATCACAACACTATTTGGATAACGATACGCCATGCAAACTCATATTAGACGAATTCTTGGTTTAGTCCTTTGCGGACTACTCCTTCTGGTTCCAGCTACTTCCGAAGCTTCAGCACCTAAAACGATAGTCATCGACGGCGATGATTTCCGTGTACTTAACACACATATCGACGCAAATACCCTCGTGGTATTGGACCTTGACAGCACAACCTTTCGCGCCACAACTTCACTAGGTAGCTGCCAATGGTTTTGGCATCTCGTAGAAAATGGAGTTAAACAAGGCAAAGATAAGTACACGAGTGTCAATGAAGGCTATCATGACTTTGTTCCCACACAGCGATTTACTACTGTAGAACCGTGCCAAGCTTGCTTACCAGAACTGATTAACGAATGGAAAGCCAAAGCATGTGGTGTGATCGCATTGACAGCACGCCAGGCTATTTTGGCCCCAGCAACTATTGACAGTTTGAATAGCATCAATATCGATTTCGGCCAGAACCCTTGGTCAGACAACACCTTCACTTTCACTACGAAATATCCAGTCGCATTCTATCAAGGCGTTATCTTCGCTCACGATTGCAATAAGAAAGATATCGTTCTTGCCCAGTTTTTGGATCAGATCGACAATAAGATTACGAAAATCGTATTTGCAGACGATCGAGGCTACAACGTCACCCATGTGCACGACTTTGCTTTAGAGCGCGGTCTGGAGTATATAGGCCTACGCTTTAGTGGAGAGGACTCCGCCTTTAGCCATTTCCGTATGGAGATTGCGGACTATCAGCTAAAGTATATGGACAAGGTGATTCCTGATGCTATAGCAGCCCGCATCCTTACAATGCCACAAGCCGTAAGCTTGCTGGCAAAGTACAAAGATCCTATTTTACATCCTTCTAGAATCGACAGTACTTTAACCGGCGGAAGTCATTCTAAACCTCCACAACTAACTAGTCATGATGTCCCAATCGAAATTAGAGAAAGCACGCAGATCACGGACCTGTTATCTCTAGCGGATGAAAAGACGCTCGTAGTGTTCGACCTCAACGACACCCTCATGCGGACGGATAGTGCATTAGGTGGCGACGTATGGGCAGACAAGGTCACCAAAGACGCCATGGCTGCAGGCCTATCAAAAGAGCAAGTTCTCGATCGTTTGGTTCCCTTCTGGCATCAAGTGCTGATTCGCACACCTGTGAGGCCTGTAGAGCCAAATACCGCTAACGTTTTGCAAACACTGCAGCAGCGGGGTGTCAAGACCATGGGTCTGACAGCGCGCTACATCGAAATGGCCCATACAACCCTTAAAGCACTGCGAGATATTTTTATTGATTTTAGCCGCAGTGATGTGGCTACTGAAGACTTTACGTTATTTACAGTTTCTCCAGCTAAGTACATCGATGGTGTGGTTTTCGCTGGATTACAGAACGATAAAGCGGATGTTCTTGTACAATTTTTAGCACAGCATCCTGTGGAATTCGATAGAATTATTTTCATTGATGATAAGAAAAAGAACGTTGAGGGAATGGCAAAAGCTGCAAAGGCTCTAAACAAGCCGTATATAGGCATTTGGTATCGTGCTGTGGAAGCAACCCCTTCCCAGGATAACCCAGATGTAGCTAAAATTCAGCAGGTCCTGTTTAGGCAAATCATCCCGGATGACATTGTGAAACAGCTTTTATAGAAAACGTATTTTGCTTTTTTAGGATTTTTACCACAGAGGCACAGAGACACTGAGAAGGACCTGCGGTAGAGAGAGCGGCTTTGGGGACTTTTTCTGGCCTTGAGAGGCCAGAAAAAATAGCCTCAGTTTAACAGTTAAATGAGCTGGGTCTCCAGGCCTCTCAAGGCCTGAGGACTTCCTAAAACCGGTCTCTTAACCGCAGGTCCTTCTCAGTGTCTCTGTGCCTCTGTGGTAAAAATCCCAAAAAATAAAACTGAGACTTGGGAATAGCAATGGAGAAGGGTCTCTACCATAATTTGATGGGCATCACAAGGCGCTACCTAAAGCGCCTTAGCTTCGCCTTCTTAATGGTTCTAGCGGCCAACTGCCTGCTCGTCTTTAATCCCCTTCTATTTCGCCAAGCCATCCTCTCCATGCACATGCAGGCCGACGAAAGCGGCCATGGCCTTGCCCTCATGATCTCCAATTTTCTTGGCCCGTATGCTCAAAGTCTTACTGTTTGGGTTATTCTTCTGATTTCTGTGGCCCTCGCCTCTGCTCT
Source organism: uncultured bacterium (assembly GCA_964436955.1). GTDB lineage: Bacteria > Chlamydiota > Chlamydiia > Chlamydiales > JAJFMA01 > CAMFKD01. Next base: position 28,582 of record CAYTFC010000002.1, on the reverse strand, counting down.
ATTTCAATATCGCATGCGCGTCGAGTTTGTGGCCGTTAGCCGTGACGTCGAACGACATGTACGTTCTCAACTATTCGACCGACTTCAAATGCAATCACGCGCCTTTTATGATAGCCACCACATTGGCGATCTGATGAGTATCCTCACTAATGACATCGCGGCTTATCGCGAAGTCCTTGGGCCTGGCATCATGTATCCACTCTACTTCATCACATTAGTTATTCCTGCATTGATTGCTTTGGCGAGCATTTCACTTGTCATGACGGCAGTATCTATTCTGCCAATCCTTGTGATCCCCATTTCCATTCTTTTAACTCAACGCAAGGTCTATCAACGTTCCAGAGAGGTCCAAGAAATCCTTGGTGACATGAGCACCTTCGCACAAGAACACTTCTCCGCCAGTCGCCTAATCAAAGCTATGGCTAACGAACCGACCTCCCTCCAAGGCTTTGACAACTTGGGCATTCGTTTTTTTAACGCCAATCTCTGGCTATCTGCTTTGCGCGGTTTATTTTTCCCCTTTTTGACCTTCCTCACACGTGCGGTTACCATTTGCCTGGTGCTTTTTACAGGCTATAGCACCTGGTATGGTTGGGTGCATCTCTCCGGTGCAGATTTTGTCTCATTTATGTGGATTCAGGCCTCCATTTATGGCCCTGTTCTCATGCTAGGATGGGTACTACCAATCTACCAACGCGGTAGTGCTGCTTACGATCGCATCGTGAAAATCTATGAAGCGCCCATGGAAGTGCAAGAAGGCCCCAAACATAGTCCTGTTCTACCACCTCAAGCAGATATCGCCTTTCATAATCTTTCTTTTGCCTATGCATCCACCAACCGTATGGTCCTCAAGGATATCTCCCTCACAATACGTGGAGGCTCCTTTGTCGGTATCACTGGCCCAATCGCTTCAGGAAAAACTACTCTTTTACGCTTGCTCAATCGGGAATATGAGATTCCTGCAGGCACTATCATTCTAGGCGGAAGAGATATCCACGATTATTCCCTCACCGAGCTGCATCGAGGAATGGGAGTTGTAGAACAGTCTCCATTCCTGTTTTCTAAAAGCGTTGCCGAAAATGTGGGAATGTCTCTGGAAACCGCTACTCTGGAAGATATTGAGGCGGTGGCACGTCTTGCCGACCTCCATGAGAGCGTCATCCTCTTTCCAAGTCAATATGACACAGTAGTAGGAGAACGTGGCGTTCGTCTTTCGGGAGGCCAAAAGCAACGCGTAGCTATAGCCAGAGCTTTTCTATCAGGGCGGTCAATATTACTCTTAGACGATATCTTTAGCGCCGTAGATACAGCTACAGAGAGACGTATTTTCGCCAACATGCGTGAGCAATTCGCTGACAAAACAGTGCTGTTAGTCACTCACAGAGCGCCAATATTGCGTCAGATGGATCGCATTTTGTACATGAACCAAGGATCAGTTGTTGAAGATGGCACACATGATGAGCTGATGGCTCTTGAAGGACGTTACGCGGCATTAGTAGAACTACAGTCATTAGAAAAAGCGGAGGAAATATGAAAATACCTCCCTATCATCGTACCTATGAACGTGAAAAAGTGCACTCAAACACTATTGATTATGAACTTCTGAAGCGCCTCTTTAGCTATTTACAGCCCTATAAAGGCTATGTCATCCTATCCGTCGTCCTCATGGTTCTGGCAAAGAGTGTTGAAATTGCGGTTCCTGTCTTCGTGGGAAAACTCACTTCCGAAATATTAGTATCCTCAAGCGATGTAACCCCTTCGCATCTCTTTAATTGGGTTCTTGGACTAGGTGCCATGCTGATCATAGGCTATATGCTGGAGGCGGCCAACGTCCTAATCAAAAACTGGGTAGGTCAGCGCGCCTTGTTATCGATGCGCACAGAAATGTATGACGCCGTTCAAAAGATGCCAGTTTCCTTTTTCGATCATCAGTCCGTCGGACGTCTGATGAGCCGAACCATTTCTGATGTAGACCAGATTAACCAGCTCTATAGCGAAAGCATTGTCCCCATAATGGGAAATTTTCTTCTTTTATCTGGTATCGTTATTGCAGTAGGCTTTTTAAGTTGGCAAGTCGCGCTAATTTGCCTTTTTGTCATTCCCATCTTGTGGTGGCAAACACACCAATTTAGGAAAAATCAGAGACGTTGTTTTGAACTTCTTCGAGCCATTGTTTCCGGCCTTAATTCATTCGTACAAGAACGCCTGCTAGGAGTCTCAACCATTCGTGTTTTTGGCTCACAAAAACGTGAAAGAGCCGAGTTTGAGGAAATCAATGATGATCACTGCTCAGTTAACCTAGAGAGCATTCACCATTTAGCCGTATTTACCTCCGGCATTCAGTTTGTGCACAATTTCGTGCTAATCATGATTTTTGCCATCTTAGTGGCCTTTACAGTAATTCCTGGAGTCTTTGATGCAGGCCTGTTTTTCACCTTTAGCCTTTATGCACTGATGGTCTTTCGTCCTATTGCCGATCTAGCCGAACGCTATAATGTGCTGCAAGCCGCAATGGCTGCGGGAGAACGCATTTTTGACATTCTCGATCGCGAGCGTGAAGATTACCAACAAGGAGAACCGCTCGACGCTATCTATACCATCGAATTTGATGATGTGTGGTTTGCCTATCAAAACGATCACTGGATTTTGCGCGGACTCACATTTTTTGTAAAAAAGGGAGAGTCCTTAGCCATTGTAGGCACTACAGGAGCAGGCAAGACCACCATTTTAAATCTCTTACTTCGTTTCTACGATATCCAAAAAGGTGCAATTCGGATTAATGGACGAGATATTCGTACCTATCAACGTTCATCGCTTCGTCAGCAATTTAGCGTGATTCCGCAAGATCCCACTCTCTTTAGCGGAACGATAGAACAAAACATTTCTATGCACGCATCCAAAAGCACCAAGCAGGCTATGGAATACCTGAACCTAGCTAATCTGGATGAAAAACAAAAAATATCGGGGAATGGTAACGGTCTTTCTGCAGGAGAGCAACAACTCATCACCTTTGCTCGTGCCGCAGCGCATAATGGCAGCGTTTACATTTTGGATGAAGCAACGGCCAATATTGATAGTGCTAGCGAACGCCAAATTCAGAAAGCCATGCTAAGAATTCTTTCCGAAAAAACAGCTATCGTCATAGCCCATCGCCTCTCTACAATTCAACATGCGCATCGTATTTTAGTCATTTCGCAGGGGAAAGTCGCTGAGCAAGGAACCCACAGTCAATTGGTGCAACTCAAAGGCATCTACGAAAAACTCTATCGGTTACTGGAAGACTAAAGGCTGGCGTGGTATACTAATCGCTTAAAAAACGAAAGTCAAGAGCTATATTGTGGCGCAATCAATGATCAAACTTACTTTTGGCCTCGACCAAGCTGTGAAGGTTTTCGACCAAGAAAGTATCATTCTTGGAGCAGGTTCTGCAGATATCGAAGGACTTCCTTTGGATAGTTCGGCATTGCGTCCTGAACACGTCAAAATCTTTGAAAAGGATGGCCTTTTCTTCGCTCAGAATCTCGCAAATGACCCATTTGTCACCTTAAATGGACGGCCCTTTGGAAAGAAACGCCTAACACCCGGTGATCGCCTCACTTTGGGTGGAACTGAAATAATAATTGAAGGCCAGTCTAGCGCGACAAAATTGGATCGGTTGTCCGATACCCTCGATCATGTCATGCAGAAGCCCACCGATGATGATCTAAATATTGATGACTTGATTCGCGAAATCGAAAATTTCCCGGAAGCCTCTAGGAATCCCGAACCCGAACTTCCTCCACAATCCCAACCTAGTTTCAAAGCTCATCCTCTGCAAGATGCCTTAACCGATATGCAAGCACGTGTCGGCCGGGAAACAATTGCTCGGCAAGGCACAGTGCGCCATTGGACTCCCCGCTCACTACGCGATCGCCCGGTCGGACGCTCCCGACGCGATGCCTTTGAAGATGAGATTGATCCCATCGAAGGATCGTCCCGCCGTGCACGCTACTGGCGCCCATTTCTGGCAGTCATGATTGTGATAGTAGCTATTTTAGCAGCTGTGGGGTCTGGAATCTATTTTACGTTTAACGAACAAAATGACGAGCGTGAATTTATTGCTGCGCAAGGCCTAGCGGACATGTCCATGGCCATCATCTATGCGCAAATGCATCAAATCAAGCCTCCCAATCAAAATTGGGGGGATCCTGACTTTCTCAAAGACATTCTTACAAGAGTCTTACCCACCGATTACCCTTCCTTAGTGCAGTTGGATAAACAAGGGACATTTGAAAACTGCCCCTATATGTTGCGTGTATACACCAGCAGCGACCTTTCTCAGTTTTTGTTGATAGCACAACCCGAGCCAAATCTCTTGCAGTGGCTAATATCAAGAGAGACTATCCTGCTAGACTCCCGAACGATGGAACTACACAAAACCAACGATCTACGAGCCCTTAACCGCTTATTAGCAGATCCTAGGCCCTTGGAAGGTGCCAATGCGTTGGAAATATCGCACCTTGTAGGTCAAACCGATTCAATACGCCTAACAACCCTGGCCACCGAAACCGGTCATAGTGAATACATCCCCCCAAAAGGTCTAAATAAACTGCGACCCGGCGCCGAAACGCACGTGTATAATGCCCCTCGCTATTACCTATTTAGCACACCTTTGACCGCGAGCATTGCTCAACAAACTGTACAGCCGAATGAAGAAACGGAGTTAGAACTTCAAAAGAACGCTCTCATGCTGACTAAAATGCCTCAATTTGTATTCTACTCTACTCAAGATGACGCCACAAGCCATCGCATACTGAACACTCTCAGTTCTTGGGTCCCGCCAGAAGCTGCTATTGTCGCCCAGCTTAAATTGGAAACAAGCGGCCGCATTCTGTACAGTCGGGTGCTGGAAAATGAGCCTATGCAAACTCAAAACCAAGTACACGATCCTTCACCTGCAGTGCAAGCAGAACTGGGAGAAGAACTAGTCAGCATAGTCGAGCAATCACCACCCGCAGCCTCTTCAACGATAGCTGGAACACATCGAGCCCTTCAAGACGCCCTTCAAACCGCTGCACAGAGACGCCGTGAAGCACTCGCTCCATACAAAAATCATTTAATCCAGCTGTTGCAGGAGCATGTTACCAGGCATAATCCCACCTTTGCCGTTCAGATAGACCGCATTATACGGGATTTTGAAGATATCGAGCTTGGCCAGCAAGTAAATATTCGCCAAGCAATTGTAGACTCCTACCGCATTTATGTACTCGAAAGTGAAGAGCTGTCTCACGAGCAATTTGTAGCGGAAGTCCAAGCAGCGCATTTGGATAACTTCTTACCGCAAGAGTTCACCCAGCCAAACGAAGACGAAAATGTTGTGGCAGAAGAACACCCCTCCATTGTTGCTGAGTACAACAATAACTTTGCCGAAAGACTTGAGGAAGTGCAGCAAGCGCAAGATCTTCAAGAATTAGAGCAAGCATTGACCGATGCTAACAAAGAATTGGCAGACGACTCTTACGTCAACGATAGTCGCTTGCCGACATTGCGAAACAAACTACAAATTCAAATCTTGCATCGATTAGATGATCTTCTTTTGGGGCCTTCTAGCCCCCTTACCATACAGTATTTTAACCATCATAACCGTGCACGCCTTCAGAAGATTTTGTTGGCCGCTGGGGTTGATGACCCAGAGCAGCGGGACTACTATCTTGCTGAATTCGATAATCTCTTGGAACAGCGCCACTCATCCTCCGAAGAAGATTAAATAGACAAGGCTCATCAACCACCCCAATAACATCCTAATAGTGCCAGACCGCGAAATCTAAAAATTATTTTACAAAAGTTTGTCCACTGGACTTCAAATTCGGTGCCTGAGGACAGGCACCGCCACCATAACCACAGCGTCGTTAGGCTTGTCCCCAGACTGGGAAAAGTTAGCCCAACAGACTTCAAAAAAGAACATACCTATAAGCCCCCTAATCTTCTGTCAGAATTAGCTTAACGCGTATGGGCACGGGCGCGGGCACGATTTAGGACGCTATTGAAATGGTGCATGGGGGATCAGAAGATAGCTTTTGGCTTTACCTATAGTCCCTACTTAACTACAATTTCATGGTAATATGAAGTACCAATTGCCTCCGGGCGTTTTTGACATTATCCCCAACGAACAACGTGAGCCCTGGCGCGATTCGCTTCTCTGGCAATACGTTGAAGAATTCATGCGTGGCACCGCGCGTCAGTACGGCTATCAAGAAATTCGTACCCCCGTCATCGAACGTACCGAACTCTTCCAGCGCAGTGTTGGTGAAACATCCGACATCGTTTCCAAGGAAATGTATACATTCGATGACCGCGGAGGCCGCTCTCTGTCACTACGTCCCGAAGGAACTGCTCCGGTGATTAGAGCTTTCCTCAATAGCCAAATGCACACCACCGCACCCATTCATAAGCTTTTCTATATTTGCCCAATGTTCCGCTACGACCGTCCTCAAGCAGGGCGCTACCGCCAACACCATCAGTTCGGTGCAGAAGCCATCGGCGTGGCCGCACCAGAGCAAGATGCCGAGCTCATAGACCTTCTCTATACAGTCTACTCACGTCTAGGCCTAAGCAATCTGAAGGTATACCTCAACTCCATCGGGGACAACGCGTCGCGCGATAACTACCGCACTGCCTTGCGTGACTTTCTCCGACCGCATTTGACAGAACTGTCTGAAGACAGCAAAAACCGCTTTGAAGCCAACCCTCTGCGCATTTTGGATTCTAAAGACCCCAAAGACCAAGAACTGTGTCTTAATGCGCCTTCAATTTTGGATTATCTTAGCACAGAAAGTCAGCAGTATTTCGCCGACGTCAAACACTGTTTAGAAAAGGTTAATATTCCTTACGAAGTCAATAGCTCACTTGTACGCGGCTTAGACTACTATAACCAAACAGTTTTTGAAGTGGTATCGCAGGATCTCGGCGCTCAAAATAGCATTGGCGGCGGCGGTCGATACGACGGCCTAATCAAGACAATGGGCGGTCCCGATCTTCCCAGCGTCGGCTTTGGTACCGGCATTGAACGCGTTATCCAAACGATGTTACGCCAAGAAGTTCCTTTGCCTAAACTCGCCGGGCCTCAACTTTTCATTATTCCTTTAGGCGAATCTGCCCGCGCCCCCTGCTTTGAATTGCTAGGAAAACTGCGCCGCGACCTCATTTCCGCTCAAATGGATTTTACCGGCAAAAAAGTCGGTAAGGTCATGTCCTACGCAAGTGACATTCAAGCCAAATATGTTGTTGTTATCGGTGATAACGAGTTGGCTACGGGAGAGGTAGAACTCAAAGAAATGTCCACCGGAAACAAGGAATTGGTTCCGATTGCCGAACTAACCGCGCGTCTCTTAGAAAAATATGGGTGCTAGCGCACTTCATTTTGACTTTACCTATACTCTAACCTGATTTACAATTATCATAGTTTTCCTAACGCACTTAAGCTGAGACTATCATGGTAGAATTTAGACGCACTCACGATTGTGGATCCCTCCGAAATACCAACGTTGGCAATACCGTCAGACTATCAGGTTGGGTCAATCGCTTTCGAGATCATGGCGGCCTCATTTTCATTGATCTACGCGATCGGTTTGGAATTACACAGCTTGTATTCGACCCCGTCAAAAATCCTGACGTGCATGCCGTTGCGGCTACACTACGCTCCGAATGGGTGATCACTGTTGAAGGAAAAGTCATCCCTAGACATACAGGCATGTCTAACACCAATTTACCCACAGGCGAAATTGAAGTAGAAGTCTTTCAATTAGATGTTCTGTCTAGAGCTAAAACGCCTCCCTTCTCCATTTGCGATGATAATATTGAAGTTAATGACGAGCTGCGCCTGCGTTACCGCTATCTGGACCTGCGTCGTGGCGACATAGCGAAGAAGCTTGTGGTACGTCATAAAGCAATGATTGCCACTCGAAACTACCTCGACAAGCATGGCTTTCTCGAAATTTCGACACCCATCTTAGGTAAATCCACTCCAGAAGGCGCTCGCGACTATTTGGTGCCCTCACGCGTCTATCCTGGCAGCTTCTATGCGTTGCCACAATCCCCACAGCTATTTAAGCAGCTCTTAATGGTGGGTGGTATGGACCGCTATTTCCAGATCGCACCTTGCTTCCGCGATGAAGACCTACGTGCAGAGCGTCAGCCCGAGTTCCATCAGATCGATATCGAAATGAGCTTTGGCACAACTGAGGATCTGTTTACCATCGTTGAAGGAATGTGCAAGCACATTTTTAAAGAAACTATCGGCGTCGATATTCCTACCCCATTCCGCCGAGTCCCTTACCATGAATGTATTGAGCGCTTTGGTACAGACAAACCAGACCTACGTTTCGGAATGGAGTTGGTACGACTTGATGATCTCGCAGCTCAATCCACCTTTGGCATCTTCCAAGAGCAGGTAAAAGTCGGTAACAGCGTCAAAGGTTTCTGCGTGAAAGGCGGATCCGATATCTCCCGCAAGCAAATCGATGAGTATACAACATTTGTGGGACACCTAGGCGTGAAAGGTCTATCCTTCATGAAACATAGCGAAGGTCAGTTGTCAGGCGGAATCGCTAAATTCTTTAATGAAGAGCAGCTCAAAGAAATCACTTCACGTATGAATGTGGAACCTGGGGATTTGATCTTTGTTATTGCCGATACAAAGGAACGCACCAACCAATCGTTGGACCATCTTCGCCGCAAAATTGCAAGAGACCGCAATCTCATTCCAACAGGAAAATATGAATTCCTGTGGGTGACCGAATTCCCCTTATTCGCTTGGGATGCTGAGGAAGGCCGCATCGTATCGGAGCACCATCCCTTTACCTCACCAAACTTTGATGACTTTCATTTAGTGGAAACGGAACCTCTTAAAGTACGCTCTCTCAGCTATGATATGGTTCTCAATGGTTACGAGATTGCTTCAGGCTCACAGAGAATTCATGATAGTGAACTTCAGCAGAAAATTTTCGAAGCGCTACGGCTTACTCCAGCACAAATTGAGAGCAAGTTCGGCTTTTTCGTACGAGCACTTAGCTTTGGCACACCTCCGCACCTCGGCATAGCCTTGGGACTTGACCGTCTGAACATGATTCTTGCCAATACAGAGAACATTCGTGACGTTGTAGCGTTCCCTAAAACGCAGAAAGCTGCGGATTTGATGATGGATAGTCCAACAGTCGTAGCCGATGCACAACTGCATGAGCTGCGCCTAGCCATCGAACAAGAGGCCACTTCGCCGAAGTGGCAGCTCTAATATTTTCCTTGGTTATCCTATAGCGGCGCGAGCCGCCGCTAACCGTGCCACAGGTATACGGTAGGGGCTGCACGAAACATAATCCAATCCAATCTGATGGCAGAAAACAACCGAACGTGGATCCCCTCCGTGCTCTCCACAAATACCACACTTTAGCTGCGGACGCGTCTTACGACCGCGCTCAACTGCCATGCGCATCAGCTCACCCACACCTTCCTGGTCTATCGATTGAAAGGGATCTTCAATTAAAAGATGACTCTTCTCATCCTGATGACCAGGCTTTGTAACTCCGTCAATATACATAGGCAAAAATCGATTGGCATCGTCGCGACTCATTCCAAATGTGGTTTGGGTAAGATCATTAGTCCCAAAACTAAAAAATTGCGCACTATTAGCCAACTTACCAGCCATTAAACAAGCACGCGGTAACTCAATCATCGCTCCTACATGATAAGTGATACACAAACCGCGCTCTCCAAAAACTTCTTCCGCAGTCACATCAATTAGCGCTTTTTGATGTAGAAATTCCTCCTCTGTACACACTAGAGGCACCATAATTTCAAGATAGACCAAACAACCTTCCAAGGTCACTTCTACGGCCGCTTCAAAAATAGCCTGCGCCTGAATGCGAGTTAATCCTGGGTTCAATATGCCTAAACGGCAGCCACGAAATCCTAGCATAGGATTATGTTCATCCAACGAGCGTGCAATCTCCACGAGACGCTGCCTATCAACATTCAAACGTTGTGCTAGTACAGTTAACCCCGCGTCCTCTTGCGGCAGAAATTCGTGCAGCGGTGGGTCAAGCAAACGTATCGTCACCGGTAGTCCATGCATCCCCCTAAACAAGTATTTGAAATCTTCCTTTTGGTCAGGCAACAACTGACGAATCGCTTCTTCGCGTTCATGTACACTCGTACTAAAAAGCATTTTGCGCACGTCTAAAAGTCGCTTGTCTTCAAGAAACATATGTTCCGTACGGCACAACCCAATACCCTCTCCACCAAACGCTCGCGCAACCACACTTTCATGACACGAATCTGCATTCGCACGCACTTCCAACTTACGATACTTGTCAGCTAAAGCCATGATTTTGTGGTAATACTGGTAAACCCGGCTTTCATCAGGCTGAAGATCTTTTGTAAGCAAGACCTGCACAATTTCTGAAGGGCTGCTGTTTAGCCGACAGAAGAAAACCTCTCCAGTGCTACCATCAATTGATATGGCATCACCTTCCTTGATCGTCTGCCCAGAGGCAGAAACTGAGCCTTTATTCAGGTCAATATCAAGTGCACTACATCCGCAGACGCATGGCTTGCCCATTCCTCTAGCAACCACCGCGGCGTGGCTCGAACTACCCCCACGAGCTGTTAAAATACCCTCCGCTATCACCATTCCTGGGAAATCGTCGGGGTTGGTTTCCGTGCGTACCAAAATACAGGGGATTCCCTGCTGCTGATAGGCCATCGCGCGAATAGATGTAAGCGCACAAACGCCAGAAGCCGCTCCTGGACCGGCATTAAGACCCTTTGCCACCATTTTCTTTTGAGCAACCTCTTTATCCCTTGCATGAAAGACCGGAACCAAAAGCTGCTCGATTTGTTCGGGATCGACACGTCTTAAAGCTGTCACCTCATCAATAAGGCCCTCGTTCAGCATATCCACCGCCATCCGTACCGCCGCAAAGCCGCTACGCTTACCACTGCGAGTTTGGAGCATGAAAAGACGTCCATCATCAATAGTAAACTCAATGTCCTGCATGTCACAATAATATCGTTCTAGCGTTCCTACAGCAGTCTTTAGCTGAGCATAAACCTCTGGCATAGCTTCCTCGAGGCTTTCTAGATTCGATCCAGTCATTTTCTTTTGATAGCAATTAATGGGTTGAGGTGTGCGAATACCCGCTACCACGTCTTCTCCTTGAGCATTTAATAGAAACTCCCCGTAAAATATATTTTCGCCAGTGGAAGGATCCCTCGTGAAACCTACGCCGGTAGCAGAACGCTCATTTCGATTCCCAAATACCATCGATTGCAATATCACAGCTGTTCCAAGATCATTGGCAATGTGGTTAACCTTTCGATAGAGCTCTGCTCTTTTGCTTTCCCAGCTGGAAAACACCGCACCAATGGCCTCCAAGAGTTGTAAATGAGTATCTTGCGGAAATGGTTTACCCAAATGCTGTTCATACAGACCCTTAAACTTACTGCATAGATCTTTGAGGGCTTCTACATTCAGATCGATGTCTTGCTGGCTTTGATACCTAGTTTTAACTTCATCCAAAACTATAGAGAAAATTTCGCGATCTAAGCCATGCACAATGGACCCATAGAGAGCAATAAAGCGTCGATAGCAGTCATACGCCAAGCGTTCGTTTTTCATGCGCTCTGCAAACCCGACCACAGTACGATCATTCAAACCCAAGTCAAGGATAGTATCCATCATCCCTGGCATAGAAATAGCAGCTCCTGAACGCACAGATACCAATAAGGGATTACGCTCATCGCCTAACTTAGCGCTCATTTGACTCTCTAGTATCTGAACAGCTGCTTCAATTTGGTGTTCTAATCCCTCAGGCAGTCGCTTTTGATTGTGCAGGAACTGTACGCATGCAAAAGTTGTGATGATAAATCCAGGAGGGACAGGCAAACCTATGCTTGCCATCTCTGCCAGATGTTGGCCCTTTCCTCCAAGCAGAAGCCTATCCTGCGGTGGAAGCCGAAAGCCCGCCCCAAACGGAAAAACATAGACTGTTGAAGTGCGTGTATGTGCGCTAACATCCATGAGTTGCCCCCTTCTATATTCCTTCAGAATACCCCCTATCTTCAAAAAAAGACCAGTAATAGCCAAAAGCTAGATTTGCAGTGAGTTAGGACCGAACAACTCTTTATTCTCCCCATTTTTAAGGCAGTCGGGTATGATTTTCGTCTTATGTCGGACAACCCTATAGAATACTCCAGAACGAACCCTTTTATGGCCTCGGTGACTGAGCGTTATCCGCTTACAACCCCAGGATCCAGCAAATCAACCTATCATTTAGTGTTGGATTTGCGGGGAAGTGGAATGCACTACAAAGTGGGCGATAGCATCGCCATCTATCCATTAAACGACCCTGCTATCGTGCTTAAGATTTTGGATCGTCTGGGCGTTTCTGGGGATGAAAATATCATTACAAAAAAGGGCGAAACAGTAGCCTTTAGTGAATTTCTTTCCTCCCGCGCCAACCTCAATCGGTGCAGTAAAAAACTGCTAACCTTGCTGACGGAACGACAAATCGATAGCTCAAAAAAGAGCCTCCTAGAAAGCGTTTTAGCGGCTGATGCATCTTTTGTGAAGCAACATCTCGAAAGTAGAGAGTTGTGGGACCTTCTCCACGAACACCCTGAAGCGCCCATCACACCACAAGAGATCGCTGACTTGCAAGGACCGTTACTCCCGCGTTTCTATTCCATAGCATCTGCGATGGAAGCAGAAGGCGAGATCGTGCATCTCACCGTAGCCGTCACACAATATGCCACCAATGGGCATCTTAGAACAGGAGTGTGTTCTCATTTTCTGTGTGACCTGGTGCCTTTACACCTACCTGCAGTTCCCACATACTTGCAACCCTCTAAAGACTTTACCCTACCTGCCAACACAGATGCTCCTATCATCATGGTTGGTCCTGGAACCGGTGTCGCACCGTTCCGTGGGTTTATGCAAGAGCGCATGGCTAAGCAATCCAAAGGCAAAAATTGGCTATTCTTTGGCGAATGCAATCGTGAACATGATTTCTTTTATGAAGACTTCTGGATGTCCTTGGTCAACAACGGTCACTTGCGTTTAGACCTAGCATTTTCACGCGACCAAACCGAAAAAATCTATGTGCAGCACAGACTAGCTGAGCAAGCAGCCGATATCTATGCGTGGCTAGAAGAAGGAGCATACTTCTATGTCTGTGGAGATGCAGAACATATGGCAAAAGACGTAGAGAGCACTCTACAAGCTATTATAGAACCCTACCACGGTACTGATGGCGCCAAAGCCTACATTAAAGCCTTGCGAGAACAAGGCCGCTACCTTCGCGATGTCTACTAATTCTGTTACTTACCTCTGGTAAACATTTAATTAAACGCGTTAGTGTTAGGAATCTCCCGCGCTTAGCCTTGGGTGAATTATTCCAAAAATGGAGTTTTGTAACACAAATGCTGTAGAGGATCTTGGAAATGACAACACTGGACCCCCATAAAGAACTCGTTAGACTAGCTAGAGCCATGCGAAAAGCCGAAATCAATCTCATCGTTGGCATAAGAGCCATTTGTGCTCTGAAGTGGCCAGGCAAAAATTCACCCAAAGAACTCATTCATTCTTTGCGTGCCGTTAATGCCGAAACAATTCTCTATCCCGTAGGCGACGCCCGTTCTAAATTCAGCGAGAAGGAATTACAGCAAATGGATGCAGAGATGGCGGAATTCCTCATGGGAGCCCGACCCTCTATTTTAGAAGCTTGCTCTAACATCATAGATGCATATAGCGAGCTCTGTCAGAAGTAGCTAGAGGCATCAGCTTAACAGGAAGGACGAACCGGACGCACCGTACCGTTTTGTCCTTTCTACGTCCATTATCGTTCTTACTAGGTACGAGACGATAATCCGCTGTCAATTTTAAACGCAGAGCCGCAAGAGGCGCAGAGACGTGAAAAGCAATGTCCACCATCGCGGCAGCGATGAATGTGGGGAAGATGGCATTAATTGATTCTTAGCTGCGGAAGCAACGTAAGGGTTAAGGGCTCCCTTGCACAAACCTAGAAAAGGACATAAGGGACAAAAGACCAAAAGGACGAAAGGGATCTAAGAGACTTTGGATAAAGGACATAAGGGACTAAAAATGCACATTACATACTGCCGCAGAAATATCCTTTTTAGGAACGCCAAAACCTTCCAAAGCCCAATCCTTGGCAATCTCCAAGCTCTCTTGAAGGTGGTCAGCTACACACTCATAGCCTGTAAACAAGTATAGATAAAACCCCACTTGCGGGTCGTATTCTATTACAAAATGGAAAGGCAAAAACGCGAGAGTCTTAACGAACCATTTTCCCCTGAGATCGAATTTACAGAAAGAATGTTACACTACCACATCAAGAGCCGAACTGAGAGCGGTTTTATGGTGAAGGTCCTTTGCCTTATTGTCGCTTACAGTGCTTCTTTTTTATGGAGGGGCTTACTCATCTAGCGCTCATAGCGATGCATCATCTGCAACATTGTACCTCTCGGCAAGAGATCACTCTTGCCGTCGAGGCACACTGCTGCATCTGATATATCGCTATGAGCGCTAGATGAAGTTTTGGTAGCAATCAGGGTCCTAGGACTTTTGCTTATGCCCGCTTTGGCGAAGCGGCGCTACAACATATAAACGCGACAGCTCGACATTACCCAGGGCGTTGCCCTGGGTCCTTTTCAGGCGCGATAATATTTAATCAGAATTAATACTTAGTGGCATTGGATGCTTTGTCTGCGAGATGCTCAGCTGCGTCTACTGCGTCCGAAGCACCTTTTTTCACCTTTTTCCCTACTTTTTCACCGAACTCTTTAGCTTCAGAGGCAGCATTTTGAACTCCTTCCTCTAACTCACCAAAGGCGTCTTTTACCGTGTCTTCAACATCATGATAAATCTCTTTAACTTGATTCTGTAACTGCTTTCCTTTTTTAGTGGTGCATAGCAGCACCGTCAAAAGGGCAATTGTTCCACCAGTTAACGCTCCCCAGAAAAAATCTGATCGTCTGCAATGGTCGTTCATAATTTTATCCTTTTTTTAGTGTTTTCCAAAGTTCGAATCCAGTATTTATCCAGTCGGATAAACTATTAAAAACAGCTGCACTATTTGGCAGTTTATGTTCGATAGACTCCATCACTTGGCTAGGAGTGTCATAATGTTGCAACATATCGCCTAGTTCAGAAACCGTTCTACCAATTTTTTTCATGACAGGTGGCTTATGGCTACGCATGGAGTAGGCAATACCTAACCCGATAACCCCGCCTAGTAGTAAACTCAATATTACTTTTTTTGTTTCTGTGTTGTCGTGTTTCATTTTTTGATGAACTCCTTTGTAGTCCTAAATAGAAGAACGCTAGACACTATCCATTTCAAAATTTTTGGAAAGGCCACGGACGCTGAATTTTGCTGTTCCTGGGAAGAAGAGGAACTCGGGCTGAACTGGGAATTTAAAAAATCCAGGGGATGAAAAAGGAAATTTAAGGAATTCACTTTATCATTCACCCCAGCTGATAAGGAGTTTAAATTGCTGAGTAGTTCCGTTGTGTTTTGAGAGACTGTATGGGCGTCGTTTTGAAGAAAATTCTCCATTTTAGCAAGTACGTGGCACCCATCGTTAGTAAATCTATTAATATCAAATTGCACCGTCTTGAGCATTTTCTTTAATTGAAAAGCCAGTATAATCACAAACAGAGCGAAAACAACTAATGTCGCAGCGATAATAATTAAACATAATTCAGTAATCGTCATAGGTCCTCATTTGGTTCGCAAGGCATAATCAAGTTTTCAGATCAATTTAATTCAAAAATTGTTTTTTTTTTAGAAAGTAGGGCCATTTTTCCCATTAACGTATCTTCTCAGCTTTGGCAATTAAACACCTTAGCTTTGGCTCAAAAACTGTTTTGAGTCAGATAGGGACTAAATTATGGATGGCTTGACGGATAACGTGATAGCTTGTTCTGAGCTTGTAGAGATGTATTGTCACTTCCCTTCTCCTTTTTAAATTTTTGACTCAAGCAAAAACATTAAAGTCTAAGATTTGACAATGCATTACGTTTTTATGTAATGCTGATTTTGAGTTATACATCACCGCTTATTTTAGTGCAAATTTCCGTAAGCTACAATCTAGAAAGTCTCTTCTAGGCTACACTGAAAGCGAGTTTTTTTATGAAAATAGATTAATAATATACAGTTTTGAGTGTGCGCACATACTGGACGGTGCGCTGATCTTTATGGATGATCCTTTGCGTAGGAGTGGGATTGTGTAATGTCTTTCAAATTCGATGCCTATAGACAGGCACCGCCATAGCAACGTGTCACCAGGCTTATGGCGGCCTCTATTTGCTATTATGCTCGACTGGATGAGTTACAACGTTATCATGCCAAGGATATGTAGTTCTAGCGGCTCGCTGAAGCTGTGTCCATGCACCGCGGTCAAAAGCCTCATCCAAGCCATCACTGCCATTCCAAAAGAAAACAAACATCAATATTCCGATGACTATAACGATGACATACATGAGATTAAGAAAGAGGGGTGTTGGCGCATGTGCCTCGCCGGGAGCTCCCACAAAGTCTTCGAAATCGCGAATGTCCGAAGTCTCTCTATTTTTTGGGGGCTTATCAACCATCTTTTCTCTCCTCAAGGGGGTTATCGTCGCTCATCTGCATCATTTGATTGGCCGCGTCGTCATCCATATCTAAGCGCCCTTTGCGCCAGCAATAGATAAATACTAACAATGCACTGCCCATAAAACACATGACTAGGCTGTGGTGCAAGATATTTCCGTAAATTCCAATGGAATCGTATTCAGGCATATACTAAGGCTCTACGGTTCTCAGTCCTTCAATAATCTCGGTCGTATGCAAGGGGTCCTTACCTAACCACCAGGCTTGCGTTGGCGCGGTAATGCGCGTTCCCTTGGTCATCAAATACTGGTACATGGCCTCAAAGCGATAGTTTGGGATTCCAATTTGGCTAGAGGATTGTCCGCGAGGGTCATCATCAAAGAAATGCCTAAAGGATGGCATAATGCTTCCCGGACTTGGCGTACGAGGCTGCCAGAAGTGCCCTTTATGCCAATCTCGACTGGGCCGCTTAACTCCCACTCTAGCCAGGTCTGGGCCGATACGGCGCGTGCCTGGAAAAGTGATTTTCTGAAAGATATACTCGTTACCTGATGAGGGTGGGGCGGCATAGGCTGCTCCACCATTGAGTACACAGTCTTGAATCAGTGTGCGGCTTTGATCTGTATGACAATACCAGCATCCTTCTATCGCAAAGATGTGCTCACCCATAGCTATGAGATCTTTACGAGATATAAAACCCAATTCAGGTCCAGTTAATTGCGCAATATCTTTGACAGACTGGCCGTTGGGGTCGTAGCGATACCCTTGAATGCTTCCAATGCCTACGTGACGGAAGCGATATTCCTCGGGATTGAGAACATATATGACGCCTGTATCGTTATGATATTTTTGCTTGGGGCCATCCAAGATGGTAAAATTTTTATCGACATAGTGTTCTGAAGTTCCCTCCGTGCGTGCTTGCGCAAAGGCTTCGTCTATTTTTGGGTCATAGAGCTCCAGCACACCATAATCCATGCGTATTAGTCCCCGATCCTTCCAATTTGGATTCTTGGCTTCCCACAGCTTTTGGGCCTCTACACGAAGCTTTTCGGCTTTATCAAAGGAGTCTCCGGTGGGTTTACGTAGCAGCATTACTTTTGTAGTCAGCTTAAGATCCTTTTCACCAAAGCGAGTTACATAACGATCTAAGGTAGGATCTGCGAGGATGCGCAGTTGTTCCGTTTCTTGAAACGCCATCAGGGAATATCCCTGCTTTAAATGGTGCACATAATCGAGTGTAGGCGATCCCGGCAGAGCACGTGCTGCGTACAGATGAGCATCAGCCACTTCATACATTTGTACCTGAAAGTGACTGGATGGTTCCACCCAGCTGGGGTCAATGAGATTTGGAGCCAAAACGGTAGCTAAAATGGATGATAGAAATAGCAAAGCAATTCCGATCATCGTGTAGATAGCGGATTTTTCGATTTTTGGAGTGATATGAGGATCGGTCATAATTATGCTAGCGTTCCTACAACTACGGTTTGGGCCTGGACTGGACGAGGCCGTGGCTTGAGTAAAATGGTATTAAAGACATTCACGACAAAGATGCAGTTTCCGGCAAAAATAAACAGACCGGAAATTGTACGTGTCAGCCAAAAGTAATGCATGCTGGCAATAGTGTCCAAAAATTGGAGCTTACTGAGGTTATTTTGAAATACACGGTAGCTATCGCCATCAGCCCATGTAGCCCATTGAAGACCTTGGAAAAAGCCACCAACGTGCAGTGCAATGAACATGAGGGAAGCTCCTAGCATGTTTAGCGTAAAATGCCAATCAGCCATGCGCTTTGAATAGAGGGGGTTTCCGGAAAGGGCCGGCAAGGCCCCATAAATGCCCGCTATTGCGAAAAAGGTGAACGTACCATAGAGCGACATATGAGCGTGTCCAATGATCCAATCTGTCTTGGATGTGATTTCATTGACGTTACGCACAGCCATGAATGTTCCTTGCGTACTCACCATCAAGTAAAAAAGCGTTCCCATTATGATAAATCGGATGGCCGCATTCTCATTATACTTATGCCAATTGCCTTTAAGTGTACCGAATAGGTTTGTAACCGCTGACCATACGGGAATAAACAGCCAAACGGAAAAAATGATCGCTACTGTTTGAATCCACTGTGACATGGGTCCGTGAATAATATGGTGTGATCCTACCCATGCATACACAAATGCAATGGACCAAAAACCAATGAGGGATAGTTTATGGCTATAGATAGGCGTCTTTGCCATTTTGGGTAAGAAATAATAAGCAATGGCTAAGCCCATGGGTGTAAAAATTAACCCCACCAAATTATGAACATAGAAAAAACTCATATTCACTCGAGAGATCCCCTGGGGTACCATGTTGATTACCCAGTTTCCTGCGAAGTAGCTAATCCCTCCCCACAGTAACGTGGCTAGGATATACCAGAGGGAAACATAGAGCTTATCATACTTGCGGTTGGCTATGGTCATGTAAATGTTAATGGTGATCAGTATCCAAGCAAATAAGAGCATGAATTTTACCGGAAGCCAACCCAACCACATGGGAAACTCGGCATATTCCCACCCAAAGTTGGTTCCCCAAGGAAATGAATAGGTTCCTGGAACAAGCGCAAGCCAGTAAAGCGCTGCAGACCATATTCCCAGCGAGCGACTCCATAGCGTCACACCGCACAATCTTTGAGTAATATAGAAAATCAATCCAAAATTAGCAGGCAACAACCATAAGAATAGAACATGGCCAACATGTACCGGACGCATGCGCCCAAAGTGAATGTATTCACCAGCCCAATAATCAGGCATCACCATTCCATTAAAGGAAATAAAGACGCCAAAAAACATCCCTATGACCATAAAAACAATGGCGGGATACACAAACAGCTTGACGGGTAGATCTTCAAATTGTGGCGTTGAGGGGACTGTAGCTGTATCATTCATTGGTATTTCTTTGTTTCGCTTTTTCTTGAGTAGCCGGTTCGCTTTGCCTTAAGGCTTCTTTGAGACCATGAATGCGTTCCACAAGGCTTTCCTGTCTCTGTTTTGAGCGTGCGGAGTCCTCTAGTGTTGTTAGTACTAGGACCTTAATTTGATTAAGCCCCTTCACACGTTGGTTTAGTTCAGCAATTCTCTCACGTGCTTCGGTGGAAGCCGCTTGTGCGTCCATGCCTTTCAGTTCTTTTTCTAGTGAGGGGATGTCTTTTTCCAGCAAAGCAAGTACTTGCTTACCGGTGTTAACAATGACGGCTGGATCAGCGGAATAATTATCCAAGGTGAGCTTTCCATCATGGTACTCATAATGGACAGCATTTAGACCTATTAAGTCTAAAATCCCGTCTGAAACATCACTTTCACCTAAAGATGCTAGAGCTGTACTTCCCAGTGAAGTAAAAATATCGCGTTGCTTCTTTATTTCAGCAATTAAGTCAGAGATTGCATTATCAATAGTTTCTTGTTTCTTAAGTTGTTCCCCAAGCGACAGTTCTTTTTGATAGGCATCGACAAGTGCTGGTACGGCCGTTTTGTTTATCGCTAGATTGGCTTCCTGATCTATCTTAAAAGACTTTGCTGTATTGTACGCTTTATCCAGTTCTTGAAACTTAACGTCCTCTTCTATTTGAGACTGCCGCACAGTTTCCAAGGCGCGATCGAAGGATTGATAGATGATGTCCGAAAGATGTTCACGCAGTGCATGCTCTCGGCTCAGGCTGCGAATGTACATGACCAATTGCAATCTTTGCAGCGTGCTTGTAAAATCGCCCCAGGGAGTCATGGAGGTACCAAGAACGCCAAATTTGATGGATTGAAGCAAGCGCAGGTCATCACGAGTTGCTATCCAATCCAGATTTGTAAGCATACGAGGCTTTGATTCCGTCATACTACCGGCTCTTAAGCCATTACCGGCTCCTTCTTTACCATGACAGATAGCACAGTTTTCGATGAAAACACTCTCGCCTTGGGCTATATTCAACGGTGTGTAGTACTTCTCTTTTATGTAGTAAGCCTTACGCTTAACTCCAGGTATGGGATAATTACGTTCGTCAAAAATGTCATCGACTTCCTGCTGAGAAGGTGATGTTATTGCTATTGGCTTGTTAGATGCCAATAAGTGAGACACCGACGATAGATTGCTATGAAGTTGATCGCCTTCACCGTGGAGTTCCCTGATCACGTCTTCAGGTTGATACTTCCACTTCATGTTATCGGGTTCATCTACATCACCACCTGGGAGACTCAGAAACAGCCAATTGGTGAGTTGATGCGCTTCCTCTTCGGTTAATACTGGAATTTTTATGGGGAATGGCTTGTCTCTGGCTATTTCTCCCCAAGGCGGCATTGGAGTTCCCTTAACGCCATGTATAATAGACTCCGCAACTCGCTCTCTGGTTAGGTTGTTTAGGAATGAGCCGTTACGTAGGTTCTTAGGGATAGGGTATAGCCATTGGGCCACCGGTCCATCGCCTTGCCTGAAGTCCCCATGACATTGAGCACAATATATATGAAACGCTAGTTCAGGGTTAAACCCGCGGTTATCCCAAATTTCACGTACATTAGCAGCGTTTAATGGGGCCAGAATGTCTAGCATATAAGTAAGAGCATAGAACTTGGTCTCATCAAACGGAAACACCGGCATAATGGAGCGTGCCACATGGGCGCCGGGATTGTAAAAATGCGCAATCAGCCATTCATCAGAGCGATAGATGCCCGACCAATTGGGCCTGGGTCCTACAAGCCGTCCTAGACCATATTCCTGAATATAGGTCTTTAAGACTCGCTCAACACGTTCCTTCCATTGGCTGTCTGGCTTAGCGCGTGAGGCGTATCTAAAGCCTGAATAGAGAGCTTCGATTATTTGTGGGTGGTCCCTTTGAATTTCTTCAATAATGGAATCATGTCGCACATGATCTACAATACGCTTGTCCAGTTCCGCTGCATTTTCTTCGATCACTTTCACTATTTGGCTTCCCATTAGGTCTTCTGGGAACAAACTTGTAAACCAGTTGCGTTCACGATACATCTCATCAAAAGTAGGTACCTTGTCTTTCTCTACCGCGAAGCCAACATTGGATTGAAATCCCTTTAAGCGGTGACAAGCTGCGCATCCTTCAGTTGCAAATACTGTCATTCCGTAATGTAAATCATGTATCTTGGATGGTGGAACCGGAGCTTCCCAAGGCTTCTTCTTACCTTCTTCCCATTGTTTGATGGTTGTATTGTAGTCCACCTGAGAAACCGCGTTGGGACGGCCTTTTTGAGCCAACATATAGCAGGTTAGAGCTTCCAGTTCTTGGTGATCCAAACGATAGTTTGGCATTGTAGAGCTGGGTAGATCTGCCTGAGGCCATACGACTGACTGCTTAATGAACCACGGATACTTGAAACCTTCATTGGTAAGTTCTGGGCCAACACCTCCACGAGCGAAACCAGCGATTCGATGGCATGCGTAGCATGCTTGAGAAATATAGAGCTGCTCACCTTGTAAGTAGCATTTGATCATGCGATCAATATCCGTGGCCGCCGCTTTCTTAACTTGCTCTTGACCGAGAGAATTGCTCAAAGAGCTTTCCGCTTTGTCGATATGCTTTAGAGATATCTGCTGTCTATCGACTGCTGCTGCTTTGATAAAGAGTTGTCCTTTCGATTGACTATGTGTTTTAACAAATGTATCGAATAGCGCGGATGAGTTGCTATCTTTGCCCTGTAGTTCTTTTTCTAAGGCCGAAGCAAGATCTTCTGTGCCTAACGAAATAACGATATCCCTTTGAATTCTGGCTACAGCGGCTTGCTGTTGTCCTGTGGGGTCACTTTCGGATAGATTTGCAACTGCCTGGGTCAGATAGATCACTTGCGCGGCCGCTGCATTGCGCTCTAACTGTGTGAGGTGATAGTTCGTCTCGTTATCTATTAGTCTTTTTAGCGTATTCCCAAATCCATTTTTTAGAATATCGGAACGAAGGATAAGCAGGGTTGCCAACGCCTTCTTTTCGTCTTCATAGGCTTTTTGAACGTCCTTTGTTTGCTGTGCGGACTGTCCCTTAAGCTCAGATACGGTCGTCACCACGCTATTAAGCTGAGAAGTGGATGATAAATGACATTGTACACAGTTAGCTTGGATTAGCTCTCCCACGAAGATGGGTGTTGTCTGGAACAAAAGTTCGTGACCTGGCTTATGATTAAACACTCTTGAAAAGGAGGGATCGTTCTGTTCGTCAATCTCTAAAAATTGCGGTACTGGCCCTTCAAACGAAGTCGGGTATTGGCCATCAAATACAGGCCCATGAGCCTTTTCAATGGTAAGGGCTCTACCGTTGCCATTATGACATACGGTGCAGCCATATTCTTCAATGGGATGAAACTGAAAGGGGCGGGTTTCCTTACCTATGAGGGGATGCATAGCCAAGGCTTTGGTCATATCCACCTCGGCCCCGCCGATGTATGCCTTCTTCAGGGACTCCAACTGCTCGGCTTCAGATAGCTTATCCTGCGATTTGAGTTCAGCTATACGTTCATCTAACTGCTTCCACACATAGGATTCGTTCGGAACTGAAACGGGATATCCCTGTTCATCAAGCAAGGCTTCGCCATTGACATCCTGCGCAGGTTTAGTGGGGGAAAAGTGGCTAAGTTGAAGCGCCACGTGGCAACTTGTGCAGCGATCAACAATTTCAGGGCCGTTATTACTTTGTGTGAGAACTATCTGTCTAATTCCAATGTCAAAAGGCGCCATTGGCTCATGCGTTAATGATGAGCGAAATTCCTCTAACGCAATATAATCCTGCTGAAAAACTCTGTATTGCGGAAAGAGTTCGCGCGCCAAGAACACGCCAAAGAGTGCGGCGGATACCACTAGGAGTAGGATCAAGGATATTTGATAGAGTTCCGATCGCACGATTTCTCCCTTTTAATACCGCTTTAATGCCGCGAGAAAGTTTCTGTCCACGGCCAAATCCATCCCCAGTTAGCTCCTCTAAAAAACGTTCCAATGACGATGAGTAGAGCTTGACTGGTCATAAAGAGTGTCCACAAAAAGATCGCCAAATAGCGGCTGCGATGGAACCAATAGCCCGTCCCATGAGGATTACGGTCGAGATAGGGTACTGCCATCAAACCCAGCACCATGAGCGTAGGAATACCAACGCCGCCCCAGAAGGCGCTGTAAGCTACCATTTCCTGCAGCCCAAGAAAGTACCAGGGAGCTTTGGAAGGGTTCGGAGGAGCGGCGGGGTTAGCAGGTTCCTCCAATGGCGCGTCAATGAAAGAAAGCGCCAACGTTAGCACCAAAGTAAGTAAGAAGGCCACCATCTCCGCACGCAGAAGGTTCGGCCAGCTAAAGACAAAGTTGTATGGCCCCTTATCTACGGTGGGACAGGTGCCTCGTACAAGCTCCATCAAACCATAGGTTCGTTTCACTCCCGGAGCAAATACCTCTTTGCTATCGGATCGTTGGACGACTCTTAATGGATCGGGTCTGACACGGTCGGGAGGGCGCGATAGTCCTCCATCCTTGCGAATGCGCCAAAAGTGTACACCAATCAAGGTGCCGGCCACCAATGGCAGTACCACCACATGCAGCACATAAAAGCGAATGAGAGCATCCTGACCTACGCTAGTGGAGGCTAGTAGCATGACACGGTTCACATTATACTGAAAGCCAGGCAGATTGGGGGCATACCCTGCAATTTCGGATCCTACCGTAATAGCCCAAAAGGCTAACTGGTCCCAAGGTAGAAGATATCCAGTGAATGATAGCAGGAGCGTCAGTACCATCAGAATGACGCCGATCACCCAATTAAAGCGGCGTTCTCCTTTATAGGAGCCGGTATAAAAGACCCGCGACATGTGCAGCATCACAAACATCACCATCAAATGCGCTGCCCAACGATGCATGTTGCGGTACATCTGCGCAAATGGTGTCGTATCCTGCCAATCCTTCATGATGTCATAAGCACGGTCCACAGTGGGTATGTAGAAGAACATCAGAACAACACCGGTCCAAGTCAGTATCAAAAATAGGCTGGTTGAGATAGCCCCAAGACCTAATGTGTAAAAGGGATCGGTACTATTTTTGTGACACTTGACTGGATGGAAGTGCAGAAAGAAGTTCTTAAATACGATTTCAGAGCGATCGACATCATTATTAGGATAGTTATGTCGAAAGATCGAGCGTATGAACATGCGCGGGAGGTTAGCGAGGTACTCCAGCCATGATTCACGCGGTGATCCCTGGAAAACTGCCATAGTTACAAGCTCTTATACTTTAGGCGAAAACCAGGCTTCCTTGTCATCCAAGGTTGTCTGAGATTTGTCGCACATAATTTCTCCTGAGGCACCCAAAAAGCATTTATAAAACACTAATGGGCTCGGCGCCGGACCACCCGTATTGTGGCCAAGCTGGTCATAAGTGGATCCATGGCAAGGACACTGATATCCTGTTTCTACCATGTGAACGGTGCAGCCTAAATGTGTGCAAACAGCGGTTTGCACTCTTACTTTTCCATTTTCAGAATCGATAAATACCTTTTGTTTGGGAACGAACACCTTTCCTTGAGTCGCAAGCACGTCATCGGGTCGTCCTAACGAAAACACCGATGGGGGAATCTTCATGGCATTAGGATATAAAAAGCCCAATACTGACGCTCCAATTAGGTTTAGCGCGCCAATTCCTACTCCCACCCCTAGCAGGGCAAGGAAGGATCGACGGGAGATACGGGGATCCTTATCGTCTGGATCCACATTTAATGAGTTGCGTAGCTTAGGCATCACAAGTTCCGTTTTTTTCTGAATGATATATGCATAAACGGTTTTATTGACAAATGCTGTCTCTTGCTAAGGTTCTTCATTTTCATCACGAAACATCTGGTATTTGATGTCCTCGGCGTCGTCAAACTGTCCCTTGCGCCAATAAAACAAAAACACGAGTAAGGCTGCACAACCGGCTGCAAGGGTCAAAAACAGGTCTATCAACATGCTATCCTATCCATCTAAAGGAATAGTTCATAGCATCCATTGTCACTGCCTGGGTGGGACACTTTTCTGCACACAATCCACAGCGGATGCACAAGTCTTCATCTTTTAACATGGCGGAGCCCATTAAATGGAGTTCTTCCTGAGTCATTTCCATCGTATCGACACCAAAAAAGTTATCGACGGCACGACGCAAACTGCCATCACCGACATCGAGGTTAAGCTGGCTTACATGCACTTGCTTTAGACAGTTGGTCGGGCAAACATCGACGCATCCATTGCACTTAATGCACAGGCTGCCATCGAAAACAGGGCTAACATGACATTGCAAACAACGGTTAGCCTGCTGATGGACTGCAGCATCGGTATAGTTGTTCTCAACATATTCTAAATTCGTTGTGCGGCTATGCACAGGTTGGCTAGTTGGTAGGGCCCAACGAGTACGTAAGTAGGACTTGTCACGCATCGGTACAATCTCTGTAAATTCAGCGGTATACTCGCGGTAGGGGGTCGTGCCACGCAAGTCGCTATCAATGCTTCTAGCCGCTTCTTGCCCATGGCGAATGGCCGTAATAAAAAGAGCAGGGCCAAATCCCACATCACCACCAGAATACACTTTAGGTACGCTAGTGCGTCCTGTGCCTCGCTCTGTTTTAATAAGGCCTCTGTCTAGTGCCAGTTGATTACGCTTATCCCAGCCATCTAAAAATGCGGGATCCATGGCTTGTCCAATAGCCAGGGCCAAAGTATCGCATGGAATGACATACTGTGAATCTGAAATAAATTTCGGTGCAAAGCGGCCTTGACTATCAAATAGGCTATAAATAGGTTGAACGCGCAGGCCGCTGACTCTTCCTTCCGTGTCACGTTCTACTGATATCGGCCCTACTCGATTGACAATCGTAATACCTTCTTCCATGCCATCTTCGATCTCAAATTCATCGGCTGTCTGTTCATCACGCGATTCTAAGCATACCATTGTCACACTGTCCGCACCATTACGCACAGAGGAACGTGCTACGTCAAACGCAACGTTACCTCCGCCCACAACAACAATCCGCTTCCCGATAGGCCATCGATCGTCCGCACACAAAACCCGCAGATACTCCACCCCGCGAATGACATCAGGACCTTCAGCTCCTGGGATTGGCAAGTCCCGAGATTTCCATAAGCCTATGCCAATGAAGATGGCATCATACTTTTCTTCCAGCTGGTTCATCGTGATGTCACGACCGATCTTAGTATTGTAATAGACATTGGCGCCTAAATGCTCGATAGCTCGGCATTCTGCTACAGCGAGTCTATTCTTCAGTCGGTAGCTAGGAACACCGTACGTTAACATGCCGCCTGGCAGGGCCATTGATTCAAAAACGTCAACTGCATAACCCAAACGAAGAAGATCATGAGCACATGTCAATGAAGCTACGCCAGCTCCCACACACGCCACTTTTAAGCCATTAGGTGTAGAATTAATCGATCCGCGTGCGTAACTAAATTCTAAGGAACGATTGAGTGCGTTTTGATCATGCCCAAACCACTCATCCAAGTAACGCTTCTGTGCTCGAATAGTAAGCGTTTTGTCAACGCGATCGCGACGACATGTGATTTCGCAAGGAGCTCCGCAAATCATCCCACAGACGGATGCAAACGGATTGGGTCCACGCGCAATCTTGTATCCTTCCAAAAGATTGCCAGCATGGATAGCCAACATGTAGCCACGACCGTCGGTATTGACAGGACATCCATCGCGACAATCAATCTGACGTAAATAGTAATCCAAGTCTGGAATCGTTACGTCATACAAAGAGCGATAGGCATCATCTAGTTCCTCTGACACAAGTACTCCTCATGCAAAAGGGGCAACAAAAAAAATGACTCTATCAAACCAAGCGGATTTTTTACAGGGATATATGGATGTAAAGCCGCTTTACAGGTTATCTATACCATGTAGTGTCGCGCTAGCTGTTTCATTCAACCCCAACTTGCCATTAAAGGGACAAGTTGGGCATTAAATCAATCAGACAAGGTGACGTTCCAATTACCTCGAAAATACGGGATAATATGGTAACCTCTTGTACACATAGTGCGCACAGCTTCTAAGGTTGACTCCAATTGGAATGGTAAAAAATTACAAAGCGGCTGAGAGGCCTGATGATGACCTCCCAATGCCATCGTGTATTCATTTGTTTCATAGCGCTGAAATAGAGCGGCGGCTCCTTCAAATGTGTTGTTACAAAGATATTTGAAGGCTAAAAATGGGCGATTCCATTGATCTATGGACCATCCAAGAGATTGAGGTAAATCAGCTGGACGTACTCCATCAATATAGCCAGTGAAACCATTAAACTCACTTTTGCAGGGGATATAATTATCGCTCGATAATTTTCGTCCACAAGCTTCAAAAATTTGAACTATTTTTGTTCTGACCGAAGACGGGTCTCCGGAGTGCATATGTTTAACTAGCACGGAGGCGAGTTCAGTTTCCTCATCCGCTACAGCTTTAGCTTCGTTTATGGTATTCAAAGCCTCCTTATACACACTCTGAGGTAAAACAACATTACTCATATAGCTTTCATAAATAGAACTAGCTCCGAAAGCAATAGCAGCTACCCCACCCGCCAAGAGAGCAAGACCAAGCTTCTTTTGATGGCCATGAGACTCATTAAAACACAATTTCTTTACACCGACCACTAAAGCACCAGCACCCACTACGGCTATACCAAAGGCCGGATATTCATGACTTACAGCATCCACGTTGCACACCTAAATTTAATTTTCCACAACACATCTAAATCAACCAATAATTTAATTGATCTAGCGCGAGTAAAATTATATTAATGAGATTTTTATTTCACTGTTTTCATAACAAACCAGAGTATTGCTTTAGGAACCTCCACATTAGCCATAGATTGTTCATAGACCCTGATTGCTACCAAACTTGCCGCACAAGTCATTGAATTTGAATTCAGATGCGTAGGATTGATTTGA
>CAYTFC010000001.1:63797-121678 GCA_964436955.1 uncultured bacterium | reverse complement strand
CGCTAAATGTTCTGTTACACGTTGTAGCGCCGCTTCGCCGAAGCGGCATTAACAAAGGTTTATTTTAAGTTGACAGCATTGGGTAGCAATCAGGGTCTCAGAGGTTTTATCGTAGTGATACAACCTCCATATCCATTAACGAGTTATTTTATATCGTAATTTTTCGTCTCTTAAGTCCCTTGGTCCCTCTCCTTTACGATACAGCTTTGGCCATAATCGCGATAAGTTCAGGCATAGGAATAAACCCCTTGCGAGGTATGATCTATGGCTATATCTATTTGACCACTTCGTGATTATAACTGTTGCCTATTTATCCTTAACGAAATGCTTAGACAACACCTTAGTCATCGCAAACATATCGATGGGGTCGTTGTTTCCAAAAAGTTTGGCCAGTTTGGCGTCGGGATTGATTTGGCGTTTGTTTGCGGCGTCTTGCAACCCTTGCGCTTTGATGTATTCCCAAATCTTCTTGGTCACATCACCGCGGCTTGTTTCGGGAGCGCCCATAAATTCGGCCATGTCCGGAGATAGCTTTAATTGCGGACTCTTTCTTGGCTTAGCTTCTTTAGTGGTGGTGGTAGCCTTTGTCTTAGTGGTCTTTGTGGCTTTGGTCTTTGTTTTGGGTTCTGCCTTCTTGCGGCCTTTCCCAGGCTTCTTCACATACGCGGTTTTGGGGTGATCGGGATACTTCGTATCCAAATCTAACAAATCATTGCAGATAACATCGCAATTAGGGAAATTCGAGCACGAATAAAATGTTTTTCCAAAGCGCGACTTTCTGGCAACCATGTGTCCATCGCAACCCACAGCTGGACAAGGGGGCAATTCTCCTGGCGGAATGTAGTCTTCGCCTTTCTTAGGAATGCTTACAATGCCGCGACACTCAGGGTACTTCGTACATCCTAAAAACGCTCCAAAACGCCCATGGCGCACTTTCATGTCTGATCCGCAAACGGGACAAACTTGATTCCAATCGAAATCGGGAGAATAATTGTCTTTCGAGAAATTCATTTCCTCAGCAGTCGCAGAGAAATCACAATCTGGGTACTTCGAGCAGCCAAAGAAGTAGCGGTCGCGATACCACACTTTCTGCAACATACTGCTGCACTTGGGACAGGGAATATTGGTCTCAAGTTTAGGAACAAAACCAGCCTTCTCAGCACTTTCTAAAGTGGGTTGGAATGTTTCCCAAAACTTGCGTAAAAGCTCTTTCCATTCCTGGCGGTTTTCCGCAACATTCTCCAGATCATCTTCCATCTGCGCGGTAAAGCCGATGTTCATGATCTGTGCAAAATTGTCCTCTAGCAGCTGCGCGATTACCCGTCCTAATTCGGTTGGCTTAAGGCGCTTGTTCTCTTTGATGGTGTAATCTCTGCTTTGAATCTTGTTCATGATCGCAGAGTAGGTGGATGGACGTCCAATACCCGATTTCTCCAGTTCCTTAACAAGTGAGGCCTCGGTAAAACGTGGCGGTGGTTTGGTAAAGGACTGTTCCGACGTTACCTTTTGTAACTGTAGCTCCTGACCCTCTTCTAAATTAGGCAGGGGACGCTTCGTTTCATCTTGCTCATCTTCGTCGCTCTTTTCTTCGTAAGCGGCAAGGAATCCAGCAAACTTCAACACTGAACCTGTGGCGCGCATGACAAGATCGGCTCCAGCTGCAATATCAGCGGAAACGGTATCGTAAATGGCGGGGTTCATTTGGGAGGCGATAAATCGCTTCCAAACCAGTGAGTAGAGGAGAAATTGCTCGCGATTGAGGTAGCCTTTTATCTTTTCTGGCGGGTGACTTAGATTGGTGGGTCGAATGGCTTCGTGAGCATCCTGAGCGCTTTTTTTTGTGGCATACATCTTAGGCTCATCAGGTATATAGCTTAAGCCATATTCCTCAGTAATCAGCTTGCGCGCAGCGCCAATGGCGTCTGAAACCACTCGAACACTGTCGGTACGCATATAGGTGATAAGACCTTCTATGCCTTCATTGCCGAGGTCAATACCTTCATACAGGCTCTGAGCAATGCTCATCGTGCGAGCTGAACTAAATCCAAAGTGCCGGCTGGCCTCTTGTTGTAGCGTAGATGTAATAAATGGAGGAACCGGCCAGCGTTTCTTCTCTTTGCGCTCTAGGCTGGATACTTTGTACTTAGCCTTTTCCAAACGTACTAAAAGAGCATCGGCAGTGGCCTTATTAGGAATGAGTGCAATTTCTTTGCCGGCAATCTCTTCTTTCTCCACCCTTTTGCCATCGATAGAATACAAATAGGCTGAAAATGCTGTGGTATCTGTGAAGCTGTTAAGGATAGCGCCTAAATTCCAATATTCGACAGGCTTGAACGCTTCAATTTCCTTTTCGCGGTCCACAACCAGCTTTAGCGCAACGGATTGCACACGCCCTGCTGAAACTCCACCATCCTTTCCGCGTTGTATGCGTCGATTTAGGATAGGAGAAATTTTATAGCCCACAATACGGTCCAGCAAACGGCGCGCCTGTTGTGCGTTGACCAACGCATCGTCGATATCGCGCGGTTCTTTAAGGGCTGCAAGCACGACTTCTTTAGTAAGCGAGTTAAACGAAACACGTTTGTATTTGGTTCCCTTAGGAAGAATCTCCGTGATGTGCCAGGCGATGGCCTCTCCTTCGCGGTCAGGGTCAGGTGAGAGGTAAACAAGTTCGACCTGAGAGGCTGCTTTACGCAACTTTTCAACCACGTCTTTTTTGTCAGGGAGTGTTTGGTAGTCTGGTTCGAAGGTCTCCATGTCGATCCCAAATCCGCGCTCGGGAAGATCGCGAATATGTCCAATGCTAGACTCTACAAAGTAGTCCGGACCCAAAATTTTTTTCAGGGTAGGAATTTTAGCGGGGGACTCAACGATGATTAGCTTCTTTGCCATTCTAAAACGGGCTCCTGCAGGGTAATTTCCCTAACTGATTCTTTTATAAAGTTTTCCAGGAAATTCCCTGATGATCTTCTTTAATAATAAACTCATTAACAGAACATTTAATTTTGCGATAGGGAGCTGTGTTTTTTGCATCAGATCGTCAATGGAGACTTCCTCTGAGGGAAATTGTTCCAATAATTCTTTTTCTGACTGATCCAGAGGAATGGGAAACTGCGTTGCCTTTACTGTCGCGGGGCGTGCCGGGAACAAGTCGGAGAATGTTGATGCAATATCGTCTGCATTTTCTATCAACGTTGCCTTTCCAACTTTGATTAAGGCGTGGTTTCCGCGAAAGCTATCCACGTCCACGCGTCCAGGCAGAGCAAACAGAGGGCGTTGATGACTCAAAGCGCGGTGCATCGTGATCATTGCGCCACTTTTGTAAGGAGCTTCCACAAGCAATGTGCCGTGCGTCATGGTCGCGACCAAGCGATTGCGTTGCGGAAAATTCTGGCGATCTGGTGGTGTGGTTGGAGGAAACTCACTAACGAGAGCACCATCAACTGCGATCTCCTCTGATAAACGCGCATTTTCGTGAGGATAAATATTCAGTAAGCCTGACCCTATGACGGCAACAGTACGTCGTTTAGCTACTAGTGCAGCGCGGTGAGCCTGTGTATCGATACCGCGTGCCAGGCCGCTGACAATAGTGAATCCTCTGTGGGCCAAATCCAGTGATAGCCTATACGCCATTTCCATGCCATACAAGGAAGCCTGGCGCGTTCCTACAACAGCTAAGCTATGATGGTATTTGGTAAGCTGTCCTTTAATATAGAGTACAACAGGAAAGTCGACGAGGTCCAGTAGACCTTGGGGATACCCCGGATCAGTGAATGGCAAAATATGAATAGAGTGCTTTTCAGCCAACTCTAATGTTTGCTGCCAAGGCTGTTTTTGCCTCGCGTAACGAAAAGCTTGCATGATCGTAGAGCCAAAACCAGGAAGATCTGCAAGTTCTGCCGGGTCACAAGCCGCCGCAACTACCGCCGAACCGAAGTGGCGCAGCATGAGGCGGATCTTGATGGATCCCAATAGAGGCGTATGTGCAAGAACGAC
Source organism: uncultured bacterium (assembly GCA_964436955.1). Lineage (GTDB taxonomy): Bacteria > Chlamydiota > Chlamydiia > Chlamydiales > JAJFMA01 > CAMFKD01. Next base: position 117,682 of record CAYTFC010000001.1, on the reverse strand, counting down.
CAACGCCCGTACCTCATCGTCTACTACTGATTGCAAATCGTTGCGTCTCATTGTTTTGAACACTTGGCTACATAAAAAGACGTGGATAATAAACGGTAGATAATTAATTATCAAGAGCATACTCGTCTCGTCTCAGATATAGCCAACTATCTATTCTGATTTGATGTAAATGTAATTGCATTTCATTATCTTTAAAAACATAAATAACTTAGTGAGATTTTAAATTAAAACAGGAATGGTTGTATGTGGAATGTTTTGGTAGATTGTTCTAAGGCCATATGATGGACTAGCGTTCTCATATCTATAGAGTTCCGCAAAAAGTACCTAGGACCCTGATTGCTACCAAAACTTGCCGCATAAGTCTTGAATTTGATCAGCTGCTATGTCTAGGCGCCTTCAGCGGCAGAACGAGAAAAAATTAGAGGTGGTGAATACCTAAACAACCCAAAATGCGGTCAAGTTCGTCTAAGTCTTGATAGTAGAGGGTGAGCTGCCCCCTGGCGCCGCTGCCTTTTAATTCTACTTTTGTTCCGATTATTTGTTGAATTTGCGATTCCAGATGTTTCAAATGAAGCGCCTCGTCTGAGATCATAGGTGATGAACAAAAAGTGCGGGCGCGCTGCTCGGTCTGTCGTACAGTAAGGCTTTCTCGAATGATTTCGCGGTGAAGCAGTTCTTGTTGGGCTGCATTCGTCAAGCTTAGTAATGCTTTGGCGTGGCCGCTAGAAAGTTTGCCAGTTTCAAGACTCTTTTGAATGGTCTTAGGAAGGGAAAGCAACCGTAAATAGTTGGCTATCGTAGACCGCTTTTTGTGGGTCAGGTTTGCGAGTTCCCGCTGAGTCATGCCAGCGCGAGCCACACAATCTTTTAATTTACGAGCCACTTCCAGCGGATTAAGCGATGTCTTTCTCAATTCCGCCAAGTCATCATCATGTAGATCACTCATGTTTTGCTCTTTACTTCTAGAGATAGGAACATTATAATATTCCATTTGGCAATAGAATTAAACTACTCAGGACGGGAGTGTCGAGGGTGGAAAAGACGCGAAAGAAATCGCAAGCAGCTCATGTGCCGCAAAATGACTCTGAGCAGGTTTTTCAAGAACCCATGGCCGATCGGATTGCTCATTGGGTCCAAGAACATGGCTCCACAGTGCTTTATACCGGTGCAGGCATCATTCTGCTGCTGATTGCATTGTATGTATGGAGCTATCGTACAGCAGGTGCAGATGAAGCTGATTATCTTCAGGCCACTGTTTCCTACCGAGAATTTAGTACGATTGGCGCAGATGTCACAGATCCTTCCAATAGCCCTTCCTTTGTGCAGCTTAAAGAAATTATGGAGCGCCATCCTGAATTAGGCGCGCGGTATAACGGCTTGATTACGCAGACATTCCTTCGCTTAGGTGACATGAAGATGGCGTTGCAATATGGGCAAAAGGCTCTTCAGGAATTGACCAAAGAGAATTTGCCATTCTACGAAGACTTCTCGAAAACTTCGCTCTTAATTGCAGATGCCAGTTATGCCGATGCGCTCAAGCGCTCCGAGTTTCTTGGCAAAAAAATGAATGAATCCCTAGCTGGGAATCGTGAGCCTCAAGTACGAGGCTTTGGTGATGTATTATTTATTTCCAATCTTATTCGTCAGGCGATGCTGCAACAGCGCCTTACGAATGTGGAAGGAGAACTTATCGCTTGGCAAGAACTTCAGCGTATCGCAGGGCTGCAAAGCGATAGTCCTAAGGTCGGTCCGATCGACCGAGAAGCTTTTGCGCGTGTAGCTGGGACTTTTAAGACCGGTAAGTTAAATCTTATTGATTATATAGAAGCACGTAAGAAAGCGCTCAGATAAAAGGTTTGTACTTTTTGTGAATGTTGCCATAAAGTGGCAATTAGATCGTAGTATAACGCTATGATTACGCCTCAGATGGTCTTGGAGAAACGTTTGAACCACTGAGGCACCAACCCAATAACGGTGGAACATAAGAGCCCTTGAGGAGGTGAATTAGGCATTATCGCTCGTAGCCACAAATTTTGGGAATTTAGAAATTTTATTTTGATTAGACAATGAACTCATGGAATGGTTTTCGGACCAAACTGTTGAGATTGAAAACTTTGTAAGGAGCGTACTGTACACGGTGAATGATAAGTGCCTTTAATGGGCCACCCGAAATGGAAGTTGTTAGCAAACCATCCGAGCTATCGCAGAGCGTACGAACTAATATAATAACTGACTGCATGCTTGCCGTTGTGATTGGGGAATCGCAAGGTTAGATAGAAAGCAACTTCCGAGATCGGGACCATAAAGGGTGCGATCTTGACGCAGTTCAACTTGGAGGAGTTCGCAATTGTTGTTTAAGGCTCGATTTACCGATAAAGTATGATCCCGCAGCTGTCCTCGCAGGGACAGGTGGAGAATAAATATTTGTGAGTGCAACGACAAGCTCGCTTGCCTTTGAGATGCTCGAAGGTGAAGAGCAGGCGCTAAAGGTTGCTAAACGCCTAACCTTTGGCCCTACTTTTCCATTTCGTAGCCTCAAGCAAGCGGTAACTGTTGAAGATGTTTTCCTAGCGGATGCGCAGCAGACAACTGAAGAAGTCGTTTGTATTACGGGAAAAATCACCGTTTCCTTTTAAGGGAAATAACAAAACTTTGTAGGCCACCCGATCCGGGTGGCCTTTTTTTTGACAATTATACCCGGGGATTTCGCATGGTCCAATTTCACCATTTCAGACCGCACGTAGTATAGTACTGTCAACTTGGTAGCCAAACAGACTAATAAGATTCATCATAGTAAATATTTGAATCATACCTGATTTTACAGCCCGCAGCTGCAAGTGTATGCTTGATGTAGAACACTAGCTTGCCATCCCTATGTAGAAGGTTTAGCATGGCGTCTACGTTTCCGTTGCAGTTGTCTTTAATCACATAGTCATTAAGAAGATAGTGTTCTATTAAATTTCTATGGGCATAGTCATGTGGGACATCGTAGTGATGGACAGATGTTTTTATATCTATTGGTGGAATAGGTGCTGGCTCATAAACATGAAGGACACCTCCTTCGTATAGATGGCGAAAAACATCACCTTTGTTTTGAAAAGTTCCTTCTTCAAAACCAAGACCGTGTGATAGGGCATAATTGACGAATGCGCTACACTCGTATTTTATTTTGTCCATCGTTTCGATATAGGTGTTCTGATTACTAATCAACGCCTCTTGCTCCTTTACAATATTATTCCAAGCGTTAACAAGTGTGGGGTCACTTAAAACCTGACATTCTCCTTCGGGAGATATAAATTCCAATTGGCCTTCTGTTGCCAGCAATTCTGTAGCTGCAATAAATTCAACTTTAGAAAGTCCTTTGGGAGTCCAACCGTTTTGTAGTAGTTCATTCACTTGCGGCCCGAAATGACTTATCACCTGTTTATAGTGTTGTTTAATATGTTTTTGTAATGAGTTTTCAAGTTCTTTTAAGCGATCGGGGGCCTTATTTAGGATTTTTAACCTGCGTCGTAAAATTTCCTGTTGGCATTGATTCTCTGCAATAGCTATCACTCCCCTAAGGGTTCCAGCAAAGACCATTTGACCTACCAGGTCTGTGACCATCCTTTTATCCCAGGTTTTATTTGTAAGTACGGCCTTGGTTGTATGCTCAATGCCTGCAAGGGTAGAGCCCATCATAAACTGCCTACCAAAGAGTTTGAGCAGACTTTGTGATGATCCCTTGAAACACTGATCTATGAGTCCTACAGTGAAAGAGCCGCATAACGAACCAACCAAATGAATGGCTGAATCTTTGAGACTGGGTAATAGGGAATTTCTAAGCGTTTCTGACGTAGCGTAGCTGACAAAGCTCGAACATATTTGGTTGAATGTTATAGCTGTTAAATTGTGTTTATTCGAAAACAAACGGGAAGGTTTTATCGCCTGAGAGATATTTGAGATGGTAAAAGTCAATGCTCCTATGCCGGTCTTTGTAAAAAATGTTTTTATTTTGTATCTTTCTACTTCACAGCCAAGGGCATAAACAGCGCCAGAAATGCCTCCACTAATGAGGATGCCAGGTACCAATCGGGGGACGCGCTTAGGAGAAGTGGCGAGAGAAGTAATACCCAGCATGGTTATGCCTAGCGCCATTGCTGTTCCTATGTTGCGTGCTTGAACCATTGCTGGATAGCACCTATGGTATTCTTGTTTTACCTGTGCAAAATTATCCTTAAAGGCCCTAGTGTCCTCGATCTCTTTGCGCCATTGTTTACTAACTTGAGTGCATTTTAGAATCTCTGTTTTATCAATATTTTCAAATATCACTCGTCGTAATTCAGCTGGCAGTTGATTAAATGTTCCTAGTGATTCCATACTATCTCTCTTTCGCGTTATTTTATTTTTTGATGTTCCAAATTAACGAATTTTTAAAAAAAAAATCAACAAGAATTTAAAAAATTGATGTATTTTTACCCTACCTATTGATTGTTCCTTTCGTCTCTTCTTTTCCTAGAGTAGACAAGAAAACGAGCGTATTGTAGCTTTTTTTTTAGCCCAAGGGAAACGACAAAGATGAGCAGCATACACATCACTTACAGTGGTCTGGGATTACTAGCTGCATTGCTATTGGCAATCTTCACCCCATTTTTCTATCGCTATCGCAAACGACAGCGCACTCCTTATGTTTATTACTCTCAGGTGGCGGATCTACCCATATCGGGACGTGAAAGCACTCATAATCGCTGGTTTGGTCTTCCCGATAAGCTGTTCATGGCCTGCCTCATCCTCCTTGCCTTGGGGTTAACAGACTTACGCATGCTACTTCCTCCTCGTGCATTCTCTGGACATGACAAAACGCAAATACTCAAAACACCCACTGAAGGGATCGCCCTTTACTTTGTGCTGGACATCTCTGGATCAATGGCTTCTAAGGTTCTTTTTGGAAATGAATTCATCTCCAAAGTCGATCTCATGAAGCGGCTAACCGAATCTTTCATCGATGGGCGTCCTAATGATTTGATAGGACTGGTCACTTTTGCACGCATGGCGAACATTTTAGCGCCATTAACTTTAGATAGACAGGCCATTTTGGATCAGTTGCACAAGGTGCAAGTTGTCAAGGACGAGTCCATCGACGGTACGGGCATTGGTTATGCTATTTACAAAACGGCTGGCACAATAGTTGCGACGCGACATTTTGGAGAACAGCTGCCCAAGAACCAGCGGCCGGCCTACACAATTAACAGCAACGTCATCATTTTGGTTACCGACGGCTTCCAAAGCCCAAGCGAACTAGATAAGGGTAACTGGATGCGTACAATAGGGATGGAGGATGCTGCGCGTTTTGCCGCGGATCAGGGGATCAAGCTTTATATCGTGGATATCGAGCCTTCGCTTGCTCTGCCAGAGTTCGAGCCGCATCGAAATCTACTAAACCGTGTTGCAGATATTACAGGAGGCAAATTCTTCTTGGCCGAGTCTTATGACGCTATTCCTGATATCTACAGTAAGATTGACGCTCTCGAGAAAAGCACCCTTCCTGTAGATCAGGAAGCGCTAGTAAAGGAAGGCGCACATCGCGTAGTGCCATTGTGGACGATATTTGTCGCATGTGGACTTATTTGTTTTGCTGCCGCTGTTATTTTGGACACGATGTATCTTAGGGTGGTGCCATGAACATGCTCGCCTTTGCTATTACTTATCGTTTTTCACAGGCATCCATACTTTTGTTGGGTGCGCTTTTGCTGGTGTGGTCCTATTGGAGGCTTGCCAATTATCGCGAAGGTGTCCTACGCCAGTTTCTAGGAGATCGATACGACTCTGTTTTAGCCGTGAAACGTTCTCTGGTCTATTCCACATGGAGGACAGTTCTTCTGGCTCTCAGTTGGCTTTTGGCCACCATTGCCTTGATGGGACCTTTATGGAATCGAACGTCCACACCTAAAACCAATCAAGAAGTACCTGTTTTGTCTAACGATTCTGCAGTTGTGAGTCGATATCAGCGTAAGCCTTATGATATCATCTTTGCCTTAGATGTTTCCGCTTCCATGACGGCTACAGATACCCCTACAGGTCAACCTAGAATAGACTACGCGCGTGACCTTATTGGGGACACCATAGCGCGGCTGCCAGCAGATAACATTGGACTGTATTTGTTTACATCGGAAGTCAAGGATCTGATACCGGCTACGCTTGATCATCTGTATCTCCGCATGGAGTTACAAAAAGTTGGAATTAACTCAGTAGGTATTGCAGGAACGGATTTTCGCAAAGTACTAGGGAATTTCTATACCAGATTTTGGGCGACACCATCCGACAGAGCGATTACTTTAGTACTGATTACCGATGGAGGTGACACCACCTTGGAGGGGCTGCCAGATGATCAACGTGGCGACTACATTCAAGTGATCGCACGTCAATTAGGGAATGCCTCCACTCCTAGAAAGGTGCTGACCGTTGGCATTGGTTCCACGATTGGGCAAAATCTTACGGGAATTGATTATCAAGGAGGCCCAATACACTCTTCTCTGATGGTAAACCTGCTTCAGCAAATTGCTCGTATCGGCAACGGGGTGTATTTACAAGATTCTGACTTTGAAGGTCCCGGTTTGAGCGAAGAGCTTTATACGCGTATTTCAGAAGCAGATCCCTCCTCTCAGGAGAATCAACTACAACAGGGCACAACTTCTACAGGGACTTTTGGAGCACCTCCCATAGATCTTCAATGGTTGCCTTTGCTCGGCGCCATCATTTTGCTTATTGTTAGTTTAGGGCTTCCCGAGACGGAGGAAGAACAGTCATGAAGGTTCTTCTCTGTTTTTTAGCTATGACATCATCTTTAACTGCAGAATCTCCTGAAGACCGCGCTCGGCATGCATCTGTGTATGCGGCGGCACGTCAATATGAGCGGGCTGAGGACATTTACCGCGCCCTGCTTAATGACAAACTCCAGCCTTGGCAACGGCAGACTGTGCAATTCAATCTAGCCACGCTTTTGGTGGATCAGCAGCTCTGGGAAGCAGCCACAAAGGCATTTGAGGAGATTGCCATTGATGCGAACAGCTCTCCTTTATTGCGTCGCCGTTACTACTATAACTTTGCTGTTGCGCTAATGGGCTTGGTTAAGTCTCAGATGTATTTACCTAATATGGACGATCCTACGTTTACGGATAAGGTGCGACACTTAGAAAAAAAACTAAAGCTAGCGACCCAAGCGCTTGATCGTGCACAAGCCGCGGAATGCGATCTTTCTAAATTAGAGGGGAGAGATACATGCGCAACCCAAACGGACATTACTACTGGACGTCAACGTGCGAAGCAGCTATTCGCTGCAATGGCTCAGCTGCAAAGGTTGAATCGGTTTGAGGATTTGTCGCTGGACGCGCAAATTAGCCGTTTGATTGTCTTGCTGCAAGAAAATGGTCAAGCGCTAGAGCCTATGTGGAAGATTGTCCAGGTCGAACTGAGTAGTGAACCCATGAATTTACGACTTACATTTTTTAATAGAGCCCTTCAAGCCTATCAGGACCAACACTTCTCAGTTGCAATCCAATGGCTGCGTGGTATTCTTGATCTTGAAATAGGAGATGAAATTGAAGCTCTTCTTCAAATGCGTATTCGGGGCGCTACAGAAGAGAATGTGCAAGCACTATTGCAAGAAAAATTAAAGCGTGTTCCCGTGACAAATACAGATCTTTTGGCCCTCATCGGGAATTCCTTAACTGATCCCATTCGAGCTTTGGAGCTCTATCGCATTGCGACCGGGCGATTTGGAGCTCTAGCGGCCAGTCTTCTAGCGGCCAGCTCTGATGACATGGTGCACGCGATGAATGCCGTGTCGCAATATAGCGCATTGAAGGCAACATCCGAGCAACTTCAAGCATTGCAGGATCTCAAGGATGCACCAGACCGCTCGAAAGTTGAAGCATTTGGACTGTCTTGGGATTTGAATGGCTTTTTGAAAGAGCGTTTTGGAATTTTGTATGAAAACTATTTACTAGCTGTTGCCCATCGACAGCTACCTGGCGATCAATTGCAAAGCTTTGGTGACCAACTCGATCAATTAAAGCGTTTTATTGAATTACCGGAAGTGGCTAAAATAGCGAGTGCATCTGGTTCGGTGCTGACAGCTGCTTTGGCAAATGCACTTAATGATCAATCTTGGGGAGTTAAGGCGCTGCAAGCACAACAACTTGGAGTAGGACATTTGTTTTTCTCTGAAGTAGCTTACTGGCTTGGTGTAGCAGCGCGACGCGGTTTAGAGGAGCTTCCCCAGGAGCCAACCCAATTGCTGTCTCAAGTGGTAGCAGAAGAACAGCATGCTATGCAGGTGGTGTCTGCTATTATGGAGTTTTCAGAGGAAGAGCGACAAGCAAGTTCACCTTTTGCAGTTCCGTTGCACGAGACCATGCGCCTAGCTCAACAACAACCGACTGTTTGGGCCGCGCCATTTGTGGGGGCCGTGTTAGCTCGCCAACGCGAGGCATTCAGTGGAAAGAATGGCGGAAATCCGTGCCAGCGAAGCCCTTGGAATGAGGTCATGCCATTGTACTTCCTTGGGGAATCCGCCGCGGATCGGGCAACAGATAACCTAGCACAAGCAACAACATCACTTTCATCGGTGCTTAGTGAGCAGAAAGTAGCTTACAGGAAATGGCTCAAGGCTTTAGAAATATTACAAGACGAGAAAACTAAAGCAGCACAACGCCAAGCCACAGCGGAAAGTACAACGAAACCTCAGAGTGTCTCTACACCTGGACTTCAAATGCCAAGTAATGCGATCGATGACATCTTGAGACAATTGCAGCAAATGGATCGTGATGACACGATACCACAAACTGGCAAGCAATCCGTTCAATCGGGAGGTGTCAAACCGTGGTAAGGTGGTTTCTAACGTTTCTATTATTGTTGGGATTTACCACGCCTCTATTGGCTTCTAAGCCAAAAGCGGCTGCTGTAGTGGATACGGCGCGTTCAGTGGAGTTGCGCCGCATAGAAGGACGCCTATCGATCTTTCATAAGCCAGATGAGAAGATAGATCCCAATTCAGTTGAGTTAGATAAGAAACCACTAGCTGTTACCTTTGTGAAGGATCGAGTGCCTGATGCTATGGATTTGCGCACGGATCCCAATTTAGATACAGATGTGATCGTATCTGAATATAGTTTTCAGCTGCCGGGTCAACCCAAAGGGCTCTACATTTTACCTTCCATTTCTGTGGCGGTGAATGGGCAAAAGGTGCGGTCTGTTGCAACCACTTATGAAATCACAAGTGCTCAAGCCAGTAGTGCCCTGGGATTAGAAGCCAGTATCGATGGACAACAGCCCTTTTATCCTGGTCAACACACGTTCTTTACCTACACAATCTCCTACAATCGTAATGTTGACTTGACCGAAGAGCAACTTCCCTTGTTAGAAGCTGAGGGCTTTCAAAAGGTTGGTGGCAAACAGATCAAGGATGGCCAAACAGATTCCTATTCCTATCAAGTCATCACTCAAGAGGTCATGGCGTTGCAACCCGGAAAATGGAACTTTGGACCTTCCATTATCGAAGGCGTGTCTTATGAAGAGGATATCACCGGCAAACGCAAATATGATAAGCAGCATCTGCGTGCCGTTGCGGCTCCATTGACCGTCGAGGTGGTTCCCTATCCTGCAGATGGGCGTCCCGCGTCATTTACCGGCGCTTTGGGTCAGTTCAGCATCAAATCACGACTGCTTACCCCGCCAAAAATCAATATTGGCGAACAAGTAGAAGTGGGAGTTCGCATAACTGGGCAGTCTGATCTGATAGATTTATCCATGGCCGACATTTCCTGTCAGCCAGGATTTTCTGGATTTTTTCAGATCAGCGACTATCCTTACTTCGAGCAGCGTGAGAATCGATCCAATGAATTTATTATTACGCTCCGACCTCTTTCAGCGCACATTACCGAAGTACCTCCCATGGAGTTTTCATACTTTGATCCTCAAAAGCGTGCCTTTGTCAGCGTAAAGACAGAACCCATTGCGCTTGAAGTATCGCCCTTGGTGTCTGTTAAGCCAGAAACACGTTCGGGGCGTCCAGAGGACTCTATCGAAAAAACCGGACCAAAGGAAGATATCAATCCAGGCTTGGCTAACTACAACAGTGGAATAACCGGAGTTGATTGGCGCATTTGGCTGGGCAAACCCAGCGAAGTCACCCTGGGGCCCATTTACCCCTTAACCGCTAACGATCTGACACCACCATTATGGCACATTGAATATGCGTGGATGGCCATTGCTGCAGTGATCCTTTTGCTACTATTGGAGATGCTTGCAAAACGGCTGAAAGGGGCACGTCCGATGGTTCCTCGTGTACTTAATAGCGAAGACTATCTCGCAATGGCAGGGCGCGCACGCAACGATCCCGCTCAGATGTCCTCACTACTGGAAGAAGCATTCTTGTTGTTGCTGGTAGAAAAGGGTTGGTATACCAAGAAGGTGAGATCTCCAGAGTACTTAGCCAATGATGGGCCAGTAGGCGAAGTGCGTAACTTTCTTTTTGAGATCGCAGGTAAGCGATTTGGGGGCTTGGAAGACTTTGTACCGCGCGATATTTTGAGACACGCCAGGAACCTCTACCGTACAATACGCTATGGATAAACGCATGCGAAATTGGCTCATCCCATTCTTCTTTGTGTGCATAGTGTCGGCGCTGCCGGCAGTAGTCGTAGGGCCAGCAGATGCCTTGACAGACCATCTTGAGCGAGCCTATCAGAGCTATCAAACTGGTGTGGCTGCCCAGACTGTGGAGGGTAAGGAGCAATCCTTTAATCGAGCTTTGCGTCTCTACCTGCAACTTGAGGGTGAGCCTGGAGATGGAAAACTGTACTATAACATTGCCAACACCTATTTTCAGCTTGAGCAATATGGGTGGGCGATATTGTACTACCTGCGTGCTCAACAGCTCATGCCACGTGATGATCGCATCCAATTTCACCTTGCTCTAGCCCAAGCACAACAGGGCATTGCAATCGAACCCCCTCAAAAATGGAAGCAAAGACTGTTTTTTTGGCATTATGAGCTTTCTCAGGCCGAGAGAATTCAAGCCTTTATTGCCTTTGGCATTGTGGTATTGCTGTTTGCTTCGATCGTAGTTTGGAGCCCTAATACATATGCAAAACGCTTCGCGGGTATTGTCACGTTTGCGTGGATGATTTTGCTGGTTAGCTTGCTCTACTTTCAGTATTGGGCACCCGTTGAAGGCGTGATGGTCAAGGCCTTTGGGTTATATCATGGGCCGGCCGAAGACTATGCCTTGGTTAATGACGAACCATTTATTCCAGGAACGCAAGTTCGTATTGAACGAACAGCCGAGGATGGCTGGTTGAGAGTAACAGCACCTGATGGCAAGTCTGGTTACGTGCCATCAGACGTCATCCGTATCATTTAAACAAGGTCCCTCTCGGCACCAGGATAAAGCTAGTAAAGCTCCATGGACATGCGATGCCTTCGGTTGCGGGTAACTCTCCAAAGGCGCTATATCAATGGCGAGCTGGAGGCCTTAAGTCGTCTCTACTCTAGCTTGGCCGTAGGAACCAGTGTCATTTCCTTTCATGATCAAGTTGTTCAAACCATTCGGGCTTCTGATTCCTTAATATAATTAAAACGCCTTCTCGAGCAGGTTGGGCTAATGACCAAATAATTTCGGTTATTAGTTGATTTCTTCGAATTAAAATTTCGGCTATAGACTCACCGCACGAATTCAGAACCATTTCATCATCGCTGATATCACCACCCGCCTTTACTAAAGTTCTTAAAGCCCTGTCATCATCATAATCAGCAAGATCCATAGCAGCGTCATCTCTGTCGTCTATTACGATAGACTTGTCCAATAATATTTGTGTTAGAATGTCAACTCTATCCATTAACTCATCTGATTTATTTTGGTTTGTCTAAGAAAATGTGCTTACCTGTGCTCTTTCCACCCACCTGTCCAGTAAATGGATTAATATAATATCCATCTTCACTAAGAAGCCTCGCGTCAAAACGAGGTACATTACTTCCAGCTTGAAGGTTTGGACGAAAGCTACCTTCGGACTTTATTTTCAACCGCCACTCAAATTTAGCATTTACGTATTCTCCCCACACTTCAGGCTTTCCATTAGGGTTTGGTAGCTTTTCAAAGCCTTTGCTCTTTGCCCAGCCACGTAAAATCCTGGCATTGTTTTGCATCGCTTCAGATGAGTTTAGCATATTCTGATCAAATGAATTCAACTTAAAGTCGGAAAAGCTACTCTTGAACTTGGGCATTTGGATAGCCGGAACTTCGGGCACAATTGCTTGCACAAGACTCTTCGCTATAGGCTGAGAAGCTCTTTTGGCAGAGCGGGTCGCCATAATTTTTATTCCACCCTTAATAGCGAACTTGACCGCTCCCCTTGTGATTGCAGCGACGCCACAACATATCGACAGTTCCTCATAAAGGGCCAAACCAAATAAGACCCGCTCATTGAGGCTCATCCCATTAAACTCTTCCTTTATGCATTTGAAGCTACCATCTTTGCAGGCTTGACCAATTATTCTCCCTGCTTTTGCAACTTTCCATGAGCCAGCTGTAGGATCGTGGTGGTCACGACCCACGAAGCCTGATCCTGGTTGATACTCACCTCTACTTCGCCGATGCACACTGACTCCAGGTCGGTCTATGAGATCGTGGGAGGATAGGCCAAAAGGGTCCACCAATGTCAGGGGGCTATTGTGAACATAGGCATAGAGGTTGGGGCCATCCGTAAAGCCAATGGGGTCGGGGGTAATCCAGCGCCCCAGCGAAGGGCTGTAATAGCGTTGACCAAAATAGATAAAGCCTGTCTCCGCATCGAGTCGCTTGCTAGCAAAGCCCCATGGACATGCGATGCCTTCGGTTGCGGCTAACTCTCCAAAGGCGCTATAGCGATAGGTGGCTGCCGTCTGGCCGGAATGAGCATCCAAGAGGGTGCAAATATTGCCTCGATGGTCATGTAAGGGGGCATAGAGAGTGCCATTTAATTCTATTGCTATGGCTGCTCCTAGTTCTGCTCCTTTACCACGTCCTAACACACGCAGCTGGGTAATTGCGCCATTGGTCATGGCGCCAATTTCACGTTCGCCTTGATAGAGATAGGTTTCAAACAAGCCGGGGGTTTGTTTGCTGAGTCGGCGTCCGAAGGAATCGTAGGTATAAGTGACGGAGAGAGCTGGATTTTCTACAGCTGTCAAGCGGTTTAATGCATCGTATGTATAACGCGTGACTTGGTCTGCGACGGTTTTTTGCAGGAGGTTGCCATTCAAGTCGTATCGGTATATGGCTTCGGAGTCATCCAGCACTTGATTCAATCGGCTGATGCGATAGGTTGCGTTGTCTTTCACGACTCGGTTGTCAATGGAGTCATATTGATAGGTATGGGTTGTACTTCCGGTTTCCGAAATGAGTTGATTGAGGTCGCTGTAGCGATACTGCCCAGTAGTGGCACCAAGGTTATCTCGCACTGTGGCGGATACAAGGTTGCCGACAGAGTCATAGCCACCGCTGGGTATTTCTTCGGTAAATGCAGTCGTTTGACTAAGTGAAACTCGTCCGAGTGGATCATAATTGCAATTTCGTGTGCCGGCATTGCCTATGAGCTGCGATTGGAGTTCACAGCCACGCCAATCATGTTGTGTATAGGTGTGTGTGTAGTCAGACCGAGAAACGCTTTTTAAATGGGGGCCGTCATATCCATACGTGATTGTGGATTGATCGGGTAAGTAGACTTGTTGGATTCGTCCAAGAGAATCGTATAGATAGGTCGATGTTAGTCCTGTGGCTAATGTTTCTCCCACTAGATGATTTAACGTGTCGTATTGGCGTGTGGTTGTTTGACCAGCGACGAGATCGTGACTTTGTAGCAGGTTGCTATTCAGGTCATAAGCATAGCTATAGGAGATTGTCCCATCAGAAGACACTAATGTTTGTAAGTGTCCCAATGAGTCGTATGTATGTCGTAAGGTGATTCCATCGGGCTTGGTTATCGTAAGGAGTCGTCCAAAACGGTCGTAGCATTGTAGAGTGGTCTTGGTGAGTTCGTCTCCACCGGATTCGGAGGTATACACAACACGTCCCATGCTGTCATGTTCCCAACGGATGATGTAATCGTGCGTGGCTGCGCCATTTACAAAGACGGTTTCGCGCTGCACGTTTTTGTTACCTACAGCATCGTACCCAAATGTTTGTAGGGCTGTGGTGATGCCAAAAGGGTTACGTTTTTCGATTTTTATTACACGATGCAAGGCATCGTAAGTTTCGTGTTGAATATTCCCTAATGGATCAGTAATGGTTTTTTCGTACAATCTGTCGCTATAGGTGATGTGAGTGACGTTGCCTAAAGCATCTACTTGCTCTGTGGGTTGGCCCTGCGAATTGAAATGCGTTTGGGTTACGGCATATGTCGATTCTGAGTCATATGTAGCTGTGAGGGTTTGGTTTCCGAGCCGATCATAGGCGTAGGTTTCTTTGCTAAAAACTGTGCCATACGCATCTTCGCTGCGCAGTTCCACAACTCGATTAAGCGAGTCGTAGCATTGGATTTGGGCAATGAAGTCGCTTTCACCACTCCATTGCTTGGTGATGGAAAGGCGTCTCAAGGAATCGTACGCATAGGTGGTTTTCTGGTTGCCTTTGACTTCAAGAACTTTGCGTCCTGCGCCATCATAAGCGTATTTTGTTTCGACGCCCATGGGGTCGGTTTCGCTGATGAGTTGAGCTCCGCGATAGCGTCTAAACGTGCGGTATTGCAGCTTTCCGTTGGTATCTGAGGTTTGCGTTTCCACAACGCGGTTGCAACCATCATAGATATAGTGATGGCATAGCCCTTCTTTTTCCCATTTCTTTTCGACTGTGCCGTTCAGATGATACTGATTACGTTCTTCGCTGCCATCGGGATAACAAATGCAAACGGGTTGCCCACGCACGTTATAGGTGGTTGTGGTGCGATTTCCGTTTTGATCTATTACGGCAGTGAGCTGATCGAGCTGATTATATTCTTTGCGTACGGTGCGCTGTTGTTCGGCGCGTCCTTCGGTTTCTGGATAGATGACCGCGATTTGATTGCCGAGTGTGTCGTATTGAAAGCGTGTGAGGTTGCCATAGCGGTCTGTTTCGGAAATCTTATTTCCAACAAGATCGTAAGCGTAGTGTATGGCTAGGTGAGTGCCGTCTGAATGGTGTTCTTCGGTTTTGATCAGTCGATTAACCGCATCGTAAGTGAACGTGGTGCGAAATCCGCTATTGAGATGTTCTTCTTCGATTTTGTTGTTGTAGATGTCGTAACGCATTCTAACGACTTGGCCTAAGGCATCTGTTTGCTCGCGTAAGGCCAAGTTGAAGCCATCTGTGGAATAGGTAACGTAACGCGAAAAACATTCTGTAGGTTCATTTGGACGATGATTGCCATTCAGTTTAAAACTAGGAGGTGCATTGCCGGTGAGGTTGCCATAAAGGTCATCTTGCACAATGTTGCCGCGATCATATGTAGCGACACTGCAATAGAGAAAGCGATCATCGGCGGTTGCGACGCCTTTGGCGAGTAAGTACCCTTGATGAGGTTCGTTGGTTTCCCAGAAAAAGCAGGTTTTAGAAAGCACTTGATGCTTGATCATACGCCATATGGCTGTGATGCGCTTTTCAGGGGTAAAATGGTATGTGGTGCGCGCGCCTAATGCATCATAAACATCGGTGTGTGCTGGGGCATATGCGAATGAAGCGATGGGTACTAGAGCATTTCCTTGACCGGCAGGCGCCAGCAACTGGCTCACTTTAATTTCTCCGTAGTTGATCTGAAGGCGTGTTCTGTCAGGATCGTCAATTCTGAGAAGTTTGCGCCACCGCCCTTTGCCTCCCTTCTTTTCAACGTAGTTATAATGAAGATGGCATGTCACTCCGTCAGGGGAGGTGATACTCTTCACAAATAATGTCGAGGGGTTTTGGTCTTTATAATGACACTTTAGGATATGCATGTCGTATTGAAGGGTTTGCCCATCGCTAGAGGTGATTCTTCCGTTGTTGATGTCGATGGTAGAAAACGTGAGCGTTCCAGAGGGATTTGTGGCGCGCATCCGACTAAGATCGCCGTGTTGGTCATACTCATAGAAAATACGATGACCGTTTGGTAGTCGTTCTTCATTTAGACGCCATGATTGTTGATAGCCTGGTTTGTTATAATAGGTACGAAGTCCTCCAGAGCCCAGCTTTAGTTGGCACGTGCCACCTAAAATTTCGTTTGCCCTGTAGAGTTCGCCATTTTGGTCGTAGCGATGGCCATTGAAAACATAGCCGGTGAAATCGATTGTCCTTTTCTTGATGCAGTCGCATCCTGGAATACCAGCGGTTGCGTAGTTGGTGTAGCCATGTTTATTAAGAGAGGTGGATTCGGCAACAGCTTGAGTAAATCCCGAGCCCATGCGACCCTTATAGATAACGCTAGCACCCTCTTGCTCTTCGATGGAAATTTTGCACTCGGATACGTTTTGAACAGTTTTATAGGGAACGATACCGTGAATTTTGAGGGGCAATTCCGTTCCAAAGCCCCGTCCTTGTGGAGGGTTTTCACGTCCATCTCCAGTGTCATAAGAGCGGTTGTAGCGCAAAGGGACGACAGCGTTTACTTGCAAGGCGTTGTCTGAAAGAAAGAAGTCTCCTGTGACGACGTTCACACAGTTGTAAACGGATGCTAATGGCTCAGAATCGGCTCCCAAGCGCATATCTGGAAGGGTTTGATTATCCTCGGCAAAGCAGATACAGGGGAGAAGTAGAAGTAAGATCAGTGATGAGATTGTTTTGTGTATACGAGATGACTCCTGCTGAATATCGGTAAAACAATAATTTACCGCCACTCAATTAGCAAGAAATATTTAAAGCCTCAAAGCGCTGTTAATACGTATACTATATTTTTAGAATTTTACCACTACAGAATACCTAGAATCGACTTTGGGCTTTTTTTTGAGCTTATGATAGAGCAGACTGTTTCTCGAGACCACATAGATGTAGGATTGGTTAACAGGTGACTGACCATTAAAAGCAATTTTTGATTAGATATTGTGGTAGATAGAAAAGGGACCCAAGGGACCAAAAGGACCTAAGCGACGAGGAAAGGGACATAAGGGACAGAAAAACCGAGCATTGTTTGTCCCTTAGGTCCCTTTCCTAGCCTTCTTTTAATGGTCAGTCACCTGGATTGGTTAATTGAAATGTGGTAAAAAAAAGAAAAAGAGACTATTTAGGCCAATGCGCAGGATTGGGTCTAATGGCCAAACAAATGGCCCTATCCCCTCTATTAACAATTCATCGAGCTTAACTGTACGTTCTTCCAGTGTACCCTCTGTACCGTTACTTTGTAGTTCCTTAACCAAAGCCACCTATGGCGAGGAGCTATACCACGCGCGGCTAGTGGCTGTCGCCATGCCTAGAGTAAATTGAGAGCACTTCGGTCCATGGGATACTCACAGAGCTTCCAAAACTGTAGCTAGTGGGCTGTCAGGGTACTTTTGTCGACTAAGATCTTTGTATTCTATAATATGATTGAATAGCTTCTTCATCTTTTCAGCGCCATTAGTAGATACCCACTCTTTTAGGTAGATCATTTCCTCCTTGGAGTAATTAATTTCTCCATTAAGGAATTTGGCCTGCGCAAGGACTTGATGATACTGGGTCTTTTGTTCAAGGCGGTCAATATCTACTCCGTGATTACGATAGGGGCCATATCCTGGTCGGTATATCAAGACTTTGGTGTCGCCATTTTGACTTGTTCGTTCAGACTCCAAAACTTCTTTCCAATCAGATCCGTCATTTGGATCCCCTAAAACAAATCGAAGGGTGTTAGTTTTGCTATCCTCGACAATCAAAATGTCGGAAGCAGGTTTTTGGTAAAAGTTAAACAATTTATAAATTCCATCTTGCCATTCGTTCTTATTCGAGCCTTCACCCTGTCGTATAAGCTGTAAGGACGCGACAAGATTGGAGTCAAATACCCCCTTAAATTCCTCAAGAGCAGGGTCATTTCCAAGGGCTGTATTTAACCCAATAAATCGAGCCGTTGGGGCTTCCAAGGGCTTTTCTTCATAGAATTCTAGATTAGTAAGATCCTCAATCGTAGGTTTTTCAAATGTATTCACAGTGTATTTTCTGCCATGTCCTCTTGTATCCACTTCCATTTCCAATTCAAGCTCTAGCTCCAGCTGGTTTTCTTGCTCCTGTTCATTTTCTACCTCTAACTCTTGTTCGCTTTGGTATGGACTAGAGGAAGTTAGAATGGTATCGTGAACTAGGGGGCGAGACTTATCAGCCATGTTAATGACTTGTTGCTTGATTTTCTCAAGATTGACTTTAGAACCTACTATAGCGTCTGAACCAAAGAGCTTGTAGGGACGACTAGCTAATGTTTTATCTACCAGTCTGTCGATAACCAAATCACTTTTTTCCTCTACATTAGGACGTCCAAACAGATGCCTGGGACTCATTTCTGTTTTGGTTAAACACAAATCGGAAACGTCGGGGAAGATCTTTAAGAGATGGTCGGTGCTAACATCCTCTGCCATGGCGACGCCCATTACGGACTCTTGCAAAACGCCTCCAAGCTTTTGCTTCAAAGACCTAAAGTTGTTATCTCCTTTCACCATTGCCTGGCTATAAGAGAGGTAGAGTAGGAGGTGTTGGAGTTCTAGTTGTTCTGGTGGCTTTTCGCCTAAAGCTTCCTGTAATACACCCTTGATGATTTCTTCTGCTTCCTTCTCTATAAGGAATTCTACGCGTTGTCCACGCGTTAGACCCCTTAGGCGCCACACAGACTGTAAGACATCTCTTTCGATTGTGCTTTTTCCAATCGTGACTAAGCCGACGGCAGAGTATTCTTGTTTAATGTTCGTTCCGGTGGTGTGTTTTTGATCGTAAAAGGTTACGCGCTCTTCGGGCTTAAGTTTACTTTGACTAAGGGAAGTAGGTTTTGTGGCACCTCGTTCAAGAACCTTTAAATTATCGCTTGAATCGTAATATACAACCCCTTTCATAGATTCGGGTAAGAGGGCCAACCATTGCTTAGCGATATCTTCATTGGCAACGCCTCTTGCCAAGCCGGCGGTATCGATGAAGGATTTCATATCTTTAAGATGAGGTTGTTCGGTGAAGATTTGATGAATGATTTTACCCCTATCCGCCACCGAAAATCCGTACACTTTGCCTTGGCTCTTTTTCCACAAGGTTTCAAAAGTGGATCCCACGGGTACGTTTGAGGGAATAACATCCAACTTTTCGGGAAAGGTGTCTGCATTCCACTGAGTTCCTGTAAATCCTGCTACTGTATCAAACAGAAAGTTAAAGACTTGGGCATTAGCACTTAATTTAGAGGCGTGGTTGGTGATTTGTGGAATAGCATAGCGTTCGATTAGCTCTAACTTGAGCTCTGTTTTAGAATTCACGTAAGAGCTAATTTTATCAATGGTATCGGAAGATCCAAAGAGTTGTATGGTGTTATCCCCACCTGTGAGTTGTAGAAAACGCTTTTCAATCGCAGAACCTGCAAAAGGCATGCCTCGATTTAAGAGTTTTACGGCCTCTTGTTGAAGACCTTCAACCTCTGCTTTGATAATATTTTGATTGATAGGCTTAAGGATACCAAGCTGGACAGTGTAGTTTAGAGTCTCATAGACCTCATATCGAGATTTGGCAGCAGGGTTCATGCTCCCGTGATAGGGGATTGCAATGTACAAGAATGGATCTGGTGAAGGACCGTAGTACTCATCAGCAAGCTTATTGGCTGTAAGAGGGATTAAATGATGAATATTTTGTTTGGTTAGTGCCAGTAGATCTTGTACCATTTCGCTGGCAATATGGTCGTAAAAATGGAGCGCTTCCTCGGATGCGCTTCCGGATAGGTAATCTTTGACTAGTGCGCTTTCATCTGCTGTAAGTTTGTTGAAGAAGTCAGAAACTACCGCATTGTTCGCTCCCAAATGATGGTTCATCATTTGCTCTATCAAACGTGGTGCGACGTCTTTCCTGTATGTGGATGGGTTGAAAATAGGTGCGTCGGGGTTGGCACTGCCAAAGTCAAAGCGCATGTCTCCGCATACTTTAGGATCCAACAGTTGCTTATAAAGAAAGGTCACTACGTGCCCCTGTTCCGCAGGAAGAGATTGGCTTGCTCCTAAGGTGAATTGATATTCTTTGCGTGCATTTAGAATGAGGTCAGCCTCATCGATCATCGCAACGCCTTTCTTCATGATGCGCATGATGCTTCGCATGATTTTAAACTGTTCTACGGTATCTGCGTGTCCTTCACTAGAGCTTGCCTGTTGCCATGTTTCCCAGAACTTAAGGTAGATCCCTTGTATCGAGCTGGGACTCATGAAAAGAACGCGCTTCGAAGTCACTGCTTGTTCCATGCGCAGTTGTAACATTTTCAAATCTTTGAGGTTAGGACTCTCATCTCTTCTAAATGACACGACTTCCACGGACTTAGCGAAGGCACCGCCTAGTATTTGACTTAAGCGCTTAGACATATCCGCTAGCAATGGTTCTGGTATGATTGCAAAGCAAAGGTTATCCCCACTCAAACAGAGTTGTCCTAGTAGAGGCAGCAAAACTTCTGTTTTACCTGAACCCATAATCGATTCTAAGACGGTGCCTAGCTGGTCCGGACTTCTTATCTTTCCATCTTTAATACGCAGCAAATCTAGGTTACCCACTTGAGAGGGTCGTAGGAGTATGTTTGCATAGTGTTCGAAAACAAGATATTCAGGGTTATCCTGCACATTGTAAGCTCGTTTTGCGGAAGCATGCTCCACAAGCTCTTCAGTCATCTCACTTAATTGAGCAACTGGGGTGTTGTTTTTCGTAGCTACTTGAATATCATTCATTCTGCTTGATAGGCGGTGCAAGTGCTGCAGATGGGTAGAGCGGATTAGGTAGTCGCTTACTCGTCCATTTAGCTGGAAAATATCGTCTTCCGTGAGATGAGGATTGGCTTCGTGGAACCCAGCCATATCGCGAGTTAGGAAGAGGTTAAGCAGATCATCTATACTTATGGGAGCTCGCCCGTTGGCTATATCTCCCAGGACTTTAGAAGCATGTTGAACATCATTTTCAGATTGCTTGTTAGCCTGGGCGAGTAGTTCGATTTCTAATCCATTGAGCTCGTAACTCCCACTTGTAATTTGCATCTCGATCGATCCTCTTAGGGAGGCAAACTCTCTCGCATCTTTGACCTGATAAATGGTGTTAAGCTTAACGCCCCTTTGCTCGGCGTCAGCA
Organism: uncultured bacterium; assembly: GCA_964436955.1. Lineage (GTDB taxonomy): Bacteria > Chlamydiota > Chlamydiia > Chlamydiales > JAJFMA01 > CAMFKD01. The sequence continues at coordinate 96,414 of CAYTFC010000001.1, read as the reverse complement.
ATTTTATCTTCCTGATAGCCTTTTAGTTGTTCTTTTGTTCGGGCGAACTCTCCTTCTACGACACGATTCGCCGCGGGGCGGTCAAAAAGCGCCACAAGTTGTTCATTAACGTTTTTAGAAGCATCTACAGCCATGGGTACTTGGTTAATGACTGTTGATAGGTTCGGCAGTGCTGCTACCGAGAGGTCAGAAGTTTGGTAGGGCGAAACACACATTTGAAAGGGCGTTTCGATAGCTTGTGCAACTGGCCAGATTGTTGCGGAGGGTGCCTTTTGAATAGTTGAGGAAGGTGATAGATCAGGTGATTTTTGTGCTTCAATATTAGAAAGAATCTCCTTGGTAGGTTTTAAGAGGAGGGTATCCAGCTCGTTTGTGGGATTTTTCCGTCTAAATCGGATTTGATTTAATAGTTCATCAATCTTGTCATAGTTCGGAAAGCGATCAGGATTTATCATTAATGCCCTTATGATTTGCAAATAGGGCGAATTTTGGGTTATCTGAAAAATGGAATTCAGTTCTTTCTTTTGTTCAATAGGGTCTTTAGGAAAGACTGGAATACCTGTAATATCGTGATACATTTTGTCTGCTTCACTACCCGTCACATCGCCCTTTAGTAGCTTATATAAGCGATCGAAGGCATATTGAGGTGAGAAGTTCATAACAGTAGGCTTTACATCATTAAAATCGGTTCTTGCAAGTTCTGAAAACACCTTTGAGGCGTGCATCTCTTGAAACGTTGTTGTTTTAGCGCGGGGAGCAAATTGGGGGATCTCTACAAAAAGATTAGACTGTTCGCCGCCTACTTCAGTCGTCAAATAACGTAATCGATGCTTTTCTTTCAGATCTAAGCTATCTCGTTTTGAAAGCAAGAAAATCTCTTCATCACGTGTTAGACGTATGTTGCCGACTTTATCAATGACTTCCAGGTAAGGGCTTAGTCCCTCGGATGATGGATTGAATTCATTGGCAGGGGATTCTGAAAAATCCTGGGCATTTTTTTGCAAAAGATAGGAAGCGTAAGTGTTAAGCGCAATTGCTCGTGGATCATTATCGTTACTAGCCTCCTTAAGATCGAAAATGTGCGTTAAGTGTTTCACTTCGTCGCTTGTGAAAGGCTCAAGAGATTCTCCAAAACCGCGCAGAAGCTTGTGCGCTTCTGTATAGTCCATATTCCATAGGTTAATCATTGCTAAATGGAATCTTGCTGCTCCTGATGGGGGCGTTAATCTATTGGTTAACGGGTCTATAGGATACGCAAAGTAGGATTGTGCTGCTCCATCCCTTTGCATAATTGTGCGTCTATCCAAACTAGCCTTTTCCTTAGTGCTCAAGGAACTATTTTTTCCGGCTTTTTGGAATTGCTGATCGGGTAATAGCACTAATTTGTCACCCTTTGTATTTTCCAGAATGAGATAGTTTTCATAAGGTTGGAGAGTAGGAAGATTTTGTTTGGGACTTATATAAAACCCTTTGTGTTTACGAGAGAACGCCTTGTTGTCCTTAATGTCGAATTCAAGTTCGAAGCGGGGAAATGATAATTCCTTTAACTGATTGTGATCATCTACCCAGGCTAAAGTTGACGTTGAATCGTCAAAGACTGTCAAAAATTCTGGGACATTCTCCGCTAATGTGAGTGGTCCTTCCGCACCCGTCTTTCGTATAGTCGTGATGGTTTGCAGATCATCTGACAGTTCGGCTGTATAGAGTAGCTTACCTTTAGGGGATTCTATTAGCATTTGTGGAGGCGTAGTTTCACTGCAAAGCCAAAAGTTATTACCAAGAAGGAGGCCGCTCTTTAACCTGGGCTGTTCTAGTTGGTGCCAGTGACCGCCCAATGATTTTTGGATCGTGATGTCTCCTTCAACCTCTTTTCTAATACGATAAAGTTCCTCATTTGGACCAATAAATGAATAGCTGAGGACTCCTATTTGCTGCATATTTGTGGGTACGAAGTCACCCAGTACCTTCTTGAGGCGACTGTCGGCAAGGATACTCAAATTTAATCCAACTTCCATACCGGTGCTGCGGTACATCTTTCCCCTAGATAGATCCACAACTGTGGTGCTCTCCGCATTGCGGAACATAGGATAAGCATTGTGCGCACTCCATTGTGATCTTATTGACTTGCCATCGATTGCAGAGGCTATTGCGTTTAATACAGTGTCCTTATGGGGGCCGGTTGCGAGGGCTTCTATATCAGGTTGTAATTTAGCCAGGAGAGCTTCCATTCGAAGCGACATGTCAATGGGAAGATCATGTACGTGGAGTTCTGCATCAAATAGCAACGGTAGCAACGCGGTAAGTTGATCCTTATCTAGATTTCCGTGGTTCTGTTCATACGTTAAAGCTAATTCGGCCTGAAACAGTGGCTTAATCTTGGCACTAAGGTTCTGAGTGCTCAGAATTTGTCTAATCTCTGCGCGAGTGTCAAAAAAGGAAGACTTAATGGTATCCGAGACCCCATAGTCAGTTACAGCCAATGCGGCATAAGACTCGCATAGGCTATTCAAGCTAGCGATGTAGTGTACGGTTTTCCAATCGCCGATCTTTTGGTAAGTTTCATGGTTTTCTTGCAAAAAGCTTCCTAATTTTTCAAACAGCAGTTTAGCATCACCTGGAGATGAGGCTATCTCGGGTATAAATGTCTTTGGGTCAAATAGGAAATTTTTAAGCAAAAGGCGAATTTCAGGTTTCTGAATAAGCTCGGGATGGCTTGTTAAGTAGCCTACGACACTTACTGTTTGTAGTTTATCTTTAGAAAAGAGATTCATGAGTTCACGACTTTGCTGGAAGGAAAAACCGTCAAATTTTTCTTTGGAAGCAGATGCGACAAGAATTTCATCTGGGTCAAATCTCTTCGTAACCTCGTGCGGGACATAACCACGGCCTATGACGATTTCTTCGTTTTTGGTCATTATTGAAGCCAGCTTGAAATCTTTTGTGATTCCCGATGCAGAATCCATGGTCGCGCCATGCTGTAGTTTACGGGCAGCGCTAGTGACTTCCCCAGTCCAGTCGACATTAACTCCAGGTACCCAAGTGCATACATGGTCATTATTGCATGAAGTGGTAGTTTCAAATTCCACGGTCGTTGGAAGCGGTGTTGTCGCATCATCGGGTTCTATTAGAGGTATCTTGTCGATGGGATATTCTAAGAGCCAGCGATTGACCAATGTCATGTCAGCGAGTTCGTATATGAAGCTAGGGAGTACTTCTCGGTTGGTTTCTAAAATATCTTGGTGGTTTAGGGCAAATTTGTCTGACATTGCGAAAGAGAATTTAACCCAATCGGGCATCATGTCAATTTGCGGATATTGATTCGCAATTTTTTCTCGTACTCCTGGATAGTTCAATAGGCTGTGACCTATGGGGGAGTTATCCCACTTTTGTTGGCTAATTTTTCCATAATCAGTTACGGTGTTTAGTACGTCAGTTAAAATTTTAAGTTGACTTGGGGATAGTTCCTCAGCTCTAATCTCCGGATCGGGGGCTTTAAAATTCTCCATGCGATCGAACCAATATACCTTGGTGCTAGGCTTTGCCAGGTCTTGAAAGGAAATGGAGGCGTTACTACTAATGGAACTCCAATGGCTCGTGATTGCATTATATTCTTTATCCAAAGAAGGATCGGAAAACCGTACTCCCAACGATGGGTTTTCCATAAAGTACTTAAAGAGGTAGTTATCGAATAGAAATGCTGAGGGAGGAGCCCCTAGTACCTGCATGGATAGGGCATGACCAATAGACCATATTTTAACATGGTTTAAAAGTTGGCTTGGAGGAAGCTTATTTGATCTGAGAAATGCATCCTCTTGAACAAGGCGTAAACGACTATTAAAACTCTGTTTTGAAATACTTGCTAAAGCATGTATGACAGTGATGGCATCCTCATTTGACAGGGCTTTCATTTCTTCTAGTGATTCATTAAAGGGTAGCTTTTTCATGATTTCTAGCGCGCTGGAAAGCACGACTCGGTCATTACCCGCTGCGAAGGCTCTTGCCATCTCACCCTCAAAGTGCGTTAGATCAGCCGCTAGGGTAGATGTACTTGGAGTCCAGTTCCCGATGGAGATGGAGTACGTACTATCCGCAGGAGCATCATACTTAGGAAGCTCTACGGATGGTGTTTCAACAGCCTGAAGCCACATATCAATGGGTTTAAGCGGCTCTAGAGGTTTGTCTAGAGAAAGTGGAAGAGTAGGCACACTCGCTAACGCGGATTTTCCTATTGTGATCGTCTTTTGAATATCCTGAACCTTCTCGGAGGCATATATGAATTCGAGATCATTAATGACTCCTGTTTCACGCGCAGTTAACAAATGGCGTGAAAACTCCTCTACTGATTTGGATAGCAGTCTTATAGTATGTTCCTCCTTTGCGGAAATAATAGTGCTGTGATTGAGCTGTTCATATTCGACCAAAGCCTTTAAGCCGAGCTCAAATTGCGCCTTTGTCATCACATTATTAGATAGCCGATGGCTCATCGCAGTAAAGATGGACATCATGGCACATGTCCCGGCCATCTGAGGAGTTCTCAACTGGTCTGTGCCATGTTGATGTGATGCTGCCGTACCTCCAAGAAGTGTTCTTAAGTTAAGATAGATAGATTCAGCTTCATAAGCGGGATCGTTTTTAGTGCCCGCGGGCATTCTACCATTAAGTTCCTCTAATGATCGCAACGTGGATAGCCTCAAAATGTTCTCAAGGGGGATATCGTTGTCCTCGATAAATGTTATGGCTTGTCTTTTGAATTCGATAATGGCAGTAGGGTGGTATTTTAAGCCCTCCCCTGTGTTGTAAATACGAAATGTATAGAGCCCGTTTTCTTGCTTAATGAACTCATAGCCCATTCGATGTCCTCCAGGACTCCCTATCCACCCTCCTGGAATAAAAACAGGCTGTCCGATCGAAGCTTTTTCCAATTCATCCTTCAGTTTGTCCTGGAATTTGCTAAGAGGTAGGTTTTCCAGTGTTTCTAATAGACTCAGTCCCTGATCAAACATACGCAATAGTTGGATTTCGTTGGGTAGGGGCGTTCCAGGTTCATTATCTACCCCCATCCAATTCATGATAGCCTGCGCATTACCGGCTCCTTGTAATGCCTGAAGCTTATTGGTCACCATCTTCTGCAGTAGACGGCCGGTATGATGTGTAATTCCTCCTTCGAGGGCTGTGCCTGTACCAAAGGGGTCGCCAATGACATGCAGAAGCAACCCATCATTAATTCCGATGCTAGGCCCCTCAATAGTTTGTTTAAGAATGTCTAGCGCTTGTTGTTGTTTTTCCAGATGTAGCTTGTCGTAAGCTTCAACCGCACCTTCCAGCTCTTTTCCCACCGATTGAAGCTCGGATAGCCAATCGAGTGTTAAAGTGATTGTCGATCGACTATCTGCTAATGCCTGCAATGCGTTGTAGCGCCCTCGTAGCTGTTTAACGGATTCCACAATGCCTTTAAGCTCTGAATGCTCTGTAAATAGGGTCGGAAGAAGTTCTTTGGCAATATTCAACTGAGTATGGATAGCTTCTAGCCTTGCGAGGTTTTGTTGAACCACGGGCATTTCATTAGCGATGGCGGTGTGAATACGATTCGCTGTTGTTATTGCTGTTTGTTCTCTTGACCTAATTTCTCCTACTTGCGCGGTAAGAAAAGGAGCTTGCAACTGCATTGCTCCGTTATCAAAACATCGCTCAGTAGCCACATGAGTTTTCAATGCAATCGCTCCGATTCCTTCAGACTCAACTTGTTGCTGAAGGCGGAGATTTCCTGTTGCATGCATGAGCTCTATAGCTTGTGAATCTACGCTCAGGACTGATTCTATCGTCTGAATTTGTGGTGGATTCGCCTTTAAATACGCCTGATAGTCAGATAGAAATGTCTTTTGTTCAGGATACTTTTGCACAAGGTTTTCACCGGCTTGAGCGCCCATGTACATCTTGTAGCAATCATATCCGAAATTAGTGGATGGGTCATTGCCCTCTGGAGGAGTAACGTCACCCAATTTTTCAAAATAATTAGTTAAACCTTCAAAATAATGGTTTCGTACTTGCGGCATAACGGATTGTTGCACCCAGCTTTCCCATGCATTCGTCTGAGGTGCACTTTTACCCTCTGAAGTAAGTCCCAGGAATTGAGCTGTCCACTGTGTAACGGAAGGAGGGGCATGTTGTTGAATAGCCTTGAATACCGCTTCAGATGTTGTAGCACCGCTATTACTTAGTAGACCTGATGGTTGGGAGGTTGCTGCAGGCTGCGGACCATATTCATATTGTACTTGTCTTCGTAGAAATTGGTCGTAGTTGTTTAAAAAGTCTTGGTCCACCCCGACAAAGCTACGGGCCTTAGATAGGTAGTGGTCATAGCTTTCTTCTGTACTATTGGCTGTATTAGATGCTTGCGCCATCATGCGAACATAATAGTCGTAATCCATCTTGCCAACCGGCGTTCCAAAGTTTGCAATGACTGATGGAGAAATAGCTTGAAGGTAGAAGAAAAAGGCATTGTATAAAAGCTTGCGAGTCTCGGATGGTTCCTCATCTATTTTAGCGAATTGGCGTGCCTCCCATTGTCGTACTCTTTGAGCTCTGGTTAAAGCAGGTTCTTGCATTCTTGCATGTTCAAAATCAGCTAAATCAGCATTCGAAACCTTGCCCGTGCCTTTAAAACCAGGAATAGATTTAGCGTCTATTTTGAAGCGATTTAGTGCAGACTTGAACCCTTGATTGATGCCTTTTGCTACCCTTAAATCCGATTTTACTTGAGCTCTCAATGTCTCTGGAATAGCTTTATCTAAATATAGGGATCGTAGATCGGCCACCAATTGCGTAGACGCTCTCGCAGTGTGTTTAAGATGGAGATATTCTTGTTTTAGGCGATTCATTGATGCATCTGGAAATCCAGTACTTTTACCCATCTGGAAGTTTTGTCTCCAAGACGCATTGGCTTCTTTGAGCTCTGTTTCCATAGCTGGAAACAGCTCCATTCCTAACTCCTCGAGCTGTGACACAGCATGCGCTTCTTGGTAGGCCACTTGCTGCATGTTCGTGTATTCTCTATGCTGCGTTGCGATAGCATTGAAGATGCATGCGTGCTTAATGACATTTAAGTAGGGGGAACTAGAGAAGTCCTGTCGTCCCTCCTTAATCGCAAAAATCTGATCGTTTAAGCTCATCAAGGCTAAATCCTGAGCTTCCGAAGCTGAGAAGTAGTCTTCTAAGTAGCTGATGATCTTTTCATAATGAGAAAGCTCTCCGATGAAGGTGTTGAGTTCAGGGTCTAGAATTTGGTTATTGTCAGTAAGCAATTTGATTTGGTCGCATTTTTCATGAATTCGTTCGCCAAACGCCTGCATAAACTTCCAATCTTTCGCACTTTGCTCGATAGGAGAGAGGGCAGGGTTCATTAACCAGTTGACTGCTTGAGAGGCTAAGTTTTTTACCGCGGTAGGGATAAGTCTACTTATTCGGGAGGGTTCGGTTTGTCTGACTGGTTCACCTTTAATTTCTTCCAGCAGAGACCGCAGTTCGACCTTTAGATCTTGTTGATCGATCTTAGCTTGTGAAGCCTCAAGACGTGAAGCTAAGCTTTTTTCATTAGATTGTATTTTTTTACAGATCCAAAGGCTGTCGTGAACATCCGAAGCGGAGAGCAGCTGCTTGCTGTTTTGGACAAAAGATGCCACTTTTGTGGCGTGTTCCTGTACGTCTCTAGCTAGTGACGAGTCTTCAGTGGTGTGGGTTTTTACTCGATTGCATAAAGCGACTGTATTTGCCGAAAAGGTATCTGCTTGAATAGACAGGCATAGTACCGGACAAACTTCTTTCATAATCTGCTTTACGATAATTTGACTAAGTTCATCTGTCTGAGAACCAGGGACTTTTTTTGCTACAAAGTCCAGAATTTCCCCTACTTTTTCTTTAAACTGTCTTTTGTTAGTGATCCGAATTTTTGGTGAGCCACCATTCTGGGTAATAGTGGCCTGTTTATCGAAAAATGCCAGTAAATCCAAACGCTTGTGGGAAACAACCTCAGCGATCACTTGGTCAAGTTGGGAAGATACAGCATCAGGCGGAGCAGTCGGGTTTGCAGGAGATAAGTCGGCAATAAAACAGTCAGATTCCTCTCGTAATTCACTAGGTACCAAATTATAAGAGGATGGCCTGAATGAAAAATTATCCATCCTTAATCCTTAATGTATATATAACTTATTATTACATTTTCAATTAAAAAATAGTATGTGCAAATTAACTAATGAGTCAATTTTTTGATAGAATATGGATTTCTAGACCTTGAAGGCCTAATCGCCGAAGAAGCTGTTAAAACGGTCTTTGCCTTTTGGCTTGGGCTTATCTTCAGCCTTGCCGAACAGCTTCTCTTCTATGCTAGAAGCATCTGACAAGGGAACAACAGGGGGTGGTTTATGAGGATTAAATTCCACGCACAAATTGAATTTTTCGCGATCAGAAATCAACGGTGTGCCAGGAATTAAGCAGTCGTTGGGTTTGCCAGGACAATAATTCTTACAATTTAAACAGGAATGCAACCATGAGTGGCATTTTTCACAGGTGGACTTAAAGGGGATACGCCCTCCAAAATCAGGCATTTCTTCGTCGCATTTCCAGCAAGAGGGCATTGTTAGAGGTTCTCCACAGCTTTCTCAATAATGACGCCATCAGGACCATAGGATCGCTTACTACCCGGCTTGAGCTGATCGTCTACATACACTTGCAGAACTTTTGGCGATCCATCGTCATAAAACTTGTTAAATTTTCCGTTGCGTTTGTTATCACGATAATGGCCTTCAAAGGTGAGGACTCCTTCTGGCGTCCAAGACCGGCTTGGACCATTTAAGATCCCTTTGGAATAGGTATTGATGGATTGAGGCTTTCCATCTTCGTAGAAGATCTTTTCCTCACCGTCCATACGGTCGTTAACATAGGAAACTTCTCGCTTGATAGCTCCAGAAGGGTAATATTCGAAGAGTGGGCCTTCCTTGATGTCATTCACAAAGGTAGCGACAAAAATGGTTGCGCCTTCGGGTGAAAAGACTGCTGAAGGGCCATTTTTCTTGCCGGCTCGGTATAGGGTACTTCCAATTTTATTGCCATTTTCGTCAAATGCACTTACTTCACCTTCATAATGTCCATTCAGATAATCGGCTTCTAGAGACTTAATCCGCTCTCCATACTTGTTCGAAGGATAAAATATTTGATATGGTCCTTCTAAGCGATTATTGTTGTAAGTGGCGATGATGACCTCGCCAGTGGGTTTCTTTTCGTAGTGTTTGCCTTGGGCTTGTCCTTTACGATAGTCAGTCTGTTGTAGGATTTCGCCGTTTCGTGCCCACAGTTCTTTAGTGCCATGCAGGATACCATTTTCATATCTTAGAATGGCTTGTGTGGATCCGTCGAAGTAAAACGTGCGCTGATCGCCACTGTATTCTCCGTCGAGGTAGTTGAGGCTCCTAGACAATTGAGGTTGTTCTTGACCAGGTAAAAGTGGGAAGTAGGATTTCCATGGTCCTTGACGTAATCCGCTTACATATTTGCCCTCAGTTTCTGGACTACCATCTTCATACCACTGTAGCCATGCTCCGCTGAGCACGCCATTTTCATAGCCGCTTTGCCTTTGCATTTGGTCACTGTCGTAAAAGACTTCATCGACTCCATCGAGTTCACCATTGGCGAATGTGGTACGTCTTTGTAATTTTTCGGATGGATACCATTCTTGCCAAAGCCCTTGTGGCTTGCCTTGACGGTACATTGCAGACAACAGCATAACGCCTTTATCGTTCCAAGCTAGCTTTTCGCCATTTTCCAAACCGTCTTCAAAGTTTACCGCTAGTTTGGGTTTACCGTTGTCATGCCACTCTTGAGAAGGTCCATGACGTTGTCCATTCTTAAAGGCGATCGAGTAAATGCGTGTGCCTTCATTATTCCACTCTTCGTACAGACCTTCGCGCTTTCCATTGGAATAGATGGCTTGTTTTTTTAACTTTCCGTCTGGAAAATAGTCTTGTTGGACACCATCAAACTCGCCTTTAGAATAGTGATAGCGATTGCTGATTTGACCATCAGGATAATACTCGATACGTTCGCCCGCAAAGACTCCATTTTGAAGGCTATACTGGGCTTTTTTAGCGCCATCGGGATAGTTTTCTGTGATGGGCTGAAGCAGATTGCCTTGTCGGTCATATTTAGCGCTAAAAATCACTTTTCCTGTGGTAGGATCCTTTCGGAAATGCTCTCCTACAGGTACTCCTTGAACATATTCGCCTTGACCAGCGATTGAGCCATCGGCATTAGTGAATACTTCTTTTCCGACTTTAAGTCCGTCGCGGTAGTATTGTCGGTAGCTTTCCTGTCCATTGTCATGAAATTTGACGTGAAGGCCCGATGCTTGCCCATGACGAAAGTTCTGGGTTTCGATGATGCGGTGCTTCTCGTTGTAGTGAGTCAGAGCGGGGATGTCGCCACTATCTGTTAGAAGTCCTTTCTTAAATATCCTACGACTTTTGACGCCTTCGGATTCATACCATTCTAAAATTTCTCCTTCAACTACCCCATTTTCATAGGTCATCGCAAGGGATTTTGTCCCTTTTGGATAGTTTTCAGTATAGGACCCATCGCGCGCGCCATTTTTGTAGGTGCCTTCGCTGGCGATTACTCCGTTGGGGAAAAACTCTTTAAATTCGCCTTTTAGAACGCCTTTATCATAGGTGACCCAAGCTTTGGTTTGTCCATTAGGATGATAGGTTTGATAGGGGCCCTGCAGTTGGCCTTGATGGTACGTTGTAATGGCGGCTATGGAACTATTAGGATAGTAGGTAGCTGTGTGGCCATGCGGTACTACGGTCGTTTCAAATTTAAGCGCAGAGGGATGCTTTTCGGGTACGACTGTAAGCTCCACCTCTTCGTGCACAACGCCAGAATTATGAAAAGTCACTAGCTGGATGGGGGCATCCTGGTGACTGTCGGGAATGGGTGCGTAGAATAGCATGGCCTTAGGCTGACCATCGGCGTACTGCGAAAGCGTTCTGGCTACCCAGTTGGGTTGCCTCTTTTGGATAACTCCCGAAGGAAGTTCGGCTGCATCAATACTAGATACACATAGCAAGCTAATGAAAGCCAACGAGGCAAATTTTCGCAACATCTACAAACCCTAGGTCTCTGATGGTTAATCAGAAACACTATGTCCGATATCAGCGTTTTTCTCAACAGGTGCTGATCATTTGATCAATAACATTTCTGTTATATTTTGTAGCGCCGCTTCGCCGAAGCGGCATTAACAAAGGTTTTATTTTATTGATCAATTAATCTCTATTATCCCGTCCTTGCCATATTTTTTGGCGATGGCCTTCTGCCATTCCATGATGTCATAAGGATTGTTGAAGGGGCGAAACCAGGAGCTACTTTTTATGTTAATGCCAAGATGCTCCGCCAGGTTCCGCACGAAAGTAGCGCAGTTTTCGCCGGACACACTCACAATTTGGTAATTACCAGGGTTTTCTTGGTAGCTCTTCAGATAACTCATCGCCTCATCAAACTGTTCTTTAGTGATTTTGATGGAAGTTACGATCATTTTTTGAGGATCCCGGGCGATTTCCATAAGGTCTGGACTTGTTGCTCTAGCTGTTTCAGGAACTAAGTGCCAAGCAGCGGTAACCAAATCAACTAAAGGAGTTTCGCCCCACAGACCAATGCTATAAAGATCTCCGTCAGGATTGATCAGACGAATCCAATTGTGAGGAGGAAGACCAGTTACGGAAACGATTTCCAAGACATATTGATTTTTATAATCGGAGGGATAGACCTGTTTGAAGGGTTTGATCACTTTGTAGGGTTGGCCCGATACTAGGCCTTGGTAAGTGTAAAAATGATTTTGCAGCTTGCCCTTACTGTCGATTTGCAATTGGTCTTTAAGCGTGTTCCATGGGGTAGCCACACCTTCTACCATAATTTCAGGTATACCATCGGCAGAGACGGTAATTTCGTGATTATGATAGGCGATGTGCTTATACAAGTAGTTGGCTTTGGCAAAGCTCTCGAAATCGGGATGTTGTTCCAGAACTTCTGGCCCAATTCCCAATCGCGCGGCCAATAGATTGCGTTGCAGGTTTGTTACCCAGGGCTGGTCTTTCGCTACTTTATTAAGGTCTTGAAAGAGCTTGTCAGCTGCTGAGACTAAGCTTCGATCCCTAGGGGTTTGTTTGATCAGAGAAACTAACCAATTTCCTAATGCCTGTTGCTCTTCGGCAAAGTTGGGTACTTTTTGTTGATAGATCTTAAAGTTACTAGGGCCGTAGGTGAAAATTGTATGAATCGTTAGATTCTTGGCCTTGCCTCGAGCATCCAGTTCGACTTTCATAATGTCGTTATTTTTCGATAAATTTTTAATAGCCGCTAGCTGGGATTCCTTATCGCCCTCAAAGGTTTTGGTGAGATTGGAGTCCCAGAAATCTTTTTCAGTGATGCTGTGACCAGCAAGTGTCCAGCCAGTCCACTCAAATGCGTGGGTAGGTGCCGGTGTACCTACTAATAGAATCAGGCCTAGGGCAATAGGTAGAAATTTACGAATATTCATGGTTAGTCTCCTCGAGCTGGATATCATATCTTTTCATTATTTAATTCCCTATAAATATGAATTATAATAATTAATTGCATTAAAGTACAAATTAGAAAAAAAAGTAGGAAAGACGATAAGTAACGACTGAGCAAGGACAAGAAATGTACGGCGCGTTTATTTTTTGTTCTTGCTCCTATCCTTATCGTCCTTAATTTCTAAGACGACGCTAGCTGAGGTTCAGCGTCTTCTTGGAGGTCAGGAAGGCGAAGGGCCATCACAAAACCCACAATACCGAGAACGCTTAGAAGAATAAGCGCCTGAAGAGGAGCATTTCCTTCCGAAAAGAGCTTAGTGAGAATGCCACTAGATGGACCAATACTTTCAGCCACACACCAAACCATTCCCATAAGGAACGCGCTGACTAGGCTAGGTTTGCCTGGTAGATAGCGTTGTCCTAACGACAGCGCTACTGGTGACACAATGTTAAATGCCGCGCCTAGGCAGGCAAGAATGCTCATAATCCATAGAGTATTGATGCTATCAACTCCGACCCAGATGGCGAAGAATACTATAGTGGCGGCCATAGATCCTATTAAGACGCTTTTGGCGGAGTACCTGTCCGCAAGCATTCCTCCGGGAACAACCATGATCGCGCCTCCCAGAATAAACGCAAGATGAGCGCCGCCGAAGCTAACCCAATCTTCACAACCCATGACATGTAACACATCGGGAAGAAGAAACAGTGTGGCCCAGTAGAAGCTTTGGTTGCATACTAGTACGGAATAGAGGCAGCGCAAGTGAGGTTGGCGAAATAACTTAATAATTTCCGAAAAATGTGCAGGCTTTCGCTTAATTTTGTCTCCGACAAAGGGAATAAACAAACAGACGGCGATCAAAGCGAATGTCGGAAGGGCAATAAATGCTGTATTCCCATTGAAATAGGTGTAGGCCTGATAGAATAAAATTTGGCTTAAAGCGAGGCCAAGGATGCCTCCTGCTTGAAAGACCGAGAAGGAAAATCCGCCTTTTTTGGCGTTTCCAATCGTTGCAACCATTCCGGCGGCTGAGGGATGAAATGCTCCTGACCCAACATAGGTCAACAGAAGCAAAACTTGCCACCCGAAGTAGTTTTCGCAGTAAACAAAAAAACTAGCGGAACAAACAAGAAGCATTCCCCCTAGAATCATATGACGACGATATCCGGAATCGCTTAAAGGACCGGAGAATAGCTGCGAACCCTCGCCAATAAGCCCGGCCACGATGCCGATGGTTCCAGCAGCAGCCAAATCTAAATTGGCCATTGTTTTGTAGACGGAAAAAATACCAATCTGAAGATCGACGAGAAAGTGAGCTATGGCTAGAAAGAGTAATGTTAAGAAACCCTTATTCACTTAGCAACCTCCAATAAGAATGCAATCATTATAAACTCATCAGATTTTTTTGTAAATAAAAATATCCAATTTAAAACGTGTACAAAAACGGCATGGAGATATTAAAATGGACAGATCAATTACTTGGAGGACATCATGGATAAGCGAATCATATCTTGTTTTTTGGTGGCCGGAACTCTGTTTATGGTGGGGTGTTCTAGTCAAGAGCAGGCCTCTAGCAAAGTAGCCGAGGTACAGCATGTAGACGACGGACATCAAGTTGCACGTGGAATTAATGAATTGGGCTGGGACGTGTATCAAGAACTTAATGAAGGTACTACACCATCTCTTCCCGGCAATGTCCTCATTTCACCTTACAGCTTGGCATCAGCTCTGGGTATCACGTACGCAGGGGCCAAAGGTGATACAGCTAAAGAAATGGCCAGGGTGATGCATATACCACAATCTCATGCCGATTTTTTGCCTAGTTTTATGCAATGGGTCAATCTGTTTCAAAAGGCGGGTAACGACTCATACATACTCAGCAGTGCTAATGCTGTTTGGATTCAGGACAGCATAAAGCTTAGCCCCGAATATAAAAAACTGCTTGAAGGAGATCCGGAATCCATTCAGCGAATAGATTTCAAAAATTCAGATGCCGCTAGAAACAAGATAAATGCCTGGGCGTTAGCACGCACTCATGATAAGATTCGTAATCTCCTTCCTAGCGGGTATCTAGATGCTACAACTAAGCTCGTATTGGTTAACGCTCTTTATTTGAAAGCGGATTGGCTAAAACCGTTTAAAAAAGAGCAAACACGGCAAGAGTCGTTTAATCTAGGAGTTGAGACGACTGTCATAACCGCCATGATGCATCAGAAAGAGCGTTTTAAGATGCTTCCTGGAGTTGGTTTTGATGCTATTGAACTACCCTACCGCACGGCTGGAGATTCTTCCGTCGAGCTTGCTTTGCGTATCTATCTTCCACATCAAGGTCGAGCTGACTGCCTATCTTCTCTTGAGCAAATGGCAACATCGGAAGTTTTTGCAAGTCTACCGGAGGCAGCCTGGGAAGAGCGTTTAGTTAATCTCACATTGCCTAAGTTCAAGATAGAGTCCAGTGTTGAACTCGTGGATGTTTTAAAAGAATTGGGTATGAAAGACGCGTTTGAGTCTGGCAAAGCAGATTTTTCAGGCATAGATGGAACGCATGATTTAGTCATTTCGAGTATTATTCAGAAAACATTTTTGGAAGTTGATGAGAAGGGCACAGAGGCAGCGGCTGCGACAGCTATCGTGATGAGAAAAATGGCTTTAGGCAGACCTGATGATTCACCATTTGAGTTCAAAGCGGACCATCCATTCTTGTTCACTTTGATCGACAAGAAAAGTGGCACAGTTCTCTTTCTTGGCCGTCTAACCGACCCACGATAGAACCCTGGCAGCAGTCCTTTTTGGGCGAGCTTGTCAGCCTCGGCGAGGCAGACCCACAAGGAAAAGGTAGACCCTGCTAAGGCTAAGCAAGCACAAACTGATTTACGAACGGCCGTCCTTATGGTAGATCTGGAGCGTGTAAGGGCAAGGAAAACATGAAATTAAATTGGGACATTCTCAGAAATCAATTTTCCAAGAATGCTATCACGCGGTTTGCTCCAAGTCCCACCGGATACCTTCATTTAGGCCATGTGTTATCCATGGCCTTTGTTTTTGGGGTAGGGCACATAGTGGGAGCAAAAACGCTATTACGCATCGAAGATCATGATCGCCAGCGATGTCGTCCAGAGTATGAAAAAGCGATTCTGGATGACATGGCTTGGCTTGGATTTATCCCGGATAACTGGGAGGAATTTACTCAGCGCAAAGTCACTCCGTATAGACAAAGCGATCGTTTAGAACGCTATAAGCAAGCTTTAGATCAACTACAAAAGCACCTTTACTGCTGTAGCTGCAGCCGTAAAGAGATCACTGCTTCAGGAATAGCTCTTGTAACCGCAGCGCGCGAACTCTACTATCCCGGAACGTGTCGCGACAAAATTCTCTCAAAGGGTGGAATCCGCCTACGAACCGAATCACGTCTTTATCAATGGAATGATCTGATTGTAGGCTTAAGGCAGCAAAATCCGGCGGAGCAATGTGGAGATATATTGCTGCAAGATCAATTGGGGAATTATACCTATAATTTCGCCGTTGTGGTGGATGATATTGACCACGGAATCAATTTGATTGTGCGTGGAGATGATCTGTTACATTGCACAGCACGCCAAATGATGCTTGCTGAAATGTTAGGCAGCATCCACAAACCCATAATAGCTCATCATGGGCTCTTAATAGATTCGTCTGGCAAAAAATTGAGTAAGAGGTTTTTGTCAGAAGGTGTCATTCAACGCCGCCTACAAGGCGATTTAGCCCCGAACGTACTTGGTGATGCGCTTTATATGGCAGGACTAATACCCAAAACTCGTCCCGTTTCCGCCAGCGAAGTTCCGGACTTACTGATGAATGTTCATTTCTGTTGAGCATATGCTTTCGGCCCTCGCTTATAATACAACAATTCTATAAAAGTCATACCAACGACGAATGAAGGAAACGGTTAGAATGCCTTGGTACAAATATCTTGGAGTTTCCTCTTGGGGGAAGGCATTGGAAATCCTGGTCACGATCTTTATGGCGGCGCTGACATTTTATTACGCCATTGATATGAGCCTAGCACAGAGGTTGATCTGGACCGGTCTCATCGCATTTATGACGTGGTGCCTAGCCTGGATGGTGCATGTGACCTGTGTGTGGATTGGCGATAGTTTAAAAAAGGAATAAAAGCCATGAACAGCCTTCATGACCTCCTAAATAGTGATGAAGCCGACTATCCTACGCAGTCGCGTGTTCATCGACTTTTGTCCTTCGATACACCCGAGTGTCTTGCTTACGTGAAGCGTGATGATGAACTCGGCTTTGGAATTACCGGCACAAAATTCCGTAAATACCGTTCTCTCATTCCTTTTTTGTTAAAGGATCGCTTCGATGAGGTGATAGTGATTGGTGGAATGAACTCTAACAACGTGTTGGGACTCGTTCAACTTCTGGCTGAAAATCGCCTTAAACCCCTTCTGTTTTTGTTAGGAAGCCCTGAACAACCGCGCAAAGGAAATGCGCTTCTTACCCTGCTGATTGCTGGAGAGCATTCTGTGCGCTGGGTGTCGCGTGAGCAGTGGCCTACTGTCGAAACCATGGCAATCACATACGCTGCTGAACAAGAAAAAGAGGGACGTCGCGTTTTTGTCATCCCCGAGGGAGCTTGTATCGAACACGCCTTGCCGGGTGCTGCTACCTTGGCACTTGATATCCATCGCAATGAGGACGAGGGGGGGCATGTCTTTGACAATATCTTCATCGACGCAGGTACAGGTCTTTCAGCTATTGGTCTGCTGCTTGGACTATCCTATTTGCAAAAAACTAACCATGTTCACGTTCTCTTGTTGGCAGATAATCCTGACATTTTCCAAGAAAGACTAAAAAAATTTCATACGGCATTTGAAACTTTGTTAAAAGTATCCTGCCCCACTCCACATCGTTTCACTTTATATCAGCCTAAAACCGCGCCAAGCTTTGGATCGACAAATGCCCAAGTGTGGAACCAAATTCATGAAACCGCGAGAGACGAGGGTATCCTTCTTGATCCTATCTATTCAGCTAAACTGTTTATGGAAGCGCGTCGTATCATTGATGAAAACAAATTAACCGATCGTGCTCTTATCATTCACGGTGGTGGCGCTCTTTCTCTATCGGGCTTTCAAGATCAGATACTCAAACTGAATAGCTAGATCACTATGATATATTAACCTGTCTGAATTAGTGGCGAATTGGTGACAGTAGTTAGTGTCAATGCCTTAAATTTTAATTCTATTAATTTCAAGTTTTCGCTATCCTGATCGCTTTAAAACCCTACTTGCTACCCAATGCTGTCAACTTAAAATAAACCTTTGGTAATGCCGCTTCGCCGAAGCGGCATTACAACGTGGTATGGTAAATATTTTCATTAAGTTGACAGCATTGGGTAGCAATCAGGGTCTTAGACCTTTATCGCGAAAAGGAACCTCAAGTAATAAGGTTAATGCTTCAAGCGATGATCTTTAACGGAGAATACAAAGCATTGAGCCAAGCTCCTTGGATAAGCCACCTAAAAAATTGGTTAAGTACACTATCTCAAGAAGATAGGCTTGTTTGGGTTCAGTTTTTTGAGGAAAAAATTTTAATAGAAGGACTAAATACCGAATATACTGAGAGTGAAATGTGCAAATTATTACACGATAATTTACATCTCACTTAATTAATTACTTTATCAAAGTCGGAACTTTCTAAACTGCGGTTACAATATTTAATGATTAAATTGCAATAAATTATTAAATTTGCTATAAGCATCATATGTTAAAGTTAAATATTATTCTATTCTAATATCGAGGTTGTAATGAATCCTGTTAGTGGTTTTAACGTAAATGGCTCAGATAGAGCCTATGGAAGTGTTTTATCACCTAAAGAAACCCAATTTATTGCTGCGGTAAATAGTGATAGCAAGAATTTGTTTGCATTGTACCAACAAATGATTGATCCATCCAAAGATGGACCTGAAATCGTGGGTTGGCTTCAAAGGTATCCAAGCGTTGCCCATAGGCTTGAACGAGCAAGATTAGATGGGGGCTGTTTGGCTTCGGAGCATGTAACAATTTTAGGAAAAGCCTGCCCCAATTTAAAATATTTGTCAATGCTCAGTAGTCAAATTAGTGGTCATGATTTATATCATTGCTTATCAGCTTTTCCAAATCTTGAAATTTTAGATCTATGCGATTGCCAGGTTGAGGACAATTCAATACCATTTCATAGTTTGCAAAAACTTAAGAGTTTAGATATTAGTTCATGTAAGAAAGTGACAAATGAAATCTTTATGAATGGATTTTGGCCAAACAGCCTGACTGAGTTATTAATCGATGATACGAACTTAAACATTCGAAATATTCAGCATCTTTCACGGTTGACATTATTACAAGTGTCGATTAATGAGGTTGACGAGCTATGCTCTTTTCTGAATAGATGTGATAGTCTAAAAGAATTACACGTATTTAACTATAACGACGATGATATTAGCGCAGAAGTATTGGATCTAATATCTTATTATATAGATAAAAGAATACTTACTGATTTAGTAAGGTTAGAAGTGAATTTTCAGGTAGTGAAACTCCCCGAGCAAGCGAAGCAGCACAACTTTAATCTATCCGGGCTGGCTGTTGGACACGATGCCATGGCCAATTTTCTTGAGGATGCTTTTTCTGTGGCACCAAGAGTAGCCAAGCCTTTGAAGGTTGTCACCGGTTCTGTTGACGATCTTGACCGTGTTTATGAAATTGATGGAAGGCAATTTTTAAAAATAGAAATCGCCCCAGATGGTTCATGTCTATTTAATTCGTTGATTACGTCGGGAATATATTCAGACAGCGAGAGAACATTGAGGGCTACTATAACCCAATATCTTAGGGACAACCAAGACGAATATCAAGCACTCCTGGGACCAGAAGAGAGGCAATCTATAGTTGAGATTGCAAAAATGGAGGGTTCACAAGAAATTTTAAGTGTGATGGAGGCATTTGCTGACCAATGGGATGAGTATGCACAGGAAATTTTTGAAATTTATGTCGATAAGCTAGAAAATACAAAAATGTTCGGTGGATTTTTGGAAATTAAAGCAGCAGCTAACTATTTTAATAAATCAATTTGTATACAAAGCGTTGATTTGAATGGTCATCCAGAGGGCGAACCTCAAGTAGTGCACCCTGGCGACGCAGACAACCAAAGCCCCTCAATTTTTCTTCTTAGACAGCTAGATCATTATAACGCCCTGGTTTCTTTGGATTAAATAAATAAGTTATGTCATCGATATGTATTATTTATTCTAAAATTATTAGTGATTTTTTAAATATGATTGTTAGTGAAGGTTAGTAATATGTTATTTCCGTCGACTTGGATTTCTAAGTGGAGTCAGAATCCGAAAATAAACAAACCTCAAAGCGAAACAGAGTGCAAAGCGGTGGAGGCAGTCAACCACCAAAAAGATGAATTGCAGTTGTCCTATGTGGATTACATCACATTTGCGGCAATTGTGGCATCAGGTTTTGGCTTTACTAACGTCGGTTTTTCATTAGCCTTAAGTGCAAATGTGGTCTCTATTGGTATCGCATTGAAAAGCACTAAGACTTTGTCTCAAAAAGTAGCAACCGTAGGGATCTTGGGACTTGGATTTCTTCCAAGAGTTAGCTTGGTGCTACAAACATGTAGAACATGGGCCGTTTGTCTTAGCGGTATTAAAACAGCCTGGAAGTACCGTAACATAGAAACTGCAAGACCTATTAGAAATGCAGTAATTCTTAGCACAAACGCTTTAGGGTCAACGAAGTGGTTGTCGGATTACATTTTTGAGTGGTATCGCCCGGTATCTCACACGAATCTAGCTAGCGATCACGAACCGATAGTGCCTAACTATGCTTTTAAAAGACAGGCAGCTAACGACGTAAACTTTCAAGATATCGACAAAGCGACGGAGGTTTTTAATTTTCTTAGAGCAAATCATAATCAAACGAATGTAGACTTTCGAAGGCATGATTTAAGCGGTTTTGATCGTGCAGGAACATGTTCGGCGATGGCTTTAGATTTTGTTGCCAGGACTAATAATGAATGCATGAAAGTTATAGATCCAAATACATTTTTGGATTGTATTAAAAATACAGAAACATACTATTCCTCCACTACTATGGAGTTTGCATCAATCCAGTCTGCCTACAACACGATAACCTTGATTGGAGACACGGCTGGGAAATCAGTTGAAGTCCTCTCTACTCAAAAAATACAAGCCCTAGCATGTTACCACAATATGACACTCAATCCTGTCACCGCAGTTTTGAGGTCCAAAGAAGAGATCATACCCGCTATTAAAGAATTGCCCAACGGTTCCTACATATTCCGCTATCTATGGCCGAAGGAGAATCATAAACTGGAAGGTCATGGACATACGATGGGTTTTGTTAAACGTGATGTGAACTCAATATTCTATGACAATAAAAGAGGCGCTCGCATTGTCGGACAAAGCCTAATTGCTGAATTCAAAGATGCCCTTGAAGAGTGGTCGTCATCACCGATGCAACGCATTTATAGAGCCAAATGTCCTAGCGAAGGATGCGTTAACTTAGCTACTAATCTTTAAAACTATACCACGCGGGAACTTTCCCATGGGACCAAATCACCATTTCAAGCCGCGCGTGGTATAGGTTCCTACCGGTTCTGATCCCTTCTGGAAATAGATTAGAAATGTATTTATTCCATTTCGGTTGACTTCTTTTTTGATGATGCACTAAAGTAGCGCAAAAAAATATTAAACTGAGAGCGTTGTGGAAGTTACTAGCAACTTAGCGGGCCCTTTTTATCAGATTACTGCTTTGGCAAATAAACCAAATTCAATCACGAATTTGTGTGGTCCGGACGGTAAGATCTCCCCACAGTCAATGCAATTGATTCTTAATACCGTTAGAAACAATGTTAGAGAATGGTATAAGCTCTCGCCTGAATCAGAAAATAATGAAAAAAGAGCGGCTCTTAGAAATAACATAGAGCAATTGATGCAATTGCTAGCTGATCATGGCACTGTCGATCAAGCTTTGGGCACGGTCTCAGAATGGTTTTGCGCTGGGTTGGGGGACTTATGGAAAGAGGAATCTACATTCTTGCTAAGTACCTTTGCTGGAATTTCGAATGATCATCAATGGGATGCTATTAGTGATATATTAAAATATACCACATGTATTCAGTATTTATGCAATCCTCAAAATGAACTGGCAGAATCAAGGTGTGAAAAATTAGCTAATTCTTACCTGGCTAGTATTCATTCACTAGATTCTTTTAGACCCTTGCAAGTGCTGACGTTAGACTTATCTCTTAATCAGAACGATGCTTTAGCTGGTACCATATGGAAAGCAGCATGTAAGAGATTACTAGATCTCTACGGATTTGAAGGGCAGTTTTTGCTACTAGATGAATATGCAAATAATTACTCTATTTGGGATGGTGCAGTTTGTTTTTGGCAAACCGAATGCTTTGTAGATCTCCTTACTAACGAACAAAAAGAACAAATTATTGAAAAACGAGAGTGGCTGGGAGAAAAGTATTCCACCATTCGATGGGTCTATGCAGAGACATTGCCAGAGCCTACAATGCCCTTGCTGGGTGAAAAATTAGATTCTGATCCTGAGGTTCTAGATACTTTTATACAGGCTGCTATACATACTAAGAAGAATGACTTTATGAGTTATTGGCTGCCAAAGCTAGGTGTTGACTCTTTTGACTCCATAAATAAGGCCATAAATCGGCGTAGGTTTCATGCTTCAGGTGGCTTTACTAGTGATGAAAATCTAATTAGTTATGGTTTGTATAGAGAGGGCATTAATCGAATTCTAGATGCGGTGAATGACTACCAAAAAAAAGAGCCTACACAGACCCATTAATATCGGTTTAAATCTTGCCAAAATCGGGCATACTGGCTAATCTATTGCCCTGATTAATTCCCTTTTTTTAGGAGTAACGGAATGCGTATCGTAATGGCTTGTGCAATAGCTCTCGGTTCAATTGTTGGTATTTCTGAAGTGGAAGCGTCTTCCAGACAACCTTGCAAATATAAAGTCAGCAGTGAAACTCTTTTAAACTTTAAAGATGATCAAAAGACTTTCGCTATTGAAGTTGTGGATCAACCTTTAGAGGCCATGCGATCGATTGGTCATTATGCCTATTCATTTCATGCGAAAGGAGCTCCCGTTGACCAAGAATTTTTGCTCGTCAACATGCCTCTTAGTGGTATCGTAGGCGATGTGCAAAAGATTGCTTTTGATAAGGATGGCAGTGTTTATCTCGTTGAAGATGCAGAGCGCTCTTTGTATGTGACCAGTCCAACTGATACGGCTCCTGGCCAAGAATTCCAAGTGTTTGTGGTGAATATGCAGGGGGAAGCTGTTTCTCGTGTGGCCTTTACCCCATTTCCATGGGTGATTACCAATGAGGCTGGTTATAAGCTTACCTTTAAGATCGTTAATCCCATCCTGTCGATCTATAAGGTCAAAGCTGAAGGATTCAATCCAAATGAGAAAGTAAAACACTTTGCACGTTCTGGTGAAGAGGTCATTACAAAAGAGATCGAGTTTGACGCATCTGGTGTAGCGACTATTGTTTTGAAACCTGCTGTTGGTGATAAACTTGGTGGTTGGAGCGATCTCACCTTAGAAGGTTCTAAAGGTAAAATCGCCATTCGTCACCCTTGGGGACTTACTTTTGCTCCTTGGGCAAAAAAAATGGTCATACGCGCCGAAGAAAATCTACTCGGATCTTCTGCCAAGCGCTAAGGTTGTAACCATAGGCGTAAATACACGCTAAGTATTTGAGGGATAGCCGCAAAGCGGCTAATAACGCCACAAAGGTGGCGTGATGTAATTAGCCATGGGTAAGACTTCGAAGAGGTCGCGACCCATGGAAAGTGCGAGAAGAACTCGAACCCCGTTCGGGGGTTCAATATCGCCCACAATATATTTTAGATGAGATTTTAAGAATATTGAACCCCGTTCGGGGTTCAGGAATTTATTGCCATTACCATGGGTTGCGACCTCTTTCGAGGTCTTACCCATGGCTATATCTATTCGACCACTTCGCGGTCGTAGTTACCACACTTACATTTAGTTAAGTCACGAACAAAATTAGAAAAGGCCAGCCTGACTTATGTAATTATCTCCTTCGGGCTATGGAGACACAAAAAACTGATCACCTCAAATTCATTGAATGCTAATCCTAGCGATTAAAATTTGTAGTTGTTACAGTGCGCCATATTGTTTTACTAGGTAGACAACATGGCGCCTCCTTCAATTCCAAATCCCTTTCTTTGGCGACGAATCCATTCACTGTCGGGTTTATGGCTCGTTTTATTTTTGATTTTGCATCTCGTTACCAACTCACAAGCGGCCTTTAATGATGGAGTGGGCTTTATCGCACAAGCCAATTCATTGGAAGCAATACCTTATGTGCGTGTAATTGAGATTCTGCTTCTAGCACTTCCCTTTGCGGTTCATATGATATGGGGCGTTAAGCGCCTATTCATGGCGGAGACGAATTCCTGGCCGAGTGACGGCTCAAAGCCATCACTCCCCTATGGACGCAATCGCGCTTTTACCTGGATGCGCCTGACGTCATGGGTGCTATTGGTGGGTGTGATCTTACATGTGGTTCACATGCGATTTTTAGAATATCCTTGGGCGGTAGAAAAGGATGGGCAGGAATATTACATGGCTAAAGTGGGTATGGATGCGGGACTCTATACGCTATCTGAAAGGCTCCACGTGTCGCTTTACGACGCTAAGCGCATTGCTCAGGCCTCGGAGGAAAAGCCTATCAACCAAGCATCAGTTGCCATCAACCAGCCTGAAGTGAGTTTTTTCACAGGGCCAAAAGATGAAGTCTTTGATGCGTCTAAGGAAAAGCAACTGCAGTCTCAACAAGACTATCACGAGTGGCAAGAATGGATCGCGGCACTTCAACGAAAGCCGATTGACGATCATCATGTCATCGCTGTTGCCAACAATTTTGGGGCTGCATCGTTGTTACTGGTGCGAGAGAGTTTTAAATCTCCGATCATGGTCGCCCTGTATAGTCTTTTTGTGTTGTTTACGTGTTACCATGCTTTTAATGGATTGTGGACGTTTCTTATCACTTGGGGTGTCACGTTAACGGAAAAATCACAGCGTTTGGCCCTTTATCTTTCTACAGTTTTAATGTTGCTAATTGCATTTTTAGGGGTCACTGCAGCCGTTGGCACCTACTGGCTTAACCTGAGAAATTAATTATTATGAAGCATGAAAATGAAGTCATTGTGGTCGGTGGTGGTTTAGCAGGCCTGTCTGCTGCCATGAAGCTTGCTGAGAAGGGTTGTCACGTTAAAATCGTCTCCGTCACAGCTTGTAAACGCTCTCATTCCGTTTGTGCACAAGGTGGAATCAACGCAGCAATGAACCTGATGGGCGAGGATGATTCCCCAATCATTCATACCTATGACACGCTCAAAGGCGGCGATTTTCTAGCGGACCAACCTCCTGTCTTAGAAATGTGTTTTGCTGGTCCGGCGATTATCCACATGCTTGATCGGTTTGGGTGTCCATTCAATCGGACGCCTGAAGGCAACCTAGATTTTCGACGTTTTGGTGGTACCCTTTACCATCGTACAGCATTTTGCGGAGCCTCAACGGGACAACAGCTTCTCTATGCTTTGGATGAGCAGGTGCGTCGGTATGAAGTCCGTGGAATGGTCGAGCGTTATGAGGGTTGGGAATTTCTGCGGCTTGTGCTCGATGAACAAGGCGTTACTCGTGGCGTTGTGGTTCATAATCTTTTTAATCTTAAGCTCGAAGTTCTTAAAGCAGATGCGGTGATTATTGCGACAGGGGGTCCTGGCCTAATTTTTAAAAAATCGACAAATTCTACCTTCTGTACTGGTGCGGCCAACGGACGTGCCTACATGCAAGGTATGCATTATGCAAATGGGGAGTTCATTCAAATACATCCTACAGCAATTCCTGGACGCGATAAACTACGCCTTATATCGGAATCGGTGCGCGGAGAGGGCGGGCGCGTGTGGGTTTATGGAGATTCCACCAAAACCATCACAGATCCGCAAGGACGCGAAATTCCCTGTGGTAAAACTGGCGAGCCTTGGTACTTCTTAGAAGAAATGTATCCTGCCTTTGGCAACCTTGTGCCGCGAGACATCGGATCCCGAGAAATTCTACGCATTTGCACCCTTGGATTAGGTGCCGAAGGCCAAATGCAGGTCTATTTGGATGTCTCTCATCTGCCAGAGAAAACGCTCAAGAAGGTAGATTCAGTTTTAGATATCTACGAGAAGTTTACTGGAACCGATCCGCGAAAAATTCCGATGCAGATTTTTCCGGCCGTTCATTATTCCATGGGCGGAGGATGGGTTGATTGGCCGGCACTTGAAGATCCCGATCGATGGGATCGATACCGACAAATGACCAATATTCCCGGATGCTTTAATGCCGGGGAATCCGACTTTGAATATCACGGAGCAAATCGTTTAGGAGCTAATTCCCTGCTATCGTGTATCTTTGCAGGCTTGGTCACTGGATGTGAGATTCCGCGCTATCTAAAATCTTTAGGTAAATCCTATAGCGATAGTTCTTCGACAATCTTTGAGGATGCCCTGCGTGCGGAAGAAGATATTCGACGCGATTTGATGGCTCGCAGTGGCAATGAGAACGTGTTTTTGCTTCACGACGAATTATCAACAATGTTAGTGGGTAGCTGTACCACTCTACGCAATAACAAAGAGCTTGCTAAAACCATTGAGGGCATTAAGAGCATCCGCGAACGGTACAAAAACATCTCTCTTGCCGATCATTCCCAGTTTGCCAACCAGACTTATATCTTTGCGCATCAGTTTCAAGCGATGCTTGAAATTGCTCTTATTGTGGCTAAGGGTGGACTGCATCGCGATGAATTTCGCGGTTCACACTATAAACCCGAATTTCCTAAGCGCGACGATGAAAATTGGCTTAAGACCACAATAGCTACCTACGATTCCGCTAAAGATGAGCCGGTCATTAGCTATCGACCTGTGGATTTGCGCTATCTTGACCCTATTCATCGTGACTACAGTACTGCAAAGAAGGTTCAGCCTACCCTAAATAATGTTCCCCAAAACATTCCATTGCCCTTTTAGGATTGCAATTATGGCTAGTACTTACATTTTAAGAGTTTTCAGAGGTAATCCTGGCAATCAGTACTGGGAGGAATTTGAACTGTCGCTTGTCCCTATGTCTAATGTTATTTCTGGATTGATGGATATTCAGCGTAATCCTGTAAATCGAAAAGGGGAGAAAGTCGCACCAGTCGTTTGGGAACAAGGGTGTTTGGAAGAAGTTTGCGGCTCCTGTTCTATGCTCATTAATGGAGTGCCTCGGCAAGCTTGTACAGCCCTAATAGCTCCTCTGCTGGAAGCTACTAAATCCGATACCGTTACATTGGCTCCCTTTACCAAGTTTCCGCTTGTACGCGACCTAATCGTGGATCGCAGCATCATGTTCGAGAACCTTAAGAAGGTTTCGGCGTGGATTAACGTGGATGGCGCGTATGACAGAGGCCCAGGTCCGAAAGTAAGCGAGCGTACACAGGAAATTCGTTACATTCTTTCAACGTGCATGACCTGCGGATGCTGTAGCGAATCGTGTCCCCAAGTGAACGCAGACACGAAGTTCATGGGGCCAGCTCCTATAGCGCAGGTGAGATTATTTAATTCTCATCCCACAGGACGTATGCAGGCGGCCAAAAGGCTAAGGCCCATGATGGAGGAGGAGGGCGTCAGTGGTTGTGGCAATGCCCAAAACTGTGTGAGGGTTTGTCCCAAGAAGATACCTCTCACGGAGGCCATTGCATCAATTGGGCGCGATACCACCTTGCAAGCTTTTCGTGACCTGTTTAGCTTTCCCGACCGCGAACAAAACTAGAACCTTTTAGAACTTTGACCACAGAGATCACAGAATCGACTTTAGGTTCTCATGAAATGAAAAGGCGAATTTGCCCGTGATATACGAATACAGGATAGGATACAAGAACAGAGTTCTGTAATAAAGACGGTTTATTGCCGCAGGTCTTTGAGTTCTCTGTGATCTCTGTGGTAGAATCCTAAAAATCCACTTAAACCTTACAAACCCGTGACTGTTTTTTATTTCGGATTTCGTTCATGATAAGCCTTTTCATACGGAATACTTATGACGACTCCGTCTCCTTATAGCTCACTTGAATTTCCGGTAGCTGGTGCAGTGCCCAATTACCGATTGTCATTGCTTTGCATTCTTCTGACCAAAGCCGCGTTAATGGTCTATGTTATTTTATACGCGGGTATTGGACTGGGTCCAGATGAAGCACAATATTGGACCTGGAGTAAAGCCTTAGATTGGGGTTATTACAGCAAGCCACCAGGAATTGCGTGGCAAATCTGGTTGGGAACTCGTTTCTTTGATCATACAGAATTAGGCGTACGCTTCGGTGCTCTCATCATTGGGTTCCTACTTCCTTGGGCGACCTATTTTCTAGCAAATCGCTGTGGACTTAAGAGCGTTACCTCCTTTTGGGCTGGCACCGTCATGGCCCTGTCACCATTGGGAATTCTTTCATCGATGTTAGCCACTACGGACGGAGGATATGTTCTTTTTTGGACTTTAGGTTTTGCGCTCATTATTTCGGCTATTAAGCACGATACAACCCCCAATTATCTACTTATTGGTTTGTGCGTACTTTGCGGGGCCCTGTTTAAATGGACCGCTTTTACGCTGTGGCTTGTGGTCTTGGCGATAGCATACTTTAGACCGCATTGGCGCCATCCCGGTATTCTCGTTGGAATGATTATTTCTCTAGCTTCTTTGATTCCTAGCTTGATCTGGAATCAGGCACATGGTTGGGTCACTTTTAGACATGTGTGGTCTACAAATGTTGTGGGGGATAAATCTTCTTTCGTTCCTTTTAGTGGTAACTTTTTTGACTTTCTAGGGGCGCAGTTTGCGCTTCTTTCACCCATAATAGGCGTATTGCTGATTCTGGCGTATGTGACGATCTGGAAGGAAAAAGATAAAGTCCCCATGACCATACGCTGTTGTGCTTATGTCAGTATGGGCATCTTTGCCCTCTATTTGTTCTTTAGTATTTTTAAGAAAATACAAGGCAATTGGTGTGTCTACGCCTATGCACCAGCCATAGTAACCTTATGTTGGTATGCATGTGATTGGTTATTCAATGGAAAGCCATGGCTTTTCGCTGGCGTGATGTTAGCGGCCTTTTTCACTTCATTGACTTTAAGTATCCCCTACATTCAGAACAACAGTGTTTGGCCCTCCGCGCCCTTGCCTTATGGTATTAATCCCTTTAGACACAATTTGGGATGGGAAAAGCTAGAAAAAGAACTACGAGCTTCTAATTTCGATGCAGAGCAGGATTTCTTGTTTGCCAGTCGCTATCAGACGACTAGTGTTCTGAGTTTTTATAACGAAAACCAAGAGCGTGCTTATTTCTTTAACAGCGAAGGAAATCGCAAAAATCAGTTTTCCTTCTGGCCCCAGATGCGTGATCTAGAAGTGGGACACACAGGCTTTTTTGTTGATATTGAGCAGGCCAAGCAGGTCGATGAGCCCTTAGGTCCCAAGGTAAGACGCATTAAAGCGATGTTGCGCCCCTACTTCCGGCAAGTCCAATTTCTGGGGCGAAGAACGCTCTATACAAGTTATGGCAAGGTCGTGAAGACAGCCCTGGTTTTCCAGTGCCTCGGGTACAACGGTAAAGCCCCCGAAGAGCCGGAACGCTACTAAATCATCTCCCTAGTTCTGTTACACGTTGTAGCGCCGCTTCGCCTAAGCGGCAACAAAGCGGCAGGATGTTTTTGAGCAATTTAATCGACAATTTGATAAGATTAGAGGTGCTGTCGATAGGGACATCCTGTTGGGCATATATGCCCGTCAACGATATTTTTTGTCAGGGGATCATGACGCCGAGTTTGAGGATTCCTCGCTCTGGGAAGTGAACCCACCTTTACAAGCCGGTTGAAGGCTCGCCCTTCAGACCCCTAACGACGGCTTTTCTTCTCTAGTAGTCATCCTATAAGAACGCTGCAGAACCTCTTGAACGGACTCTAGTTCTATCACGTCAACCTTAAAAAAATCCGTTAATCTCTGAATAACTGCATTTAGGAACTCATGTCGACATGGGAAATGCTCAGACAATCGACTCAAAAACACATCGTGCGTGCGATCTTCGCGGTATTTCGGACGCTTTTCAGGCAGTAACAGATATTGCATATTGATCGGGCAGTAATCCCAGAGCATTGAGCTGTGATGTAACCATCGGTTCTTTCTTAGATATTGGGCGTTTCCCCCAAATTTATGGGCGCCAATAACGTAATCATTTTCCATAAGCCGAAACTTGGGCGGAAGCAATGGTGAATAGAAGGCCTCTGTCCAGCGCATGATAGGCTCCGGATAGCAGGGCTGAATAGGCAGAGCGCTATGATTACAAATGAACGTGGTAAAGAGGGTATTCGCATCCACCACGACAGTTCCTCCGCCGCTGAAGCGCCGGATCACCGGGATGGGGCTCTCTCTTAACCTTGATAGATCGAGAAGTTGATTGGCCTTGCCCGAAATGCCCATGACGATCGCTTTGGGCGACCCATTGTTAACGACACACCAATTACGCTCATCCGCTCGGATAAGGGCTTCTTCAATACGCAGCTGCTCCCAAATGGGGCAAGCTTCTAAGCGTAGAAGGTGAATGGGTGGTTTTGTCATGTAGGGGAGTGTTTCTTCGTCAATGCAATCATCAATATAGAAATATCAGCGGCTGAGACTCCAGAAATACGAGAGGCTTGCCCTAGATTTTCTGGACTATGACGAGATAGCTTTTGCCGCGCTTCATTTCGCAATCCTAAAACACTGTCAAAGTCGAAGCTTTTAGGAATCATCACTTTTTCAATGTGGCTGAGTTTATCGATCTCTGTTTGCTGACGGTCGACATAGCCGGAATATTTTAAGTTAAGCTCGATCTGAAAATTGATTTCAGGGCCATGGTCGATAACTGCTTCTGGAAAGTCTTGTAAGAGAGAAGTGTACGTGTTTTCAGGCCGACACAGCAGCTGAGACAAGCTATACCCACGTCCATCAAGCTGTTTGAAAGTTTGTTGCAGGCGTTGGATTTCACCAGAGATCAACGCCTTTTTGCGTTCAAGGACGGCATAGCGGCTAGCATCGATCAGGCCTAAAGCATGTCCATAATGGCGTAGACGCAGATCTGCATTGTCCTGGCGCAACAAAAGGCGGTATTCCGCTCGGCTAGTAAACATGCGATAGGGTTCATCAAGGCCTTTAGTGACCAGATCGTCGATCATCACACCGATATAGGCTTCAGAACGGCCTAAAACCAAAGGTTCCTTACCCATTACTTTGTTGGCAGCATTAATGCCTGCCATAAGCCCTTGTGCAGCCGCTTCCTCATATCCGGTGGTACCATTGATTTGTCCTGCGAAGAACAAACCATCGACCTGCTTGCTTTCGAGCGAAGCATGGATTTGCCCGCTAATGAGGTAATCATACTCAATCGCATAAGCGGCACGCATGATCTTTGCGTTCCGCAATGCCGGAATGCTGTGTAAAAATTGATATTGCACTTCAAGAGGTAATGACGATGAGATTCCATTCGCATAGATCTCTTCTGTATGCAAGCCTTCGGGCTCTAAAAAGATCTGGTGACGCTCTTTGTCTGCAAAACGCACAACTTTGTCTTCAATCGATGGGCAGTAACGCGGACCAATACTCTTTATCATCCCGGAATACATAGGCGAACGGTGAATGTTTGCCATAATGATCTGCTTAGTTTCTTCTGTCGTATATGTAATATGACAGGAAACCTGGGGCAGGCGTGGCACTTCCGGAGGATCATAGGAAAATAGGACGTCATCCTCACCGGGCTGCTCTTCGGTAAGACTCCAGTCTATTGAGCGGCGATGGATGCGCGGTGGAGTCCCCGTTTTGAGTCTGCCCAGCTTAAAATCATATTTACTTAGGCTCTCAGAGAGTCCTAGCGAGGGCATACAACCTGCGCGTCCACCAGCAAAATTTGTTTCGCCGATGTGTAAAAGACCGCGTAAAAACGTGCCAGAGCTAATAATCAGGCATTTGGTTTCGTACAGCACACCTTCTTTGGTGATGACGTAGGCTATTCGGCCGTTTTCAACACGCAAATCATCGAGTGTACCTTGCTGAATTTCTAGATTGGGAGTAAGTTCCAGGCGACGCTTCATTTCAATAGCATACGCTTGCTTGTCGGCTTGGGCGCGTGGAGCCCATACAGCTGGACCTTTTGAGCGATTTAGCATGCGGAACTGAATGCCAGTAGCGTCAATAACCTTGCCCATTTCGCCGCCGAGAGCATCGATCTCACGTACCAACTGCCCCTTGGCGGTGCCGCCCACGGCAGGATTGCAACTCATCTTAGCAATCGTATCGAGATTCATTGTGAGCAAAAGCGTTTTTGCCCCCATGCGTGCAGAAGCCAAAGCAGCTTCACAGCCCGCATGGCCTGCGCCCATTACGATGAGATCGAACTTTTCAGGATATCGCCACATAAAAAAATTACAACAAATTGCCTACAGCAACTTGTCGTACCAAAGAAGAATTGATCTAGATGCAAAAAATAGGACTGCGCATTGCTGCGCAGCCTTTAGAGCTACCTCGTCTTATGACGATCACGGCGGCTGCGTTTCTTACGCTTGTGCTTAGCGATCTTTTTACGTCGCTTCTTCTTAACAGAAGACATAGTTTCTCCAATAAAGCGCGTGCTGTTGAGGCACGTCTAGGTACAACAAGTGTTCAACTTAGAAGGACCAGCATACACGCTTATGGAAATAATGTGAATCTCAAATTACGAAATCATTGATTCGCGAAGCGGCAGTCCTTTTTGGGCGAACTTGTCTGCCTCGGCGAGGCAGACCCACAAGGAAAAGGTAGCTGCGTTAGGGAGAGGCTTAATCGTCGCCGTTTTGGGCGAACTTGTCTGCCTC
>CAYTFC010000001.1:43861-63697 GCA_964436955.1 uncultured bacterium | reverse complement strand
GGCAGACCCACAAAGAAAAGGCAGCTGCGTTAGGGAGAGGCTTAATCGTCGCCGTTTTGGGCGAACTTGTCTGCCTCGGCGAGGCAGACCCACAAAGAAAAGGCAGCTGCGTTAGGGAGAGGCTTAATCGTCGCCGTAATGGGCTCCACCCAAATTGCTAGAATGGTCGTCAGGCATATGAGGAATAGTTGATAAGCTATTAAATTGCGCGATCTCTTTGCGGAACGCCATGCTTACGGTACCTATAGCCCCGTGACGGTTTTTAGCCACAATACATTCTGCCTGGCCTGGCTTGTCATGCGGATCGTAGTATTCACGGCGATACAAGAACAGAATAACGTCAGCATCCTGCTCAATAGATCCCGATTCACGCAAGTCACTCATAATAGGTCGATGACCAATACGCTCTTCCACCTTACGCGAAAGCTGCGATAGACACACCACAGGGATATTAAGTTCACGCGCCAGGTTCTTCAGATGACGAGAGATTTCAGATATCTCGCTCT
The DNA here is from genome assembly GCA_964436955.1 of uncultured bacterium. Classification (GTDB taxonomy): domain Bacteria; phylum Chlamydiota; class Chlamydiia; order Chlamydiales; family JAJFMA01; genus CAMFKD01. The sequence goes on along the minus strand of CAYTFC010000001.1, from coordinate 63,191 downwards.
GACGACTTTCCTGCGAACGGTTAGAACCGCCTCCAGACAATAGCTGCATGTAGTCTATCACGAGCAGCTCTATGCCATGTGCTTCTTTCATACGACGGGCTCGAGCACGCAGATCGTTAATACTCAGACCAGGCTGATCATCGATAAGAAGCGTATGATCCTTGATTTTCTCGACGCATTCGTAGATCTGTTGATACTCAGCCCCATTTAAAGATCCGCGTTTGATTTTGTCTGATTCCACTTCAGATTGAGAGCAAATAATACGGTGTACAAGCTGCTCTGCACTCATTTCTAAGGAAAAAATACCGACTGGCATTCCGCCTTTAAAACAAACGTTTTCCGCGATGTTAATCGCTAAAGCCGTCTTACCCATGGCAGGACGAGCAGCGAGAATGATTAAGTTGGATTTGCCCAAGCCGTTAATCATTTTGTCTAAATCATAAAAATGCGTAGTAACACCTGTGACGCCAGCATCATCTGGTCCTAACGTATGGAAACGTTCTTGGCGTTGTTCGAGCTCACGCAGAAAGGGAAGCTTCGACTCACTTCTGGTACCATCAAGGATTTCGCGTATATGAACGCCTTGACGCGAGTGCGCTGTCTGTCCAATCTGGAAAAAGAGTTGTTGGGCACTATCAAGGGCATTCAGAACATGTTCTGGCTCATCTAAAGCATCAGATTCGATGACTTGTGCCGCGTGAATCATGCGACGCAACAGCGCCTTGTTATGAACTAAAGTGGCGTATTCTTCGATGTGCGCCGAAGTTCCTGCATATTGCGCGAGGGTCGTGAGGTAGCCAATACCACCAACGGCCGGGAGCAGTTCCTGGCGCTTTAGTTCCTCAGCGATGAGGTGGACATCGACAGACTGATCTTTTTTATACGCATCCTTGAGGACGCGAAAAACCAGTTTGTGCTCGTTATAGTAAAAATCTTCTTCCTTAAGAATACCTGCAGAAACGTTCAGGGCATTGATGCTGGTTAGCATGCAGCCTAGAACCATCATTTCAGATTCTTTGGAACTTGGGGGACTCTTAATTTTGGCTTTGACGTCGGACATGATAGGCTAAAAAGTCATCGTTTAGTGTGGGGTTTCCCCAGACAACATAGGCGAAATCCGGTCAAAAGTCCACTCGATAGTGGATGATATGTATTATAAAATATTGAAATTTTACATACATCATCCTATGCTGCCTTACTTAATCGAATGAGGCAAAGTCATGAGAACAAAATTCGTGGCCATTCTTCTGGTCCTTATTTCTTTCTTCCATCTTGCGGAAGCGCAAAACCGTGATTACTTCTATTACGGCATCCCATTGGATTGGGGAGATTTGATAGGGGATGTCGATGACGAAGATGAGTATTACGAAGAAGATGATGAATACGACTACGAAATCTATGATGATTACTCTGACGAAGAGTTCGAGGGTTCTGACGCCTATGATCAGTACTATGCTGCTGACCAACTATGTTCGGTTTGCTTTAGGCTTGCTAATTCAAAAGGCGGAGGGATAAGCCCCTATTCAAGTTACCTTAATGGGCTTGATTTCCAGCAAATTCCGAAGTTATCGGAGGATTGTGCTTGTTGCGATTGGGATAGTCCTATCTATGCCGGCTATCTGCATTTCTTGTATAAGGGCGACTTTCCCTTTTTAAAGAAGCAGATTGCTTTAGTCATAAAAGATCCGTACGCCAATCAATTTTGGCCGGAAAAGTCATCCAAAGCTGCTTATATCAATGAAAAAGCCATTTTTCTATTCAAACAATTCATCGACTTTACGGCGTATAAGCGATTCAAGAGGACTCCCCCGAAGCAAGAAGATTTTTTTCTTGGCTCTTGGTATTTTCCAGCAGAGAGTATTTACGAGACATTACATATTGGTCTATGTGCAACGTGCTTTCACTTCTCTGATTACTACCAAACATGCCAGGACCTCAAAGCCTATTCTAAGAAGCATTTTTCTCGTGCAGAACACGCAGCCATAGAAGACAGACTCGAGAACATACTTGACGAATTAGCCCTTTTGTTTCGTGGCATGTATGGTGAAGTACTTTCTGTAAAACGTTTGCCGGAAATTGAGCAGGAGTTGCGCGTAATCGAAGCTCTCTACAACGATTGGGAGATGGCCACTATCTGTCCCGCTTGCTATCCCGAGGGAGTGACTAGCGCACCAAAGAGCATAAGTGAAGGTGCCGATCAAACACTCTTGTTCGACATTCCGTTTGTCAAAAAAGGATCTGCTGTTTGTTCTGTCGACACATGCGCACCTAATGTTAAAGCCCTTAGCGATGTAAATCCTCCCGAGTGGAGTTCTGTTCCCTCTTATTTAGCCCTTGGCATCAACTACAACGATCTTTTTTGCTATCAAGAGGCTGTGGAAATTCTAACCACAGCGTTGGCTCATGATCCTCAATGTTTAGATGCTTATGTTGAGCGGGCGCACGCCTATTTCGAATTAGGTAAGTTCGATCTTGCATTAGCTGATTATGCAAGTATGCGCAAGCTACAAGGCGTCCGTGCCAAACTTTTAATATCGAGCTCTCCGGAGTATTCTGTAGGCCTATGTTGGGGCGTCTTATGTGGAAGCAAAGATGCTGCTATTGAATTTGGCCCTGCAACTCTAAACTCTTGTCAGGGTTTACTACACGGTTTGTGGGCGTTTGCATGTTCTCCCGCAGAGGTCAGCCAAGATCTCATCGACACTTCTAGAGCATTGATTCAAATACTTCGAGAGCAATCCACTCTGGAGTCACTGCAAATGGTGGTTCCTGAAGTGTGCGAGCTTTGCATGCGTTGGGACCGGTTTAGCGAATATGAGAAAGGGGAGAAGCTTGGCTATGTCATTGGTAAGTATGGACTTGATATTCTCATACCTGGCGCTGCTATTAAGGCAATCCATAAATTTCGAGCCTTTAGAGCAGCTAACACCGTACTTACTCTAGAGCGTATGGCTGTCTCTGATGCAAAGCGCGCTGCCATCCTTAACGAAAGTGCAGCGATGGCCGCTATCCGCAGTCAAGCTTTGCCGGTTGGTGAGAACCTAGTTCTCAAAAATGCCAACAAAGCGAAGCATATTATGGCAGGACATCATAAGTGGGATATGGTTATCACAGTCTCTGGCGATCACGCCGAAGATTGTAAGCGTGTTTTTTTGTTTTTGGAAAAGCATAATGTTGTTAGTCCTGTAAATTTAGAAAAAAGTACTCTTCATAAAGGAATAATTAAACATATGTATGAAAAGGATATCGGTGCCGTCAGGGTTAGAGTTTATGTGGAAGAACATCATTCAAACAAAGCGCGAAAGGTTGAAAACGCCTTTATTGTTGACCCAAAGAACCGCAAATATGAAATCATTTGATCGGCTTGATTCTATAATACGAGAAGGTAGATGGTTGGATTTGTTTAAGATAAATCCAAGGCATGTGTGCAACGTTCTGTCATTCAAAGATGCATTACGTTTATCCAATTTACTTTTTCAAAATCATTTTGACTTCGATGAGGATGGGCGAGAGTTTACTAGAAGGTTGTTGTATGCCGTCAAAGAGGCATCACCTGAAACTTGGAAACAAGCATGGGGCTTCGAAGTGCTGTTGGGAGAAGTCTGTGTTACGGCTTATAGAAGCTCGGAACAGTACTTTGCTATTAGGCGTGCTGTGCGCCGCACAAAGCCAGTTCCCCCCTTTCTAAAAATGACCCTTGCTAATTGCGGAGGCGAGTATGGTGTTCCCTGTGTTTCATTCCAACAAGCTGAAACTTTATTTAATGAAGTATTACAGGAAAGTCCATGCTTAAACGTTTTATACGGTCTACGGTCGTTGTATAAAGGCATTGAGGGAAGAAAAGATAAGGTAGATGAGTACAATCAATTAATTAAAGAAAAAGAGCTTCAATGGCCACTTGCTCCCCCCTACTGGGTTCCCTATACTAGTCACCCCTTAGAGTTTGATAGGCCATCCTCAAGTCTTGTAGTGAACATTGTACGCGCAAGTAGAGACCAAGTTATGGTCTGGATACAAAAGAGCGACTGGACCTTCTTTCATCAGGTCGATCCTAGAGGCGTTGTAAATGTCATATCGTTTGAGGATTCGTTGCGATTAGTGCACCGCCTTCTATTAGACAGCGAAAAGTCTGCGGAATATGCCGTTGAAATAATCTCCGCATTACGAGTCGAGAGGCTAGATCTCTGTTTAGACGATTGGCAATTCCATGCTTTTCTAGGCTATGCTTGTGAGCAAGTGGGCCGATGGGACGAAATGCTTGGGGGCTATTGGGAAGCAAAGATCCGTTTTGTCGATAAACCGATTCCTGGAAATCTATCCATAGCGCTTGCTCGGTGTGCTTTTGCGCCAGACGAGCCGTCAATTTCATTTGAAGAGGCTAAGAGATATCTTCAGGATGCTTTAAAGGAAGAGATGTATGTCGATGCTCTAGAACTATTGGAACGTATCTATAGCGTAACTGGGGACATTGAAAAAGCCAAAAAGACACAAGATCTTATTGCTAGTTTAGGTGAGAAAGGGATTCGGTCACCAACCCTCTTGCCATTATGCGTCTACGAGAATTTCGACTTGCTGATTTAAAATTGTACTTTGCGCACCTTTGAAAATAGGTCTGAATTGTTATGGTTTTGTCCTATATCGCTTCCGCGATATGAGTTTACACAAAGTTAATGCCGCTTCGGCGAAATGGCAGCCCCAATTTTTTCCCTTATTTTCTAGCTTTGGGATAGAAAAAACCTTCTCAATTTGTGAAGTTGTACTGTTTCCGCCACTCCCATTAAGGCAATTCCTACGATGACCGTTGTCCCTATGCCGAAATGTTTCAGAATATCAAAAACCCGTTGCTTTTTGTAGGCGTGTATGTCAGCCAAAGCAGCAGTTTTGGGGTCTAGGAGCCATCCCAGATGGCGGTTAAAATCTTTCTTTCCGAGTGAAGTAAAATTCTCATCCATAAGACGAGTCATCACAGTGGCTGCTACAATCACGCCAATCCCGCTGGGGACCATTGAAAATGTTGATACTGGCAAAGTTTTTAATATTTCCACTGTCAAAGGATATAAAGCCGTGAATTTTTTTAATATTGCGATTGCAAAATGGGGCATTCCTAAAACAGATATCCCTGCGAGTACCATTGCCGTAGGAAGCAAGGGCTGAAGGAGTATGTTAGCTGCTTGGTACGTTCCTTCTGTAAAAACTTCTACAGCCAATCGCATAACAGCCAAAACCAGGCCTGCGCTGTGATGTACGCTATGTTTGGCTCTCGATATCATGCTTTGATAACGGGAATCGAGATACCGATTAGCTATTTTCTCAGCTTCTACAACACGTGAGCCTACAACAAAATTATACATAGAACTTAAGTTATACATAAAACCACCTCTCACAATCTTAAAACCTTACAATAAAGGAGTTAAGGCGATATAAAGAGTGATTTAAGAATTACCTTGCTGCATCCGCGGCTAGCAGTCTATGCGTTACTCGATACCGATGTAGATGGGCACTTCGGTTGGCGAAACGCACTAAATGTCACCAAACTGGCCAAAAGACCGATGCAAGTTGCTGCAAACATGTTTGCGAAATGATATGCTGTTTCCTTGCAATTCGTGAGCTTTCCTGCTAGTATTATGGCAATTTCTTTGGAAAGATGGCTGAGTGGCCGAAAGCACGTCCCTGCTAAGGACGCATACCCGCAAGGGTATCGAGGGTTCGAATCCCTCTCTTTCCGAAACAGGACTTTGGTGAAAGCCAAAGTCCTTTTTTTTATCTTCTTAAATAGTTTCGACGAGCCATCAGAGTTAGTCCATAGGCGAGCCCGGCAACTAAGCCGATGGTGGCCCCAGCGGGCCAATCTAGATGGTAGGCGGCCATGGTTCCTGAGAAGGAAAATAAGGCGCTTAATCCAACGCCTAATGCCATCATGGTGGAGAGGCGGCCAGTAAAAAGGTTGGCAATTGCGGCTGGGATGGTGAGCATGGTGATGACCAATATGATCCCGACGACTTGAATGAGCACAACGGTGGTTATCGCCACAAGTACCAGCAAAAGCAGGTAGAGTGCCTTAACGGGTTGGCCTTGTAAGAGCGCTTGTTCTTCGTCAAAGCAGATGGCTAAAAATCGCTTATGCAGGCACAGGACGATCAAGAGAATGATGGCATCCAGCCCAAATAAAAGCTGTAGGTCGCTAGGGGCTACCCAGAGGATATTCCCAATCAAAAAGTTATTGAGCTCGACATTGTAACCGGGTGTTTGCGAGATAAAGACGACACCAATGGCCATTCCAACTGACCACAAGGCTGCGATAACGGAATCTTCTCTTTCGCGATAATGAAGATGTATCCAACCGATCAAGAGCGCTGAAATAATGGCGGTAATCAATGCTCCACTAAGCGGCGTGGCCCATTCCATGCCTTGCGTACGCTGCAGCCATAGGCAGAGGCCCATTCCCGCTAGCACTGAGTGAGAGATGCTGCCACTGATGAATACGATTCTTTTGACAACAACATAGGATCCAATGATTCCGCTAACAACTGAGGCTCCCAATCCAGCTAAGATGGCAGCCAGGAGCAGGGGATTAGTGGCGATTGCTTCGAAAAAGCCAAACATCTAGGGGTTCTTCCTGTTTTGGCGCGTAGGCATAATAAGAGGTGTGTGGTACAGGCCGACAGTAAAGTGCTGGCACACTTCCTCGGGCTTAAGCGGTATCGCAACGCCTTGCACACACAAGACGCGGTCGACGCGTTCAATGACTGTTTGCAAATCGTGCGTTACCATGGCAAGTGTCATCGTTCCGCGCAGCTTGGCTAGCAAACCATAAATTTCTGCTTGCGCTTCGACATCGACACTGCTGGTGGGTTCATCGAGCAGCAATAGTCTTGGTTGCGATACGAGGGCTCTTGCGATAAGCACGCGTTGTGCTTGTCCACCCGATAATGAGCCAAATGCGCGATCAGCAAAATTGGAGAGTTCGACAGATTCTAGTGCTTCCCGCGCTAGTTCTTTGTCGCGTGCACTAAAGGCTCCATACCAAGGAAGGTGAGCGAGTCGTCCTGCCAACACAACTTCCATTACGGAAATGGGGAATAAGCGATCGAAGGGAAGGCGTTGGGGTACATAGCCGACGTTCTGGCGGGCTTCTGAGGTGGACTCGCCTAGAATTTCCAGCTTTCCAGAATCGGGTTTTAGAAATCCCATCAAGAGTTTGAGTAGCGTGGTTTTGCCGCCGCCGTTTGGTCCGATGATGCCGAGAAACTCGCCTGCCTGTATTTCAAAAGAAACATTGGTGAGTACAGGAACGCTACCGTAAGCGAAGCAGAGGTCCTTGGCGACAATTACATTTTCGTTGGTCATTAGGGCCGTGCAAAGTTTTTGGAAATCATCACGAGGTTCATCATGTAGTTTTCGGCATAGGGATCAAGCAGTACTAGGGAAGCTGCTAAGCGCTGCGCAATAATTTTAGCTGCTTTGTCGGAGTATTGCGTTTGGGTAAAAATGGTTTTTACCTTTAGCGCTTCAGCTTTGTTTAGGATGGCTGTCAGCTTTTTGGAGGAAGGGTCTTTGCCTTCCGTCTCCACAGATAGCTGAAAAAGATCGTAATCGCGGCAAAGATACGCGTAAGCTGGATGTGTGACCAATACCGTTTTGCCATGAACGGGCTGTAAAATACCCTCTAGCTCATGATCCAATGAATTGAGTTCTGCCAAATGTTCGTTTAAGGCTTTTTGGTATTGCGTGGCATTTTGAGGATAACGCTTGATGAGGGCCTCTGCAACCGTTTTTGCCTGAGCTTGCATGAGACGTGCGCTCAGCCAAAAATGCAGATCCTTGCCTTCTGGATGGCAGCAGCCTTCATGACATCCACAGCCTTCACCCTCAATTAGGTTGAGGCCTTGTCTTAAGTCAACCAGTGCTAATGTGTGGTTATAGGCAGTGATGGCTTTGATCACACGCGGTTCAAATGATTCGCCAATCCGGAACCACATGTCTGCTTTGCCTGAAGCCAGAACTTGCTTCATTGACGGCTCATAGGTATGCACATTCGCGGCAGGGGGTACAAGCAATCCGACAGAGACTGTATCGCCAGCGATGCGTTCGACGAGGTATTTGTAGGGTGCGACGCTGACTAATACGAGAGGTTTATCTGCGCTAAATAAAGAGGTCGTAGTACAAACGATTAAAAAAACTAGCGGCCGAAGCCATGATGAAATCATTTTAGACCGATCCCTGCTATTTATTTGCCATTATTATGGCCTAATTACGAGTTTTTTACAAAAGCATCTTGAAACATGGGGGAGCAAGTTGGATTGCTCGAAACTAGAAAAGGGACATAAGGGACAAGGGACCAAAGGGACGAAAAGGACCTAAGAGACTTTGGATAAGAGACCTAAGGAACAAAAAATGCACGGTTCTTTTGTCCTTTATGTCCCTTTTTTCGAAGTCCCTTTGGTCCCCTTATGTCCTTTATCTATACCAAGTTTACAGAACTTTTTCGATGCGCTTGATGCCTTCCTTGTCGGCAACAATGCGAAACTTTCGCAGGTCGCTTCCCTTCTTTCCCTCAGTTGTCCGGAATGTGCGTCGCATGATGATATTGATGTGATAGACCTTGGGGACGCGAATGGATTTGAGCTCGCCAGTGTGCGGTTCCACTTCAAGATGTTCTTTATAGGCATCGCTGGCCTTAAGCAAAAAGCGAGCAATATTATAGCGAAAAATGTCATTGATTTCAGAACTGTGGGCATGTGTGTCTTCTGACTGTGAGAAGAGAGTAACTTCTTTTTTGTATACGAGCACATTTTCTAGCCGTTCAGCTCGTTCCAGTTCTGTGTGAAAGCCCGTATTGCGAATTTGTGTGATTTCTTGGGGCAGCTCTTTTACGGCTAAAAAAGAAAAGTACTCGTTCAAATAGCCAATCTTTGTTTCGCCATTAGGGGTTTCAATATCTGTGTGATAGTCTGGAAACCAGCGTGTGGCAAAAGTGGCTGAGACATTTTTGATTCCTTCTTTGAGGCGGTCTTTAATGATGTAGAGAAAGACTGCCAAAAGAATAAATGCTGTTGAATTAACGAATAGTCCCTGCATCTGCCAGGTTAAAAAGCCCATATACATTAGCATTGCAATTCCAGCTGCGACGACTGCAGCAACTTCTTTGAAGTGAGCCGCTGGTTCCTTGCGTGTAATATTCAGAAACAGTGCCTGCCAAACGAACTTTTTGAGCAATCCCGAACGATAGACATGATATTCGCGATTCTTCTCAGGATCTTCCGAAAACTGTGATTTTTCCTTGGTGGTTTCACGATGCTTGGTTTCCCATAGAACCCGATTGGTTACTATTTGAATGGTATCTCGTGTAGCGGGGTCTCGCGATGCATATAATTCTTTTAGAAGTTGGGTGAGGTATGTTTCGACTGTAAGACTTACAAACTCATCGATATATTGCCCATAGTCAGCCAAACGTGTTTCCTGCCATCCAGAAGCAAATTGATGTAGAAGTGCGTGATAACTAGTGCGTAACGCTTCTATTTCTGAGCATAAAATTGCGAGCCCTTCGAAAGCGCGTTCGTGTGAGTCTTGGTGTTTCAATCGGTCTAACAATACTTGAGAGCGGTCCCGAATGTCGCTGCGTACCATATTCGCATAGAGTTTAAGCTCCGTTAGAACGTTTTTCTCGTTCGGAGGTGAAGGCTCCTTGTACATTTGCGCAATACGAGCTAGCGGAGAGTGGGGGTCAAAAGGATCTGCTAACTCGGAGAGGGGGACATGAGGGGTTTTGAGGCGAATCAAGCTGGTTTGATCATAGTAAAAATCTTTTTTTGTATACGTGTGCTTGTTTATCTGTAGGGCATTAGGGATGAAAAAGAAATATTCGATTGTATACGTATTTGCAGCGCGCCCAGCAATGGGCGAGTACTCGGATTTGACCTCAAATTGAAACTTATCGCGAAGATGGATATCTCCGTCGCCGAGGTCTTCTTCGATCTCAATAGTCATATTAGGCCACCTGTTGTCACATGAACCGTATTTAACTATTCATGCTAAGACAAAGCTAGCTTTTTGTTCCCAACCTCGTTGGAGGTTGGGAAAAGATCAGTTGCTACAGAAATGAGAAGGAATCGAACAGTTGATCTATAGCATAGCTACCGGCAGTAGAATCCGAGCTAAAACCGGTAAGCGAGTAAAGACCGCGCTCTGTCATAAACGTATATGATGTCAAAAATCCTTGCAGTTGCTTTAACTCGATTACAGTTCTTAGGAACTCTAAGCCGTTTCTTTCACCTAATATCCCGCTGACATTAAGTTCTTCAATACGAGCCATCTGTTGAATAATTTCTAGTTGATCTTTTAATGAGGGCACACCTTCGGGAATAGTTACTCCAGCGACGATTAAGGCATATCCTTGTTCCTCTACCACTGTTGCGATAGCCAAAACCCCTTCTTCGGTATGGCATTCAGGTTGGCCAGGCATGGCGAATTGAATATTTTCCCCTGAAGGCATTGTGTAGGTATAGCTTTTCCATGGACTTGCAGAGACTACATAATTAGATGCAGCTTTTGGCTCGCACGCGGCTGACAGGGTCTTCAAATCTGATTCGTTAAAGCCAGATAAGGCTAATCCGGCACTTAGACATAGGCTCAATGTGTTCATGTTTCCCTCCCTTGGAAATTAACAACGCCAACCATTTTATCAATCCATGATTAATAATGAAAGAGTTACGATACTCCCTGAGTTCATCGCACCCATTGGGCACAGCTATGAATGCCAGCCAATTTCTTGCTTATTTTTAAGGGATACGGTAAACTCGTCGGCTCACGGAGGAGTGTTCGAGTGGCTGATGGAGCACGCTTGGAAAGCGTGTGTACGTTAATAGCGTACCGTGGGTTCGAATCCCACCTCCTCCGTATCTAATCTTCCGGATTTTCACGTTACATTTGACCACCACGGGTTTTCGTCGCCGTAGCGAAGCACTTAAAAATGTCCCTTGCGTCCTTTTTCCTAAGTCCTTTACGTCCCTTGTCCTTTTGGTCCTTTTCAAAGAGATTGATCTAGTACATTTTTGCCTTTTTTAAGAAGGTGCTGTTATTACCATGCTTTTGGTGCACTGAACAAAGGACCAAAAGGACAAGGGACGTAAAGGACGAAAACGACATAAAGGACTTAGGAGAAAAGACGTAAAGGACCTGTAATGTCATATTTGTCACGTCTGCACGAAATTCACTATTTTGACGACATTGGCCTCTAGTCCAGGGCTTATTTTCGAAAAGGTCAAAAATCGAAAATAACCTATAGAAGATTTTCGTATTGTTTGGACAATTGGTACTTTCGACGTAGCTATGAAGTTGGGTTGAAACTTTATCTGCATGTTATTTGCATTAGATTATGCAGATGAAGCAAATTCATTAGGCGACGACGTAGATGTGACGCTTGCTGCGGTATCGCATGAAGTAGGTGAATACCATTACGACTGTGCACAAGGCGATGGTCATAAAGGCGTAGTCAACCGTTCCCCCGAACACGTTCAAAACGAAGTAAACGGGGACGACATAGAGCAACCAGTTAAAGACTGTACCCACAAAGAGGATGAATTTGGTGTCGCCAGCCGCGGTAAGCATACCAACAAGACTCCAGCAAAGACCATCCAAGAGGTAAAAGCAGCAAATCCATCTTAAACTACGCTCCAGTAAACCCACAAAAATAGGGTCGGATAGAAGAGCACTGTCATCTGGCGACATCACCGCACCAAAAATTACTTCGGGGGCGGTAAGCATGAGGCTTGCCAGAATGAGTGTAAAGATGGCTAGGAGTCTGATGGCACTCCAAAGCACCTTATTAAGCAGTTGGGTTTGGCCACCTCCAATGAGGTTTGAGGCAATGGCAGTCACAGATTTGGACACCCCTTCTATCATAAAGTGTCCAGCCAAATACACACTCTGAACTAGTGATACGATGGTTAATCCATACCCACCGGTCATTATCACAAGTCTAAAAAACACGAAATGCGCCAGCAATTCATTGATGTGTCCCAGTCCAGAGGGTAAACCGATTCGAATGCATTCTCGAAATACTTTGAGATGAAATCTCCAATTGCCGGTGCCATAGTTTTCACGATTATGTCGCGTGAGGAAAATGGACAAAAAGATCAGAACTCCCAACATATTGCTTAGGCCCAGGGCAATAGCAGCGCCCTCGACACCCATGGAGGGGACGGGTCCTGCGCCAAATATCATGATTGGTGCGAGTGCGATATTGAAGACGTTGGTGATGATGGTGCAGGTTGTCACAAGTTTGACGGAGCCTCGCGCAATGAAAAAGCCGCTGAGGGATGTTCCAATAACGAAAAAGGGTCCAAAAAAGAGGACATAGCTAAAGTAGGCGATCTCGTTGACTTCGTTGCCTGTGCCCCAGAAGATATAGGGCCCTGCATAATGAGCGATTGCCCATAGTAATGGTGTGCACAGGATAGCTAGCCAGATCATTTGCCATACAGGTTCGCCCATACGATGCTTTTCATCGGCGCCATGATGTTGTCCTGCAAACACCTCTGAGATGCCAGCCGTAATCATGGGGACTATCAAGAACACCCAAACGGCCATACCAGCATTAGCGCAGGCATTTAAGGCGGCTAAAGAGTAGTGAGCTAGGTAGAAGCGATCGGCAAGCATCATCAGGCTGCCGGAAACAAACGACAGCATCAAGGGATACGATATGTGCCACATTTCCCGTAACGATCCGATAGGGTGCCGGGTTAATTGATAACTATGTTGTATCATTGTCTATCTCGAAATTATGTTTTCAGTATATGTGGTATTAGAATAAAAATCCATAATAATTATTTACTGAAGATTCGTAACGCTATTTAACTATTACGACCTGATTGAACTTTGATTTTTTTGGATTTTTACTACAGAGTCTCTGTGCCTCTGTGGTAAAAATCCTAAAAAATATTTTTGTAAGGCGTTTTTCCAGATTAACGAAGGCGGCGGATGCCCAGAAGACACATAAGACGTCGCTCCAACTGAGGACGATCACTAGCGCTTGCTTTACGCAGGACTGCTTCCATATGCTTTTGGGTGTTTACGCCCGTGGTGTTCACAAGACTTTCTGCGAAGGTTTTTTCGTCGAATGCAGCCTCGAATTCGGGAGTATCGCTGCAGATAGTTGTCGTGTGAAGGCAAAGAAAATCCCCGATATTCCAAGGAATTGTCACTTCTTCGAACTCGGAAAATAATTTGGTTCCAAGCGGTGGATTCTCTGCATTGACCTTCTCCGCTTGAGTTTCGGTGGCTCGTAACTGCCACAGCTTAGAGCGCCCGCAGGAAATAAAATGGAGCTTGTTTGTACGTGGTGACAGCACTAGATAGCTTAGCCAGAAAATTTTATTAGTAGTGTCACGCACAACAAGATCATTCAAGAATGTAATAAGGCTTACTGGCTGCGTTGTGAGACGACATAGTGTGCGTACCATGCCACGTAATACGGCGGTATAGAGAACTCCTTCGACCCCTTTAGCTGAGGGTTCAGCCATCACCACTCCATAGCATCCATCTGGTAGTGCGAAGAAGTCGAAATAAACTCCACCAATGCCCACACCTTTATAGAACGCGACACCAACCTCTGTATGCACCCACGAAGGGACTTGGCTTGGAAGTAGAATCGCCTGCGCTTGTTGTAAGTGCTCGGACATTTCACTTAATAGATCCACACTTTTGCGTTCACGTTCTAATGAGGAAGAATTTAAATATGCGGAAAGATCCGTAATGAAGTCCACAACATCTTGATAACGATCTTCTGGTCTTTTTTGAAGTGTTTTTGCGATGATTTTTTGCAGTCCCTTAGGCATTAAAGCGAGCTGAATTTGGCCGTGACTTAGCTTTCCTAGCACTAATTCATAGCCAATGATGCCTAATGAATAGATGTCGGAGGCATAAGTCACAGAATCTGGTTGTGCATGCTGCTCAGGACTCATGTAGATGGGAGTTCCCACTAAATGAGTCTTTTGGCCCGATTTTTTTTCCGATTCTGAGAGCATTTGGGCAACGCCCAGGTCGATTAACTTTACGTTATTTTGATCCGTCAGAATAATGTTTTCGGGCTTAAGGTCGCGGTGAATGACCCCAAGAGTATGCAGGTGACACAGGGCATAGGCTATTTCTAGAATCACTTCCACAGCGCGTTTTAAAGATAGGGGGTTGTGCGTAATGATGCTGTGAAGGGATTCGCCGGGAATAAACTCTAGGGCGATATAAGGGCTTCCTTCCCAAACTTCGTGGTCATATAGAGCAACGATATTGGGATGATCGGCTAACTTTAAGATTTTGGCTTCTGCATTGAACTTCTTAATCACTTCTGCATTACTACGAAACTGCGGCTTTAGAACTTTGATGATGACCGGATCATTGGTGGTATGATGCGTGGCAAGATACAATAGAGACATGCCGCCTTCGCGAAACAACCCTTCAATGGCGTATAAACCTATTTGCTTAGGAACAGGTTCAGACGACGTTGGCTCTTTTTGGATTGGAACTCCAGGTAAGGTATGCTTTTTGTGGAATTCGGGAAGAGGCATTGGCGGCCTATCCTAGCTCCAGGAGGCGTACACCTAGGACTTCTCCAAGCTTTAACAGCTCTCCTTTGCCGATGCATTGGCCATTCACGACAAGGCTGACTCCTTCTTCTGGGTTAACATCCAATTCAAGGAGTTGTCCAGGCTGCATCTGCATCAATTTATCGAGCTTCATATTCAGGCGTCCTACTTCGATGGATATGGTGACTGGAATATCCTTTGCGCGCTCAGCCAAGGAAGGGCCTTCCCCCGTACCTACGCCGGGCTCAGCACCTTCTTCGCTCAGTCCAAGATCCTCGTGCTCTTCATCATCGAAATTCAGTCCCGTATTGCTATCCATTGTCGTCTCTACTTTGTGATATAGCGGATATTCTAACACTTTTATTTTATTTTCTTTCAGCATTCCGCGAAAGATGGGCATTCCGCGTACTGTAAGCATGACGCGTCCTTTATCTTCCCCTGGTAGAATGGTACAGGAGTCGAGAATAATGAAGTCACCTTTATGGATCTGCTTGAGTTCGGAAGGGTGCAATGTTACTTTGCCAGCTTCTAGAGCAACAATAATATCGACATCCTTGACCATGGATGCATCCAAGCTAGCGGCTCCAGATGTACTGGCAAACCGTTCCTTCCATTCTTTAACAAGTTCCTCGGAGGCGGTAGCGCGTCCTTTTACGGTTACACCAAGCAACGCAACCTCTATATCTATGCTGACGGCTGGGCCACGAGGCGAGCTTTCATCCTCAAGCAAGGCTAGGGCATAATCGCCTTGGAACCCTAGTTGGGGAAGAGTATTAGCGAGGGTTATTCCGATAAAGCGATAAAATCCTTTTTGGAAGTCTCGGTCAGAATAGTCAAGTGGATGGGCGGATTGTGTAAGCAAAGCCGCCATTAGAATGGCCAAATCCCTTTCTGACATGGACCAAGAGACAGTTCCTGGCAATCCTGCCATGCTATAGTTAAGAACCGCTTGCTTGCCAGAGGAAGCTCCCAGCTCTTTTTCGCTCATCCATCGAGTAGATTGGGGAGTGATAACGAGATCTGATAGTTCAAAACGCTGGGCCAAGCTCTCAGAAAGAGCCTGCCAGGAAAAAGCTTCCGGCGCCCCAGTTGTCGATAGGTCCTGAAGCTTTACCAGCTCTGGGGGTATTACCTTTAACCAGTTGTAGGATTTTGTCATTATTGCCACGTGTCAGTGTTCCCTTGCGTATTCTTTGTTACCCTTGCTGGCGCTCTGGCTGGTCTTGTTGGCCTCTTTGTCCTTTGCGTCCTTCTTTACCTTCACCTGACTGCTGGTTTTGACCTTGTCCCTGAGGATCGGCCTGAGCCATCATTGGTCGATAGGGTTCTGTTGTTGTGACCACAATGTGGGCGACATATCCACTATCGGCTAGGTCTCGTAGTAAGGCTGCGCGTTGGCTGTCCAACAACTGCTTTGCTTCCTGCGTCAGGTTTGTAAACGCGATATTGTACTCACCCCGCGCCGAGTTATACGATGTAACGACCAACTCACTGCCCTCGAATACGGGCGGATTTTTGATCTTCATGATTGTATCTGTTACGTCACCCGACTTTATGGTGTATAACTTAGCTACTATTTGGTCAATCAGTGATTGTCGATCGGGTAGCGTCATCATTTTTGTATCAGACGACTGTACAGCTTCCGAAACGTTACTGACTGTCAGATGCCCAGGGTTAATGGAGCTAAGGTCTTCGTGTACTTGTGCGAAGCTACGTCCTTGAACTGTAGGGGTATCTGGCTTATCTTTGGCTATAAGTCCCGTAAGGTCGGAAGGTGCTTCTCGGTCCATGCCAACGGCTTTAATTTTTGCATCCGCTTTGCTCACTAGGTCAAAGGGTGATGCAGGTGGGGCTATTGGTTGTACAGGCATGTCCTGCCTAGGTTTTTTAGAGGATAAATCAAAAATTGATTGAGAATCTCTTTCAGCGACTTCCTCCGCATCATCTTCCTCGGAGGATGAGCGCTCATCGCGTTCCACAATGCGTTTGAATTTATCCTTGTCTTCAGGGAGTCGCGAAGGCCTACCGGATTGGGAGCGTGAGGCGCCTGCAAGATCACGATTATGACCTAACCCTGAGATGGATTTATCAGCTTCAGACATATTTTTTCTCCTTTTTGGATCCCAGGTTTAATACCCTTTTCGCTTGCGCAAGTTATGCATCAAGGAACCTAGCTCGTCTTCGTCACGTTCTTCTTGGATAGCGATTTCTTTTTGTTGGTCCTTGAGCCAATCCTTGCGATGATTCACAAACTTGTCGACGTCCGTACGGCGTTTTTTAAGCTCTTGCTTAGCCACCTCTACGTTTCTTTCGGCTAATTCGACTTGTTCCTGTTGTTCAGCTACTTTTTTATTTTCTATTATTACTTTTTCTTGGCAGACCTTTAGGTATACTTTACCTTGCGTGATCTTCTCAGTGGTAGTGCCTGTATCCATTTCATTTCGTAACTGACGCAGCTTGTCATCGTGATGCTGTTGAACTTTATCTCTGGCTGCCTTTTTCTCTTCTAAAATTTGTAGTTCTTTACGAAGACTTTCTTCTTTAAGCTTTACGTTCTTTTCCGCTTCATCAACCCGTCTGCGCTTAATATCCAGAACTTGGGCGAGGGGGTAAGGAGCCGGCATGGGTTACCCCTTATTTCAATGCCACTCGCAATAGCCGCATCGTTTCTTCAAAAGAACACTTTTCGTCGACTGATTGCTTGAGGAATTTGTTTACGCTATCGACATGGTCGATGGCAAAGTCAGCTGCTTTATCGGATCCACGTTTGTATTCACCGATTTTGATGAGTAGTTCGTTCTTTTTGTAGTTAGCCAGTACTTCCTTCAACTGCCCTACAAGCGTGAGGTGTTCCTTATTCACAATGGACGTCATAACCCGGCTGGCGGATGACAAAACCTCAATGGCCGGATAGTGATAGGAGCGGGCTAACTCCGCCGAAAGAATGATGTGACCGTCCAGGATGGAACGTACCTCGTCAGCGACGGGCTCGTTCATATCATCACCAGCTACCAGTACGGTATAAAAGGCTGTAATTGAACCAGTTTCACTACGTCCTGCACGCTCCAACAGTTTTGGAAGTGTGGAGAAAACCGATGGAGTATAACCACCTCTAGCTGGCGGTTCGCCGGCAGCCAATCCTACCTCACGCAGAGCTCGCGCAAAACGTGTGACGGAGTCCATCATCAAAATGACAGACTTGCCTTGGTCTCGGAAGTATTCCGCAATAGCTGTCCCAACATAAGCGGCGTTAAGTCGCAGTTGGGAGGCTTGGTCTGATGTGGAAACGACCAGAACAGAGCGCTTTAGTCCCTCAGGACCCAAGTCTTTTTCGATGAAGTCCTTTAACTCTCGACCCCTTTCCCCAACTAGACAGACAACGTTAACGTCAACTCGGGCGTTTCTGGCGATCATACCCAATAGAGTAGATTTACCGCCGCCAGCCGCCGCAAATACCCCAACACGTTGTCCAATACCAACAGTTAGGGCACCATCGATTGCACGTACGCCCACCTCAATAGGTTTGTCGATACGTTTACGTTTAAGGGGGTCAGGAGGAGCTCGGATGACTGGAACATATTCATCCAGAATCAAAGGCCCTTTAGTCTCTTCATCCAAAGGTTCGCCAAGGCCGTTAACGACGCGTCCTAGGAGGTTGTTGCCAACTTTAATACCAAGAGGCAGCCGTGTGGCGATGACCTCACACGATGGCCCAATCCCATGCATCTCTCCCAAAGGAGAGAGCAGTACTTCATCTCTAGTAAAACCGACAACTTCGCATTGTAGCGGATCATATCCATCGCGTAGGACTAGGCAGACCTCTCCGATCTTTACCTGCGGAACGACGGCCTTTATCAGCGTGCCAATGACCTCGGTAATGCGGCCATTGACCGTTGTAAGCTTGATCTCATCAAGCTTCGTAAAAATATTTTCTAATTGCTCGTCAAGGTCCATAGTCTTTCTCTTAAAGCTCGGTTGAGGGCTGGTAGATTCGTACCGCTACGAATAGGAGAATTACACTTGGACGTTCATGATCGTTTTTGTCGATTCAAGCGCCTTATTTAATACGTTAGAGAAGAACTCCAGCTGCTGCTGAATAAGTCCTACTTTTAACTGTATCGATAACAAAGACGAAGCTGAAAGTTGGTCCCTGTTGTCATGTAAACGCTGTGCTTCCGCGCCTAGAGATTCTAACTGTCCTTGCGAATGTGTGAGGTATCCAATAAAACGTTGGACAGGAGAAATTAAGCCTTTTGGCTTGTCTGGGGGGACATAATCAACGCCTACTTTGGATAATGCAATTTTTAAGCTTTCATCGATATGTGTCAGCTTGCTGCGCAGAACGTTTTGAACTGATGGCGGGAGACCAAGCTCAGGAGTAGCTAGCTTTCTCTTTACCGAATCAATTTTTTCGACTGTATTTTCGGCTTGAGTTAATAGCTGCTTCATTGATGGAGTTTCGGTAGTGGACTCAAGCCGCCTGCTCAAGCGTTGGGCTTCCTCCATGGGAGTTGGCTTGTGAGCTTCTTCAACACGTATTGCCTCGCCCGCTTGTTCCTTGGAGACCTTCTGCTCCATTAGGTGTTCGAAATATTCGCGGTTCGGAACTATTTTACTGTAACGGTCAACCTTTTCGTCGTCACCCATGACTGACGAGATCTTGCCGATTTTCTCAATTTTTTCGCTGTCCGACATATGTTCCTCCTCTTGAAAGAGGTGGTAAAGATCTATTTTTTACTTTTAGATACTCT
>CAYTFC010000001.1:0-43761 GCA_964436955.1 uncultured bacterium | reverse complement strand
TCCTTTGTGGGGCTGCCTCGCCGAGGCAGCCAGAGAGTATCTGTATGGGTTACTTCCAGATACTCTTCCTTTGTGGGGCTGCCTCGCCGAGGCAGCCAGAGAGTATCTGTATGGGTTACTTTTTGGAGTCTTCCGATTCCTCATTATTATGTGCACTAGAGAAAAAGGGCGCTCTATTATCTTTATCCTTCTTCTTAAGGTCTTTGTCTGCCCAATCCAGTGAGAGGCTACACAAGTTCTTAACTGTAGGATCAGTGGTCTTTTCAGCCGCATCGCTGATCAGCTCTTCACCCCTCTTACGCTTGGCCTTGATCAGCAAGTAGCTGATGCCTAGGAACGCTTGAGCGAGATAGTTCTCCGGTTCTTTCTCAACAACTGCTTCAAAAATCGTGGAAGCTTCTTTTATTTCCAGTTTATTTAAAGCAATGTAGCCTAATCCAATTTGGGGCGCTGTGCTATCCGGCCGCAGTACCTGTGCTGCTTCGAACAACCGTCGAGCGCTGACTTCGTCTAGTTGCTTTACAGCGACGAAACCGGCCTCGATCAGTAAGGCAAAGTCGTGTCTGAAATCCTCTAACTTGTCATCTTCGGCCATTTATCAATCCCCTTAGAAAGGTGAGAGCTTCTGTTGAAAACGCGTTGTCTAGTTCGTAACATACCGATGTCGTGGGTTGCTAACCGGTAGTCTCTGCGCTGCCTGTGCTTGCGCAGAGACTTTAACCGGTCATTAACCTTTGACGTTCCTAGCCATTGATACAATCGCAGAGTTCGCGGCGTTTACTATCGCTGTTGACATCTCAGACATTTGCGAGAGGTGGTTCATCAGCATTTGCATGTCAAACATGTCGGCAATACTGATAGCACTTCTGCGCTGTTTGATCTGGGTCAACTTTGCTTTCGCACTTACTGTGGCGGCGTCTACAATATTGACTAGAGCCTCCATACTGAAGGCTTCTCTCGGAGTAGCTGCCATAATGGCCTCCTAACGTTCCTTGTAAAATAACCTATGACCGCTAATTACGGCGTATTGGTTTAACTAAATTGTAGTGGGTCAAGCGAGACCCGCGATAATTCTAGGCTTTTGCGCCAAATCGTGCTACCACTTTCAGTAATGCTGCGTATCCATGGAGTAGATATCCAAAATCGTTAAACTCATCTTTGGATAAGCCTGCCCGAAGCAAGCTCTTAATTTGCAGCATTCTAGCCTGGGTGCGTTGCTGAACTTCTTTACGTTGGGCAGCGGTGGAAAGATCCTTCTCTAGGTCGAATTGTTCCATGGAAGGATTTTTGTTTTTTTCTTTTCCTAGACCAAACATGATTCATACCCTTGTTTGAAAATGATCTTTCGCTGGCCTACTTTTCCTATAAACATATTCTAACATAAATTACTTATTATATTCAATCTTATACTTAACACCTTCTCTCTCTAAATAGATAACATCTCTTTTTAATTCATTAATTGTCATGCCATCCAGAGCGTCCCCAGGAGCCAATATTCGACCATTGATAACAACATTAACAATAGTCCCTTTTCGGTTGGAAGAACCGGTAACTTTGTAAGTATCAGAGAGGTCAACAATTGAACTTTCGGCTGCCAGTTCGACCACATAATTCTTGATAGTTCTAACAGCAGCATCTTTTTTGAAATTAATAAGTAGTCTTTCCAAAACAGGCCCCTTACCAGCATTAACATTACCTGCTAAGGTCAGCTCACCAGAACTCATTTGCACCGTAACATCTTTGAATCCCTGCTCTGCTAGGAGAGACCTAATACTGGCCAGTTCATCTTCTTCGACGAAGATGCGCTTTTCTAGCAGATCGAGATAGGGGAAGTTTTGGGCAAGATAATCCGACAGTTTTTCCGCCTGTTCCCTGGTAGCTAAGTAGCCATTAAGCACAAATCGACCTGGAGTCGGAACTGTCATATTCACTCCGCGCCAGACAGGATTTTTTCCTAGCAGCTGGTTCATGTTTTGGAGGGTGATTTCATCGATGACGAGGTCTCTCTCGTTGACATCACGTAGGAAGGATAGGCCCTGAAGATTGTAAAGGAGTTGTGCTTTATCCGTATTTTTGAGCACATGCCCAATGAGTAGCAGCGTCCCATTGTTTTCGTTAAAAGTCCATTTGACGGAGGGATAGCGCATCATGATTTTTTCCAGTTCCCCAAGGTAATCCACCTTTGGTGCCACTACTTCTGCTGCTCTGAATAGCGATGTGGTGGCCATTCCAATGATCCCTATCAACCCTGCCAGCAATAAAAATAGGATGAGCTTACCGGCCATTCGAGGGGATTTTTTGGCAGCTTTCGGTGGGGGTGTCGCTATTTTGTCTATTTTAGGTTTGATTTTTGCCGCTGTTTTTTTGCTATCTTCGTCTTTCAGTGTTTTGACAATGGAGGGCAGTAGCGGCGTGATGATGGTGGAGCGGTCAGCTTCTCTGTCGAAAATGAGGAAGCGAGTTGTGCCTATAGCCACAACGCTATTGGAGACGAGATCCGCCTTTCCCTTAATCTTTTTATCGTCCACAAAGACACCATTACGGCTTTTTAAGTCTTGTAGAACAACGCGATTGTCACTGCTGATTGCTAACTTGGCGTGCTGGCGGGAAACCGTTCCATCATGAAACACGATATCGCAAGCCGCGGGGTTTGTGCCGATAATGTAAGAGTGACCTGGTTCCATGGCGAATTCAGCGCCATTATTAGGACCAGCGATCACCTTAAGCATCCAGCGGCCGGTGCTTGATACATTGAAGTCGATTTCTGCCAGCATTTTGTCGCTTTGGCCGCCCTGCTCCTCGAATAGGGTATCGCTTTCATCATCTGGTGGCGCAGCATCAGATGCATCATTACGTGCGGCGCGATCTGATCCAGATCCCATTTCATGTCCACCGATCTCTGTGTAGTAACGGAACATTCCGCCACCAATTTTGACAGAGTCTCCGTGGTTGAGAACACGCCCCCCATCGATCGGCTCGTCGTTGACAAGAGCTGGATTCGTGGTACTTAGATTTTCTATAGAAATGCCGTCAGACGTTCTACGTGCGACCAGATGTTCCCTGGAAACCTCGGGATCTTCCACCAAAATTTGGCATGTATCTGGGTCACGGCCGATGATCCACTCATCGCCTTCATCGAAGGAGAGAACAAGCCCTTCAAGAGCGCCTTCCTCAGCTATTAATTTTGCTGTCATAGTCACTCACAATCCCAATTGGGTCACCGACTATACGGCAGACTCAGATTAAATGGCAGGAATTCATGCTTTGTAATTGGACACCTCTGTGCGCCAGAAATCGATTGCATTCATGAAATCTTCCAAGACTTCCTTAAACTGCTCATAATCAATATTGTACTCGATTTCTTTGGAGAGAGTCAAAGTATTCCCATCGTCGCTAAGACCTAATACAGCACCTTCAGTACCTTGCCCGAAGAGATCGCCTAACAACATTTGAGAATAGAAGCCTTCTTGCCCAGTTTTAGGACAGGGAGCTACCGAGCATGTCAGGCCAATAACAGGATTAAGATCTGACACGAAAAAGGAAAGCTCAGGCTCCATCGGGACGATGAAGGCGCCCTGTTCGTTTTGTTGGAAAGGCTTATCCAGCCCGACTTCCTTAGCAAACATTTCCATAAGCTGAGTGAGTTTCATAGGCATCCTCATGCAAAAACCGTACCAAGAGGCGCCGCTCTTTATGAGCACTACCATTAGGCCATCTTTGATTATAGCAAATTCTTCTTTATCACGACTCAATAACTTTCTTGCAAAGTGGCAACGCTAATGCCAAATTGAGACGCAATTTGGCATTAGCAGGTCAGAATTCCTTTGTTACACGTTGTAGCGCCGCTTCGCCGAAGCGGCACTAACAACAGCGCTTTAGGCCTTTAAATATTTCTTGCTAATTGAGTAGAGACAAATTATTGTTTTACCAATCTTCAGCAGGAGTCATCCTCGTATGCACAAAACAATATCATCGCTATTCTTACTTCTACTCATACCTTGCCTTTGCTTTTCTGAAGAGAATCAAACTTTTCCAGACATGCGCTTGGGAGCCAATTCCGAACCGTTAACATCTGTTTACAACTGTGTGAACGTCGTCACAGGAGACTTCTTTCTTTCAGACAACGCCTTGCAAGTAAACGCTGTCGTCCCTTTGCGCTACAACCGCTCTTATGACACTGGAGATGGACGTGAAAACCCTCCACAAGGACGGGGCTTTGGAACGGAATTGCCCCTCAAAATTCACGGTATCGTTCCCTATAAAACTGTTCAAAACGTATCCGAGTGCAAAATTTCCATCGAAGAGCAAGAGGGTGCTAGCGTTATCTATAAGGGTCGCATGGGCTCGGGATTTACTCAAGCTGTTGCCGAATCCACCTCTCTTAATAAACATGGCTACACCAACTACGCAACCGCTGGTATTCCAGGATGCGACTGCATCAAGAAAAGGACAATCGATTTCACCGGCTATGTTTTCAATGGCCATCGCTACGACCAAAATGGCGAACTCTACAGGGCAAACGAAATTTTAGGTGGCACGTGCCAACTAAAGCTGGGCTCTGGAGGACTTCGTACCTATTATAACAAACCAGGCTATCAACAATCATGGCGTCTAAATGAAGAACGACTACCAAACGGTCATCGTATTTTCTATGAGTATGACCAACACGGCGATCTTAGTCGGATGCGCGCCACAAATCCCTCTGGAACGCTCACGTTTTCTACCATCGACATCAACAACGGAAGAATCACCTCTAGCGATGGGCAAACCCTTCAATACGACATGCATATCCTAAAGTGTCATTATAAAGACCAAAACCCCTCGACATTATTTGTGAAGAGTATCACCTCCCCTGACGGAGTGACATGCCATCTTCATTATAACTACGTTGAAAAGAAGGGAGGCAAAGGGCGGTGGCGCAAACTTCTCAGAATTGACGATCCTGACAGAACACGCCTTCAGATCAACTACGGAGAAATTAAAGTGAGCCAGTTGCTGGCGCCTGCCGGTCAAGGAAATGCTCTAGTACCCATCGCTTCATTCGCATATGCCCCAGCACACACCGATGTTTATGATGCATTAGGCGCGCGCACCACATACCATTTTACCCCTGAAAAGCGCATCACAGCCATATGGCGTATGATCAAGCATCAAGTGCTTTCTAAAACCTGCTTTTTCTGGGAAACCAACGAACCTCATCAAGGGTACTTACTCGCCAAAGGCGTCGCAACCGCCGATGATCGCTTTCTCTATTGCAGTGTCGCTACATATGATCGCGGCAACATTGTGCAAGATGACCTTTATGGCAACCTCACCGGCAATGCACCTCCTAGTTTTAAACTGAATGGTAATCATCGTCCAAATGAACCTACAGAATGTTTTTCGCGTTACATCACCTATTCCACAGATGGTTTCAACTTGGCCTTGCATGAGCAAACATCTGACGGTCTGCTGACCGATTACAGCTATTTACCCAATACCAACTTGGTCACGTCTATCCTAAACGGAAACTCAAGCGGTTACTATCACCGCGAATTTCGTTCTTATAGCAATGATCACCTCCTAACTGAAACCATCGTCGATGATGGTATCTCAGCCAATCCTAATGACCTAACAGGGGTAACTAGCCGAACCTTTACTGCCATCACGCCCCGTCTAGAAGGCCCTGCCATTGGTTTTCCTAAAACCACCATCGAAGGATACATTGACCTTCAAACTGGAGATCGCAAGCAACTCAAACGTATCGAACACGAGTACAACAACCAAAACCTTCTGACACGTCAAATTGTCTACGATGCGGAAGACATCTTTGCCTATAGTTTGCAGTTTGCCTACGACGCAAAACGCAATCTGGTCGAGCAAACAGACGCCTTAGGCCAAGTCGTAAGAATGCGTTACGACATCTACAACAACAAAATCGAAGAAGAACATCTCAATAGCGGATTTCGCACCACGTTCACTTACGATGCGGTTAATCGACTGATCAAAACCGAAGAACACCATTCAGACGGCACTCACCTAGCCATACACTACGCTTACGATCTTGTTGGAAATAAGATTTCCGAAACAGACCGCTATGGCAACCTCACACGCTTTCAATACGACACACTCGGCAATCAAATCGCGGTCATCTATCCAGAAACCGAAGGACGCGCCGAACAACAGCGCACCGTACGCAAAGAATATAATCAGCTCGATCAGCTCACTGCCGTAATAGATCAAAACGGAAATCGCACCACAACCACCTATAACGTGCGTGGGCAACCCGTTTGCATTTGTTATCCCGATGGCAGCGAAGAACGTAATCAGTATCATCTGAACGGCACAGTCGAAAAGAAATGGGAAAAAGAAGGGCTATGCCATCACTATATCTATGATGGTTGCAACCGCGTTGTGGAAACGCAAACCTCAGATACCAACGGAAAGCTGCAATACCGCACGTTTAGACGCTATCGCGGAGCTCAACTCATCAGCGAAACCGACCCCATGGGCGTCGAAACAAAATACGCTTATGATGGCGCAGGACGCAAAGTTCTTGAAGTCAAAGGCAACCAGAAAACCACCTATTCCTACGATTCACTAGGACGTCTTTCCATCACCAAGCAATGGAGTGGTGAAAGTGATTACATCGCCCAAATCCAATGCTACGATACGCTCGATCGTTTCATTGAATTGCGCACCGAAGATGCGTACGGCACAGTATTTAGCAAAGAAACCTACGCCTATGATCGGCTCGGAAACCAAACCCTCACAACCACATATGACTCAGAGTCGACATATGCTGTAACACAAACGCACTTCAATTCACAGGGACAAGCCACTGAGCAAGTCGATGCTTTAGGCAACGTCACTCACATCACGTATTGCGACAAGTTTTACGAGAAAACCATCACTGACCCCTTGGGGAATATTCAGCACGAAACTTACGATGCCTTGCATCGCGTAATAAAAATCGAAAAACGTAACCCTTTTGGCATCACCACAGCCCTACAAACATTTGGGTACGATGCTGTAGGTAACAAAAACGTGCAGCGCGAAACCGTCTTTGTAAATGGCGCAGCCACGCACGATTACATCATCCGTTGGGAACATGACAGCATGGGACGTGTTGTGTATACCTCCGAATCCGGTGGAGACGAACTCACCAAGACCACTCTACAATGCTACGACCGTTTTGGACGACTCCTTACGATAACCAAGCCCGATGGAATCACCTTACGACATACATACGACTCATTGGGACACTTACAAACATTAGTGTCTTCTGATGGGACAATCTCCTATAGCTATGCTTATGACCTGAATAGCAACCTGCTACAAAGTCACGATCTCGTCGCTGGTCAAACAACCACACGCCAATACGACACATTAAATCATCTGGTCGGCGAAACATTAGCCACAGGATTAACATCGAGTTATCTATACGATTCTCTTGGCCACATCGAACAAGTCCACTTACCCGACACCACCACCATCACCTACACTTATGAAGGCCCTCATTTAAAAAGCGTTTCTCGATCAGACTACACACACATATATAGACAACATGATTGGCGCGGATGTGAACTCCAATCCCAGCTCATAGGCAATGCCGGCACACGACATTGCAATTATGATGCACTCGAACGCCTTTCGCTAAGCCATACCACTGCTTTTACCGAAGAAATACCAAATGGTGGCTATGACTCTGTCGGCAACCTTGTATCCGCCACAGTGCGAGATAACCTTGGTGCCACTACTGGGCAGTATCGCTACAGCGACCTCAATCAACTCATTTCGGAAACCGGAAGTACAACCCATACCTATCAATATGACTCCATTGACAACCGCGTGTTGAAGGATAATGCAACCTATCGCATCAGCCGATTGAACCAAGTGCTGGATGACTCCGAAACCATCTACCGATACGACCTGAATGGCAACCTCCTGCAAAAAACCGTCGAAGACCAAGTCACGCGCTACACATATGACGCCCTAAACCGCTTAACAGCTGTAGAAACACCTACCCTCTCCGTTACTTATACATACGATTCCTTCGGACGCCGACTCAGTAAACAAACACCCGACTTGTTTGAAACCTATCTTTATCAAGGCCAACGTGAAATTGGAGCCATGACTAACGGCGTGATAGCGCAACTGCGTGTATTAGGAAGCGGTAAAGGAGCAGAACTAGGAGCAGCCATCGCAATAGAATTAAATGGCATCCTGTATGCATCCTTGCACGACCATCGAGGCAATATATGCACTCTCCTAGATGCCCAATCCGGTCAAGTGGCAGGCACTTATCGCTATAGTGCATTTGGAGAGTTAGCCGCAACCGAAGGCATCGCATGTCCATGGGGCTTTGCTAGTAAGCGATTCGATGCAGAGACAGGTTTTATCTATTTTGGTAAACGCTATTACAGCCCATCTTTAGGACGTTGGATTACCCCCGACCCCATTGGCTTTACTGATGGCCCCAACCTCTATGCCTATGTGCACAACAATCCAATGTGCATGTTCGATGCCTATGGACTATCTGCATGCGGTATAGCGACGGCAGGAAGTTCAGAATCTCATAGGTCCCGCGGAGCATCTTACCCATCAGGATGCATGCCCGAAAGGCTATGTAAGCACAGAAGTTCCTTCCGCAGCGCTGGGGAGCGCTTTCGAGACTTCTGTATAGAAGGAAAAAATCACTGGGATCAACTGCATCCGAGAGCCAAGGACTTCGCAATTATTTATGGCATGGGATTTGTACGACGAGTCCCATACGTCGGTCCTACCATATCGATCACGGGTGTGATGCTTCGTTTTGGTCGTACGTTGGGTTTTAAAAATCCCATAGACAGTCTTTTCAGTCGAGCTTCCCGCTATTCTACTGAAACGGGAGTGCGCTTTAGTCGTGTGAAAGATGTCGCACAAAAAGTATTTAAGGACGCGCGTACTATACAAAAGGACGTCTCCGAAGCTGTGATAGAGGCTGGCAAAACCAAAAGGTCAACTCATGGCTACCGCTTCCGGCCAGAAGAAACTGCTGAAGGCGCGCACACTGTTTTCAAAAGAAATCCAAAGCGCGATACATTCGAATATGAAACATATCAAGCACAAACTAATCCCCATAATCCTAATCCCTGGGAGACAGTAAAACGCTTTGATCAATCTGAACAACCTGGAAAGTTTCACTATAACAAGGCTACAGATACTAATGTGTACGAACCGCATGTGCATGATCCTACTGCAATAGGTGGAGTAAGAATACCTGAACTATGGGAAATTCCTTTGGCCAACAGGACGCTTATGGATATTCTTAAAATATTAAGACCTTAAAGAGGATACAATGTTGGAAAAAGATATTTTATGGTTAATTGATTGGTATCAATGCTATGGCCTACACAGACGTAAAAAAAATGGTCTCGTGGTAGTAGGAATTGATAATCCCGGATGGGGGCTTCAGGTAGATTTATCAGATACGCCGTTTCAGAATCAGCCATTTGAGCGCATCTTCATAGATCATTCAGATACTGATTGGATATCTTGCAAAATTGCAAATAATCTATTTGATTGTTGTGGTGGTCCATTCCACTTGGAACGAATGTTAAAAACCTTTCGAGAATGGATTGAAAGCGTACAACCATTGTATGAATTGCAAGATTGTAATTCTCATAATATTCCATATCAAGATGAATTTATTAATAAAAGATATATAAACTGGTTAGTGAACTGGTATAACGGCAATTCTGATGGCGATTGGGAGCATCATTTTGGTATATCTTTGATTACTACCGCGTTATCTACCTGGGAAATACAGTTTAGTTTAAGCGATACGGTTTTAGACAATCATTGTTTTGAGTCAATCAGAGATAAGCGTTCGAATACAGACTGGGTACGATGTGAGGTGAATAATCATATCTTTTATGGTTATGGCGGATTATTCAATCTTCCTGAGATTTTGCATTGTTTGATCTCCTGGGCAAATCCCATCATAGCAGGAACAATAGCCTAGGGTCGCTAAGTATGGGACTACTGGATTGTCTGAACGCGACATCTTCTATGATATGGTAAAAGGCGATGGAAAAAGGTCAGGTGTATTTTGACAGAAAAGAGCGAACCATAGCTTATGTTTTAGAGAAGGGGTTTGGAAGCGGTAAAACGCTTCAGGTGTCGCTCAGCACTGAAACAGCAGAGATAGTCACACCCTTGCATGACCATCGAGGCAATATTTGATTATAGCAAATTCTGCTTTTATCACGACTCAATAACTTTCTTGCAAAACGGCAACGCTAATGCCATAATGAGACGCAAAGTGGCAATGCTAATGCCATATTGAGACGCAATTTGGTATCAGTACGGAAAAATAGTAGGCTTCTATGCATTTCTTCAAACGTCTTTTTCATGAGCCAAAACAGAGTTTTTTCTTATTTGGTCCTAGAGGAACCGGGAAATCAACCCTCATCCGAAGACATTTCAAGGACAGTTTATGGATCGATTTGCTCAAGCCTGATTTGCTCCGTGCATACACTGCCCAGCCCGAACGACTTTTCGATATTGTTAGAGCTCATCGCGGTAGCCGTACTGTGGTGATAGATGAGATTCAACGCATCCCTTCATTGTTGAGTGTGGTTCATTCGCTAATAGAAGAGGATAAGGAAAAGCAGTTTATCCTAACGGGATCAAGTTCTCGCAAACTGAGGCGAGCTGGAGCTGACTTATTAGGTGGGCGCGCTTTAAAATATGCCTTACACCCATTTATTGCGGCAGAGTTAGAAAGTGCTTTTTCACTTAATACCGCCCTCAAACAAGGCTTATTGCCCATTATTTGGCAATCTACTAATCCAGAACAGTCCCTTGAAGCATACATTGGTCTTTATCTTGAGGAAGAGATTCAATCGGAAGGACTCGTGCGTAATCTAGAAGCCTTTTCACGTTTTTTGACAGCGATAAGCTTTTCACATGCTACATTGCTTAATGTGACTAATATTTCCAGGGAATGTGCCGTCAAGCGCAAGACAGTGGAAAATTACATAGACATTATCGAAGAACTTCTCTTGGGGTATCGGCTTCCTAATTTCACCAGGCGTGCTCAAAGAGAGTTAAGTGCCCATCCGAAATTCTATTTATTTGATGCTGGAGTTTTTCGCACTCTTCGCCCCAAAGGAATGATTGACAGCTCTAGTGAGATTGATGGTTTAGCGTTGGAAGGGTTAGTGGCTCAGCATTTAGTTGCCTGGAATGATTATAGCCAGGAAAAACATGATATTTGTTTTTGGAGAACCCGTTCGGGAGTAGAAGTGGACTTTATTGTTCATGGTTCTGAAGGGCTTTTTGCAATTGAAGTTAAAAATTCTACTAAAGTACTTTCCGCTGATATAAGGGCTTTGGAGGCTTTTTTGACTGATTATCCTATGGCTAAGGCCTTGCTATTGTATCGAGGCAGTGAACGTATCATGCAAAAAAATGTTCTATGCATGCCTGTAGAGTCGTTTCTATTGAAGTTAACCCCCAATAAGTCTCTGGATCAAGCTATGGAAGGCTAAGAAAATCTAAGGCCTAACGACGCTTTGTTATGGAGAGGTGATAGAGCTATTTGTTCGGCCATTAGCCCCAATCCCACACGTCGGCCTAAATAGCCTTTTTTCTTTTTTTTCACCACAGAGTACCCAGAGAGCTCAGAGACCTGCGGCAATAAAGCCGTTTTTTTTGCCGCAGGTCTCTGAGCTCTCTGGGTACTCTGTGGTAAAATTCTAAAAATATAGCATACGTAACAACAGCGCTTTAGGCCTTTAAATATTTCTTGCTAATTGAGTAGAGACAAATTATTGTTTTACCAATCTTCAGCAGGAGTCATCCTCGTATGCACAAAACAATATCATCGCTATTCTTACTTCTACTCATACCTTGCCTTTGCTTTTCTGAAGAGAATCAAACTTTTCCAGACATGCGCTTGGGAGCCAATTCCGAACCGTTAACATCTGTTTACAACTGTGTGAACGTCGTCACAGGAGACTTCTTTCTTTCAGACAACGCCTTGCAAGTAAACGCTGTCGTCCCTTTGCGCTACAACCGCTCTTATGACACTGGAGATGGACGTGAAAACCCTCCACAAGGACGGGGCTTTGGAACGGAATTGCCCCTCAAAATTCACGGTATCGTTCCCTATAAAACTGTTCAAAACGTATCCGAGTGCAAAATTTCCATCGAAGAGCAAGAGGGTGCTAGCGTTATCTATAAGGGTCGCATGGGCTCGGGATTTACTCAAGCTGTTGCCGAATCCACCTCTCTTAATAAACATGGCTACACCAACTACGCAACCGCTGGTATTCCAGGATGCGACTGCATCAAGAAAAGGACAATCGATTTCACCGGCTATGTTTTCAATGGCCATCGCTACGACCAAAATGGCGAACTCTACAGGGCAAACGAAATTTTAGGTGGCACGTGCCAACTAAAGCTGGGCTCTGGAGGACTTCGTACCTATTATAACAAACCAGGCTATCAACAATCATGGCGTCTAAATGAAGAACGACTACCAAACGGTCATCGTATTTTCTATGAGTATGACCAACACGGCGATCTTAGTCGGATGCGCGCCACAAATCCCTCTGGAACGCTCACGTTTTCTACCATCGACATCAACAACGGAAGAATCACCTCTAGCGATGGGCAAACCCTTCAATACGACATGCATATCCTAAAGTGTCATTATAAAGACCAAAACCCCTCGACATTATTTGTGAAGAGTATCACCTCCCCTGACGGAGTGACATGCCATCTTCATTATAACTACGTTGAAAAGAAGGGAGGCAAAGGGCGGTGGCGCAAACTTCTCAGAATTGACGATCCTGACAGAACACGCCTTCAGATCAACTACGGAGAAATTAAAGTGAGCCAGTTGCTGGCGCCTGCCGGTCAAGGAAATGCTCTAGTACCCATCGCTTCATTCGCATATGCCCCAGCACACACCGATGTTTATGATGCATTAGGCGCGCGCACCACATACCATTTTACCCCTGAAAAGCGCATCACAGCCATATGGCGTATGATCAAGCATCAAGTGCTTTCTAAAACCTGCTTTTTCTGGGAAACCAACGAACCTCATCAAGGGTACTTACTCGCCAAAGGCGTCGCAACCGCCGATGATCGCTTTCTCTATTGCAGTGTCGCTACATATGATCGCGGCAACATTGTGCAAGATGACCTTTATGGCAACCTCACCGGCAATGCACCTCCTAGTTTTAAACTGAATGGCAATCATCGTCCAAATGAACCTACAGAATGTTTTTCGCGTTACGTTACCTATTCCACAGACGGCTTTAACTTGGCCTTACGCGAGCAAACATCTGACGGTCTGCTGACTGATTACAGCTATTTACCCAATACCAACTTGGTCACATCTATCCTAAACGGAAACTCAAGCGGTTATTATCACCGCGAATTTCGTTCTTATAGCAATGATCACCTCCTAACTGAAACCATCGTCGATGATGGTATCTCAGCCAATCCTAATGACCTAACAGGGGTAACTAGCCGAACCTTTACTGCCATCACGCCCCGTCTAGAAGGCCCTGCCATTGGTTTTCCTAAAACCACCATCGAAGGTTATATCGACCTTCAAACCGGCGAGCGCAAGCAGCTCAAACGTATCGAACATGAGTACAACACCCAAAACCTTCTGACGCGTCAAACTGTCTACGATGCGTTAGATGAATTTGCCTATAGTTTGCAGTTTACCTACGACGCAAGACGCAATCTGGTCGAGCAAACAGATGCCTTAGGCCAAGTCGTTAGAATGCGTTACGACATCTACAGCAACAAAATCGAAGAAGAACATCTCAATAGCGGATTCCGCACCACATTCACTTACGATGCGGTTAATCGACTGATCAAAACCGAAGAACACCATTCAGACGGCACTCACCTAGCCATACACTACGCTTACGATCTTGTTGGAAATAAGATTTCCGAAACAGACCGCTATGGCAACCTCACACGCTTTCAATACGACACACTCGGCAATCAAATCGCGGTCATCTATCCAGAAACCGAAGGACGCGCCGAACAACAGCGCACCGTACGCAAAGAATATAATCAGCTCGATCAGCTCACTGCCGTAATAGATCAAAACGGAAATCGCACCACAACCACCTATAACGTGCGTGGGCAACCCGTTTGCATTTGTTATCCCGATGGCAGCGAAGAACGTAATCAGTATCATCTGAACGGCACAGTCGAAAAGAAATGGGAAAAAGAAGGGCTATGCCATCACTATATCTATGATGGTTGCAACCGCGTTGTGGAAACGCAAACCTCAGATACCAACGGAAAGCTGCAATACCGCACGTTTAGACGCTATCGCGGAGCTCAACTCATCAGCGAAACCGACCCCATGGGCGCTGAAACCCAATATGCTTATGATGCAGCAGGACGCAAAATTCTTGAAGTTAAGGGAAACCAGAAAACCACCTATGCATACGACTCCTTGGGACGCCTTTTCACCACCAAGCAATGGATTGATGAAGGTGACTACATTGCCCAAATCCAATGCTACGATTCACTCAATCACCTTATAGAATTGCGCACCGAAGACGCATTTGCCACAGTTTTTTCTAAAGAAATCTATGCCTACAACCGTATGGGAAACCAAACCCTTACAACTACATATGACACAGAATCTACTTTTGCTGTAACCCAAACACACTTCAATTCGCAGGGCCAACCCACAGAGCAAGTTGATGCTATGGGTAACGTCACTCACATCACCTATAGCGACAGGTTGTACGAAAAAACCATCACTGATCCCTTAGGGAATATTCAACACGAAACTTACGATGCCTTGCATCGTGTAATAAAAATCGAAAAACGTAACCCTTTTGGCATCACCACAGCCCTACAAACATTTGGGTACGATGCTGTAGGTAACAAAAACGTGCAGCGCGAAACCGTCTTTGTAAATGGCGCAGCCACGCACGATTACATCATCCGTTGGGAACATGACAGCATGGGACGTGTTGTGTATACCTGCGAATCCTGTGGAGACGAACTCACCAAAACCACGCTCCAATGTTATGACCGTTTTGGACGACTCCTCACAATCACCAAACCTGATGGCGTGACCTTGCATCACTCATATGATGCATTAGGAAGGCTAGCATCACTCACATCTTCAGACGGCTCTATTGCGTATGGCTATCGCTATGACTTGAATAGCAATCCGCTAGAAATCAGTGATTTGATTACGGGCCAGACGACAACCCGTCAATACGACACTCTTGGACATCTCAAACACGAAACGCTGGCTACAGGATTGGCCTTTAATTACAGCCACGATGCGCTCGGACGGCTTGACACTATTCAGCTACCTGATCACTCGAGCATTAGCTATCGATATGAAGGGCCACATCTCAAATCTGTCGCTCGTGGAAATTATGAACATACTTATGTGCAGCACAATTTGCGGGGACAAGAGCTACAATCGCATCTCATTGGAAACGCAGGTACGCGCCAATACCAATGGGATGCGCTTGGACGGCATATACAAACCCATACAGCGGCATTCAGTGAAGCAAACGGCTACGATGCAGTTGGTAACCTCGTCTTTGCCAATACACAGGATAACCTTGGAATTTCCACAAACTGCTATTCCTACAACCATTTAAACCAACTCTCTTCGGAAACTGGAAATTCAACACATACGTATCAATATGATTCGATAGACAACCGCATGGTCAAAGATAGTGACTCTTATCAGTTGAGCCGTCTAAATCAAGTCTTAAATGACTCTGAAGCCACCTATCGCTATGATTTAAATGGAAATCTCACAACTAAAACCCTTGGCCATACTGTCACGAAATATACGTACGACGCGCTCAATCGCCTCATTTCTGTTGAATCACCAGACATTACGGCACAATACACGTACGATTCATTTGGAAGACGACTCAGCAAAACCCTTTCGTCTGGCCTAGTGGAAATTTATCTGTATCAAGGCGAACGCGAAATTGGTGCTCTACAAAATGGCGTTATTACACAGCTTAGAGTTCTGGGTACTGGTAAAGGAGCAGAACTCGGTGCTACGATAGCATTAGAACTGAATGGCTCTCTCTATGCACCTGTGCATGACCATCGTGGGAATATCTGTTCACTGATTGATGCTCATACAGGACAAGCAGCCGGGACCTATCGCTATAGCGCTTTTGGAGAAATGACCCATTCTGAAGGAGTAGATTGTCCTTGGACATTCGCTAGCAAGCGCTTTGATTCCGAGACCGGCTTTATATACTTTAGTAGGCGCTATTACAGCCCTAGCTTGGGACGATGGATTACACCCGATTCTATAGGCTTTACTGATGGACCCAACCTCTATGCCTATGTCCACAATAACCCTCTAACACTTATTGATCCTTGGGGACTCTCCAGCCAGAGCAGTTATGATCGCGATAAAGTTCATAGCGCAAGACATGGAAGGTGGGAGAGCGGTCGAGCAGCTAGAAGAGAGTTTTTTGATTCCGCTAAATCCGGAATCAAAGGAGCTGTGCATGCCACCATTAACTTCTTTACGATCGATACTATGCATGGGGTTTGGTCTGCATGTGCCCATATAGGTCAAGGTGGCCTTGAGTGTACTCTTGATGAAAAATGCTCTGCTATGGATTGTGTGAATCACCATCAGGAGCAGCAATTAGCATGGTATGATTCGAAGATACAGAAGGGGCTATCCATTGACCCCAATTGTTCCTATTATCAAGGGGCCCGCTATTACACAAACCTAGGCCTAACCATCGGGTCCGTCGTCGTTGGCGGCTATGGCGCCGCCAAAGGACTTCTTCATATAGCAAAGGTGACTCAGTCTCTAGCACCTTTGAAACCAGTTTTTCAGCTCAATCGCTTTCACCAAAACGCCGCCAACCTTTCAGCAGTCGGTAAGACTAACATTAGAGTCCTCCGCAGTTGGGCAAAAAGCAAAGGCTTTGTAAAAGAACCTAATGCGCGTGGTGGACCAGAACGATGGGGTCTAAATGTCAGTGGTGACTTTGAATGGCGACTTAGAATTAAACCAGAGGCTAGTTTTAGACCAGAATTGCAGGCAGGGAGTTCTATGCCGAGATTTGATGCTAAATTGCAAAAGGACTTTAACTATGTAAATCCCTTTACAAGTAAACTAGGTAGAAAAGACTTTGGAAGTCATTTACCCCTGGAATACGATTATTGGTAGAGTTTAAGAAATGGATAAGGTGCAAGGACTAATACAAGTGCTAATGGATCTTACCGCACGCGAGGATGAACGGGAGGATGCGGCAATGGATCTTGGTCAATGTAATGATGATAGAGCATTGGATGCTCTAATACACGTTGGCTCTAATCCGTTAGAAAATTATTTTATACTAGATGCATGCGGTGAATCGATTGCCGAAATTCTTATCGATCGTAATGAATTTAAAAAAGGGGTAGAGAAAATCTTGGTTTCTCGTGCCCAACGTGTCTATATGCGATGCATCTCAGAGTATAAACCTGAATGGTCCATGAATTTCGAAGATAATTAATGTTCCTAAATAGACATATCCAGAGGGACTCTCAGAAAATATGTGGTAGCTTTAGAGATGGAACTGACAGTTGATGAATGATAGGGTCTCGTTACTAATCGATATCCTCTTAGACTACTCCGCGAGGGAGGATGAGAGAGATGATGCTGCTATGGCCTTAGGGCTTTATGATGATAATAGAGCCTTGGAAGCCCTGGTTAAAATAGCGAGTAATCCGAATTCTCTTGACGAAGGGATTTTGGATGTTTGCGGAGAATCAATAGGTCAAATTTTAGCCAAACAAACGGTCTATCGAAAAGATATAATAGATCAATTGACCTCTGTTGCTAAAGATGAGGCCTTGGCGATCATCAAAGGAAAAAAGCCTCAGTGGTTAGATTGAGAAGCACTATACAGGCTTAGACTTTTGCTAAAGAAGCTTTTTTCGATTACCTGGAAGCTCATTATGAAAGAAGTTGATACCAATTTCAGTGTAGCAGATTCTGAACTAGTCTCTTATAGCTATTCATTTGTAGCGGATTTTTTCATTAGGGATATTCTCTATTTCTCGGATCAAGGAACCCTAGAGATTTCCGCATTTATTGAAGAATCCGGGGCAAGGTACATTTCTTGAAAACTGGTAAAACGTCACTTGGTCACCTTTCTTATCAAACATTTGTATCATGCATATAAGTTTCTGGATCGGGATGACAATCCAATCTTTGGAGATAATTTGCCTGCAGTTAACCTGGAATTTAAGGTCAAAAAAAGGCTGAGGTAGCCACTAGGAGTACAATAATGAAAGTGTCTTTAGATGAAGTCAGAAAAATGTTCGAAGTGATCATCCTAAAAAAAATGGAGCGTGAAGACGTCTCCAATTGGGCGACTTTAAGAATGCTAGCTAATGATGACGTACAACTAGAATATGAGCCTAAATCTGAAGAAGAAAAAATATGGAATGGTCTGTGCTACCTATCTGGAATTGATCTGATTAGAGATGTGGAGGGTACTTTTTTATACTCTCTGGATGACGTCGTGGCATACAGAAATGAACAAAAAATTTAGATAAGGTCGATGCTCAACAATAGGCAGATGAACGTAAGGGAAATAAACTAATGAAGGACCGTATACAACTTCTTATAGAGATACTGTTAGACCCACATGCTCGTGAAGATGAACGGGACGATGCTGCTATTGATTTACGAGAATATAAAGACATAAGAGCTTTGGAAGCTTTAGTTTTAGCTCCGTCAAATCCTGACGAGGTTATCGACATAGTAGACAACATTGCAATGTCGATAGGGGAAGTGTGTGTTAGAATGTATCAGTTTAATGGAGAATTGATAGAACGTGTGTCCCCTTTCGCGGGAAGAATCATGGTACGATATGTTTACAATCACAATTCTTTGCTAATCGAGGATAAGAAAATCGACTATCTCTGTCAAAAATGGAAAGTGCCCATAACAGATTTACATGCCTTCAATTCGTTGTCGTATTCTAGGAGATAACGTGGTGGGGAAAGGCCAAATCGACGGTCAGGAATTGGGTAAAGAACTAAAGAAATGTCTCACAGACTCTTTTAATATAGAAAAAATTGCCTCATGGGCGGAAAATCTCTACAAAGACCCTCGTCGGTTCAGTCCGGAAGTGAATGATATTCTTGATACATTTTCAATGATGAGTTTAGCTCCTGAATTTTACTATTCAGAAAAAGAGCTGTGGCTGCTTGCAGACTTCATGGAAAACAACATTGACCGACCACTGGAAATCAAAATAGAAGAGGAACACCTCAGTAGCGGATTTCGCACCACATTCACTTACGATGCAGTTAATCGGCTGATCAAAAGAACCGATACAGGCGTTTAATTCCCTTTTTTGTCGAGTTCATCCCAACGCAGATAGAGCTGCTCGATTTGGGTTTCGGCGAGAGCTACCGCAGCGCACACTTCCTGCAATTTCTTCGGGTCTGTGGCAATTTCTGCCTTATCCAGAGAATGATTCAGTTGGCGCACGTGTTCTTCAAGATCAGCAATTTTTTGCTCCATCTGGTCGAACTCGCGTTTTTCTTGATAGGAAAGCTTGGATTTTGAAGAGGATGGCTCTTTACGAGCTTCCTTTGACTTAGCTTGTGTGGAAGAAACCGTCGCTGTTTTTTTTAGCGAGGCTTCCCACTGAATATAGTCCGCAAATTGTTCAGTTTCGTCGGGATTACCCAGAGCCAAAACCGTATTGCAGATGCGGTCAAGCATGCAGCGATCGTGTGTAATCAAGACCACTGCTCCGGTAAACTCGAGCAGGCTTTCTTCTAGTGTTTCCAATGTTGGGATATCGAGGTCATTGGTGGGTTCATCAAGTAGCAGCACATCTGCTGGCTGTAACATCAAATGCGCAATCGAGATACGGGCGCGTTCTCCTCCGGATAACTTGTTGAGTGGCATATCCAATACATCCGGCGAAAACAAAAAGCGCTTGCACCAGCCATTCACATGGATGGGCTGTCCGCGAAAATACACATAGTCACCGTTAGGGGATAGAGCCTGTCGTAGAGTAAAATGATCCGGAAGTTTATTGCGATGCTGATCGAAATAGACAATTTTTAGGTCGTCGGCTTTTTTAATCGTTCCTTGATCAGGCGCAATTTCGTCATTAATCAGTCGTAAAAGCGTGGTTTTACCCGATCCATTAGGTCCCATTAATCCAATGCGAATTCCTGGTGTCAGCGTAAGATCTAAATTGCGAAAGAGGGGACGTCCTCCCAGATCCTTACAAATATTCTTGGCCACGAGTAGTTTTCGTGTCTCGCGATCGGAAGCCACAAAATCGATGGAAGCAAGTTTTTGACGGTTGCGTTTTTGCACATCCGAGAGCTCTTGAAGTACTTCATTGGCGCCATCGATACGTGATTGGGCTTTGGTCGTGCGCGCCTTGGGTGATGCTCGTAGCCATTCTGTTTCCTTGCGGGCCTTAGAAGCCAGGGCGCGTTCTTGTTGGAGCTGGCCAGCTAAGAACTCTTCTTTCTTCTCTAAGAAGTTGGAATAGGGGCCGTCGATAGAGAAGATACCGCCGGGATAAACACGGTCGATTTCAATGATGCGGTTGGTGGCGTTTTGCAGGAAGTAGCGATCGTGGCTGACCAGCAAGTAGGTGGGAGCTTCACGAGCCAGAAATTTTTCCAGCCACAAAATACCTTCGAGGTCTAAGTGGTTAGTGGGTTCATCGAGCAGGAGCAGATCGGGATCCAGCACTAATTCGCGGGCGAGAGCAAGACGCTTTTTCCAACCACCGGATAGAAGGGAGGCGGAAGGTTCATCTCCCTTAAAGCCCAATTTGCTTAACCACGTTTCGGCTTTTAGTTCCTGTTCGTAGTCGGCAAGTTCTTTGTTTGATGCCAAGACCTCCATCAAAACGGCTTTGGGAGAAATATCTGTGAACTCACACGTTTGTGGAACATATCCGATGCGCAAGCCCCGGCGAGGGGACAGAATGCCTTCCTCCGCTTTTTCCGAACCTGTAAGAATTTTCAACAGCGTGGATTTTCCGGAGCCATTAGGGCCGATGAGGCCGACGCGGTCACCCTCGAAAAGGCTGATTGACAGGTTGCTGAACAGCGTTCTAGCACCCATGGATTTTGTCAAAGACTGGCAGTTATATAGTAGTGTCATACCGAAGAGTATAGATTAAGCACGATATTATGTCCTTTCTTTGCTACAATAGGCGGCTCAACAAAGGTAATATAACGATGGAAGAGGAATTACGACTTTCCAAATTGATGGCTATACGCGGTATCTGTTCACGCCGTGAAGCGGATGCTTATATTGAAGCAGGCCTAGTGCGTGTCGATGGTCAAATCATCAATACGTTGGGTACTAAGGTGTCCCCGCATGTGACGATTGAGCTGTTGCCGCGCGCGTTGCGCACTCAAGAGGAAAAAGTCACGATATTGCTAAACAAGCCTGTAGGGTATGTGTCGAACCTTCCAGAAAAAGGGTATCCCGCAGCAATCGACTTGATTACCCCTGAAAACCAGTTTAAGAGTGACAAAGGTCCACAATTTCAATCTTCTCATCTGCGCAAATTAGCGGTTGCAGGGCGCCTTGACATCGATTCCAAAGGGCTTCTCGTGATGACGCAAGATGGCACATTGGTGAAACAGCTTATAGGTCCGGGCACAGAAATTGAAAAGGAATATGTGGTATACGTCGACGGTCAGATCACAGAACCGATGATTAAGCGACTAAGTTCTGGTATGGTTTTGGATGGTGAAAGACTAAAACCCGCACAAGTGAAGATGATTCAAGCCAACTTGCTAACATTTGTGTTGCGTGAAGGTAAGAAACGACAAATTCGACGCATGTGCGAAATCGTTGGATTAGAGGTAACAGGTTTAAAGCGCGTGAGAATCGGGCGCGTGCGCCTTGGAAAGCTTCCAGAAGGTCAGTGGCGTTACGTCCTCCCTGACGAACAGTTTTAAATTTTATATATCGTTCTTGACGTACGATTCTTAAATGATTATCATAGACGCAAAAAAAACGCAGGCCATATTTGGAGAGCGAAACATGCGTCTAGATTAAAAATGGGTGCTTCGCGTTATGTCTATTTGGTCGTGGCCTTTTGGTGCAGGTGCTGGTGTTGATGTCCAGCAGGCTCCTACAATGACCCCTAAACAAGCTTTAGAGCGGCTTTGTGAGGGGAACAAAAGATATGTGCAAGACAAATTAGTTCATCCGAACCGTTCACAAGAAAGCCGTGAAGCCAACGTTCATTCTCAGCATCCTTTTGCCATTATTTTAGGCTGTGCAGATTCACGAGTGTCACCAGAAATACTCTTCGATCAGGGTATTGGCGACCTGTTTGTCGTACGAGTTGCCGGCAATGTTGCGGGACCTATTGAAGTTGATAGTATTGATTTCTGCGCTCTTAATCTTGGCTCTGCAATTATTCTAGTTTTGGGTCATGAAAGCTGTGGTGCTGTAACCGCTGTAGTAAGGAACCAAACGAATGGCATTAAACGCGTCGCGCAACTCCTTAAGCCTGGCGTTCTCGCGTCTAGAGGCCAACCAGGTGACCCCATAAAAAATGCTGTAGAGGCCAATATTCGCCAGCAGGTAAAGGATTTGAAGCGCTCACCAGTTCTCGGTCCATTGTGTAAAAAAGGACAACTTGACGTTGTCGGTGGTTACTACCATCTCACAACTGGTGAAGTTGAAATTTTACCAATTTATTAGCATTCGTTGTTGCGGATTTTATTATTGATTTTCCTGGGAAATGTATGCAAAAAATTATAACGTGATATGCAATGTATCATGTTATCTTTTTTTGAGGATTTTCTATGTGTGCTCAGCCCGTTAATCGACAAATCATTTTAATCTCGCGACCTAATGGCATGCCTAAAGATTCCGATTTTGCCATTCGAGAAGCGCCGATACCTAAGCCTGAAGATGGAGAGGTTTTGGTCCGTTCCTTGTTTTTGACCGTTGATCCTTACATGCGCGGTCGCATGAATGATCAGCTCTCCTATATGCCCGCTTTTCCATTGAACGCAGCCCCGGCTGGCGGTGTGGTGGCAAGAGTTATTGAGTCACGAAGCGCCAACTTTAAAGCAGGAGACATAGTGTTAGGCTTCCTTCAGTGGACAGACTATGCCGTAGCGAAGGAGTCTGAATTACAAAAGTTAAATCCTAAACGGGCACCCATTACAACCGCGTTAGGCATATTGGGGATGCCAGGAATGACTGCGTACTTCGGCTTGTTAGAGGTTGGCAAGCCTCGCGCTGGTGAAACAATTGTGGTGTCCGGAGCCGCTGGGGCGGTTGGATCCGCTGTAGGACAAATAGGCAAAATAAAGGAATGTCGTGTTGTAGGCATTGCTGGAAGCGATGAGAA
Source organism: uncultured bacterium (assembly GCA_964436955.1). Taxonomy (GTDB): domain Bacteria; phylum Chlamydiota; class Chlamydiia; order Chlamydiales; family JAJFMA01; genus CAMFKD01. Next base: position 20,380 of record CAYTFC010000001.1, on the reverse strand, counting down.
AGTTAATTATTTGGTAGGTGAATTGGGATTCGATGCAGCGATTAATTACAAAGCGCAAGATTACGCTAATTTGCTCAAAAAGGCTTGTCCCAATGGCGTGGACGTTTATTTTGACAATGTTGGCGGGAATGTTACCGATGACGTGCTGCAGCTGATCAATAAAAATGCACGTATGCCTATCTGCGGGCAGATTTCGATGTACAACCTTGATAAGCCTGATATTGGGCCCCGCAATTGGTGGCTATTGCTTATACGCACAGCCGTGGCGCAAGGATTTATGGTTAGTGACTACCAATCGCGCTTTGAGGAAGGCATGAGACAGATGGGGCAATGGATACGGGATGACAAAATTAAGTACCGTGAAACCATTGTGGATGGCCTAGAAAATACTCCGAAGGCCTTTTTGGGATTGTTTAAAGGTGAAAACGTGGGTAAACAACTCGTTAAAGTCGCGGATTAAGTGGGTGGAGTGATTGAATGACTTGACAAGTTCACATAGCAGGATGCGGGCAAGGGCTCGGGCACGATTTGGGATGTTATTGGGGTGGTTGAGAGGGATTGGATGTTGGACTCTTTCAATTATCTTCGGTCATTTTAGCGCGGATGTGTTCTGTTTTTTTATTCCAGCATTGCAAACGTATACGCGCCAACAAAATGCTTGCTGTGGTAGCAATAAAGCCCTTTTCCATATTCAAGAAGCCGCAAATGATGCTCATTTCATCCGGATTAAACGATTCTTTGTGAGATAGACCGGCTTTGACAAGCACATTGATAATCAATCGACGTGCTCCATCGATGCCAAGAGTTTGCTCGTAGCTACTGATGAGTTGCTTTAGATCGATTTCAGGTAATGTCATGTCTTCCTCAATCTGGGATCAATGCAATTACAGTAGTGGTGTTATGAAAGCCGCTAAGCTCACCTTTTTCCATCGCAATTTCACCGTAAGTTTCTGCGCCAATAATTGGAACCCCTGGAAGGGCTTCGGCCATGGCTTTTACAGCCTCCTTAAACCGGTCTTTTAAAATCATACCCCGGCATGCGCAGTCAAAAATGACCGCGCCAGCAATCTTCGTTCCTTGAGCGGCCGCCTTTGCAGCGAGAGCTGTTTTACGCGCGGAGTCTATTTGATCACCGGGACAACTATCCATGATCTTCATGACAGATCCTTCTGCGATAGTGCACACGAAGTTCAAGGATTTATCGGCATTGCAGGAGATAGGAAAGCGCATTTTATACCCACTGCTGGTCACTAATCCGGCTTCATGTTTTAGCAAAAGTCGTGAAAAGGCTTTGGGGTCAGAGAAATCTGCTTCTGTGACCTCCGCCCTTCCTAATAGATGCTCTTTCCACACATCTGCAGCAGGACGGTTATTTAATTCATAAAGGATACTACCGCTAGCTTTGGTCACAGTGAGATTTTCGGTAATGGGTATGTGCCCATGTCCTACTTTGATGATCACGGGACTCCTTGAAGCGGTATAACAAATAGAGACCGCATCAGTGATGGATTTGTCATCACAAAATACTTGAGTTTCTTTAAATTCCAAGTTATCGGCAGCTGCTCCACCGGTAAATTTGACCTGTTCGTCGAAGATAGCTGAAGCTGCGAGAACGGTTTCCTCTCCTTTACCTGCTAATCCATCGATAAATAACATCGCCCATAGATTAGGAAATCCTGATACGGTATCTGGAAATTTTGCTGCAGCGTTAGTTAAGGCATCGAATTCGTTTTCTTTAATATTTAATCCCGCACCAGTGAAGAACTTATGACTGTCCGAGGCGATAAGGGCTAACGCAATTCCAGCCTTAAGCGAGATAGCTTCAGTGAATGCACCTGCAGAGGAGCAACCTATCAAGGGGACAGGACCAATGACATCCTTGATGCCGTCCAAAACAGCTTGATAATTATGTTCCGAAGAGCAGAATAGGATGCCTAAAGTTGGCTTTTGTTGCTGCAATTTTGCAACAGCCTGTAGAGCCACTTGTTTCCCAGCTAAGCGACTCTCATGTTCGGATGATGTGCTCGTTACAAAAAGGGTGGCCATCCTGTTCTCCCATGTTTAGAATACTTATTCGTACCCTAACTCCGATCATACTCCGAGTAAAGATATATATACTAATCGCGGGAACTTTCCCATGGGACCAAATCATCATTTTAAGCTGCGCGTGGTATAGTTAAAAAGCTAGAACACGGCTCATATAGCGTTGACCTAGAGCTGATTGCGGATTGCTAAACACATTTTCAACCGGTCCATGTTCTAAAAGTTCACCATTGGCCATAAACAAAACCTGATCTGCCATGCGCCGCGCAAACGGTAAATGATGCGTGACCAGAGCAATGTCTTTATTTTCGTTCTTAAGCTCTAAAATGAGTTCCAAGACTTCTATAGTCATAAGAGGATCTAAAGCAGACGTGGGCTCATCAAGCATCAGGGTCTTAGGTTGATGCGCGACAGCCCGTATTAGAGCAACCCGTTGTTTTTGGCCACCAGAAAGACTGTATGGGTGCTTATGCCCATGTGTTGCAAGATCAAAGCGACGTAGCAATGTCTGCGCTCGCTCATGCGCCTCCTCATTGGAGAAGCCGTGAACACGATAAAGTGGCAGTACAATATTTTCCAGGGCGGAGAGATGCGGGAATAGATTCCACGATTGAAACACAATACCTAGACGCCTGCGATGCTCAAGGAGGTTAATCTCTGAGTGACTCAGCGTCTGCTCGTTGAATGTGATTGAACCTGCGGTGGGAAGCTCTAAACCAGCCATTAAGCGTAGCAGAGTGGACTTGCCCCCACCGGAAGGCCCAACGATCACTAACGTCTGACATTGCGGTACTTGCATGGTCAGTGAAGCGACAGCAGCATGACCTTTATAGATCTTTTGGAGATTGTTGAATTCAACTTTCATAATGAAACGAAGCCTCCAACTTTTTGCTCCAAAGGGAAATGGGCAGCGTTAGAGCCAGGTAGGCAAGCCCTAAGGGGAAGAAAGTTTCTAAAGTGCTGTAGGTAGCGCTGTTAATTTGTTGCGCGGCGTTGGTGAGTTCATTGATGCCGATAACAGAAAGTAGTGAGGAGTCCTTAATGATGGAGGCAAACTGACCGGTTAATGGAGGCAGCACTTGGCGAGCAGCCTGCGGAATAATAACGAAGCGGTAGGATTGTCCAGTTGTTAAGCCGATAGCGCGAGCCGACTCCAGCTGAGTGGCGCTAACATTATCAAGGCCAGCGCGTATCATTTCCGCTAAGTATGCGCCGTGAAAGATGGATAGTACTAACACACCGGACACATAACGATTGTCTAAGCCGACGACGTCAGCGATGACATAGAAAAAGAATAGGGTTTGGACTAATAAAGGTGTTCCTCGAATAAGCTCAATATAGACCTTAGAAGCCATTATAAGCGGAGCAAGATGCGAACGCTGCATTAGCGCCGTTAAAAAGCCTATGATAAGGCTTAGCACCAAGCTTGCGCAGGAAATCCAGATCGTATTTAGCCAACCCTTAAAGAACAAGCTGCGGTATTCCCATACTGCGCCAAAATCCAATTGATGGCGCAGCGTCACCATCCAAAATAATCCGAAAGCAAGGGTTAAACCGATTAGCAAATAGATCCAAGATCGCCCCATTTAACACCTTAGATAATGAATGGAATTCCTAGCTTACGAAATGCAGCCTTTTGCTCCGGCAAGTACTTGTCGCTTAACTCTTCGAAGCCACCCTGTTCGCGGAACAAGGTGAGAAATTGATTAACCTGTTCTAACAGTTCAGGATTAGTCTTTCGTATCGCAATCGCCCATTTTTCAATCTGAAATGGTTTGAGAGCCGCTCTTGTTGTGTCAGGATTTTTTTTCCAGTTGGTGTAAACAGAAATTTGGTCATAGATAAAGGCGTCAGCCTTGCCTTGGATGACTTCTAAAATGCACATAGCTTCTTTATCTAGAATGCGTACGGTCGCATATTTAAAGTTTTTGCGGGCGTAGATTTCGCCGCTAGTGCCAGATTTCACTATGATAACGCGACCGGGGACGTCAGCGTCCAAAATATCTTGCATGGGTGATTTTTTGTTGATGAGGAGGCATAGACCCGTGGAAGCATAGGGCTCAGAGAAGTTTACTGTGCGGCATCTTTCTGGTGTGTTAGTCATGGACGATATGATAAGATCTATTTTTCCGCTCTTAAGTGCTGGTACTAAGCCTACAAAGGCGATATTTTGAATTGTTACAGTCCGATTGAGGAACTTCCCTAAAGCATTTGCCAAATCGACGCTGATACCGCAAGGAGCCCCCGATTCGCAAATCGTTTCGAAGGGAGGATAGGCAAGTTCCATTCCTACTTTAAGTTTTTTGGGCTCCGCCCCTGCTAAGCTGTGCATGAAAAGTAGTAGAGTCAGGAAAAATCTAATCATATGATGAGAATAGCTTTTTTTGGTTTATTGGTCATAAGAAATCCCGTTCCAATATCCTTACTCGTGCCCGCCGCCCTGCCCTTGCCCGTGCCTGATGTCCTAAATCATTCTCCTATTCCTATTCCAAGCTCTTATTCATGACTCGCTTCGAGAAATTAGGAAGATTTTTTTTCGGGCAACGGCAAGGGCTCGGGCACGATTTAGGATGTTATTGGAGTGGTGGATGGGGATTGGAGCAGTGTTTTTTTATTGACCAATTCCCACCGTAATGAATTAAATGATAACTTCACATACCTAGGAGATCAAATGACCTACCGTCCAAAAATCCTCGCCTTCGCTGGCAGCCTTCGTGCAGATTCATACAACAAAAAATTAGTCAAAATCGCCGTCAAAGGAGCCGAGGAAGCAGGCGCGGAAGTCACCTATATCGACCTTAAGGACTATCCCCTTCCTATCTATGATCAAGAAATCGAAGATGCTGAAGGCTTGCCCGCCAACGCTATTAAGATCAAAGAGCTTATGTGGTCGCACGATGGCTTTTTGATCTCATGCCCCGAATACAATAGCTCCATGTCTACTGTCTTCAAGAACACCATTGATTGGGCATCACGACAGGCAAAACCTGAAGAAGTCTATCTCAGTTGCTTCATCGACAAAGCAGTCGCTCTCATGAGTGCATCGCCTGGTCAACTCGGAGGTATGCGTGGTTTAGTCCATGTCCGAGCCATGTTCAATAATATTTATAGCCACGTGCTACCTAAACAGAAGTCTATTTCGGAAGTCCATAAGCTCTTTGGACCGGATGGCAGCCTTACCGATGCCAAGCAACAGGCAGACGTTAAAGGCCTTGGAAAGGACCTAGCAGATTTTTTGCAGAAGCATAAATCCTAAAAAAGCGTTCAAGGACTAGCCAAAAGCCATTTTCGTAATTATGGGTTTTGGTTGAACAAAAAAAATGGATCCCAATTCTGTAAATCGCGGCCATTTTCAACCGTCTGTGAGCTATTTTTTACCTTCTCCTTCAAACATTTGCGTCAAAATGCAAAAAAAAGAATTGTCGAAAAGGTGGGTCAGGTTGATAGTGAGGTTTGAAGTCGCTTTTGAGACTAGACCTCATGTGGGGCCAAGGTTCAAAGTGAGCTTCAGGATGGGCTAAGGGTGAGGTCACCAGAAGGCCCGGTCTCTTAAACTGTTCTGATCGAGGTAACGGCTATGAAAAAAATTTTACAAATCGGTGCGTTTCTTTTCGCTGTTCTTATAGCTCAGTACAGTTACGCTCATACTTATGACGGATACAACAACAGCAACTATGGTAACAACAGCGGAGCCTGTTGTAACACTAGTGGCTGTGATAATAACAACAACTGTTGTGATCAACAATGCGAACAGCCTTGTGGCGATTGCTGGTGCAAATATGTTCGTTATGAACCTTGCAACTACAATTGCTGGAAGTGTGTTGATGAGCCACGTTACTGCAAACAACGCTGCTGCCGATATGTACCTAAGTACTATGAAGTACAGCGCTGCAGATGGGTTCCTCAGTACTACTGCCAAACATGCTGCACAACATGCCCAGAGTACTATTATGTTGACCGTTGTGTTAACACAAAACGCTGGGTATGCGAGCAGAAATGTCAGTATATTCCTAGATACTACTACAAACATGTTTGTAAACCAGAAGGTTGCGGTTGTGAAAACAGCGGCTGCAACAATGCTGGATGCAATGCTGGTTACAACAACAGCTACCGCAACTAACTTCCTAATTTGTTAGGATAGGAGGATCACCCCTGTTTTGCAGGGGTGATCCTTTGCATTATTATAGGAGTTCCCATGACACAGAGTGCCCAATGGGGTCGATCTTGGATCGCCACGACTGCTAGTACCGTATCCTGCTTGTTGATTTTTCTATTCAGTCCAATTTTGGTGATGTATTTTTACATTGCCGCTTTTCATTTCAATGCGTCTTTATTGGCTCCCCTCGAGCTATCGTTTGCCGAACTATGGCAACTCACTCCTAATTTCACCTGGGATGCCTTCATTATTTTGGCTGTATGGTTTGCCTTACAGCTTGTTTTGGCGTTGGTTCCGGATGGCCTCCACAAAATTTTACCACGATACTTAGGCGGCATGCGTCAAGGAGCGCTGACACCTGCGGGCAATAGGTTGCTATACAATATCAATGGTTTACAGGCGTGGTGTGTCGCACAGTTATTGTTTGTGGTAGCGACTTATGGGTTAAATTGGTTTTCCCCTACAATCATCTTTGACCATTTTGGTGGCTTACTTATCGCGATGAACATCATTGGTTTTTCAACAGCGATTTTTGCTTATGTTAAGGGATACCTCTTCCCATCGCATCCTGAAGATCGTAAGTTCAGTGGAAGTCTTTTGTACGACTTCTATATGGGAATTGAGCAGAATCCTAGGGTTGGTCGCATAGATCTAAAATTATTTTTCAATGGGCGCCCGGGAATTGTGGCATGGACGTTAATTAATCTATCCTTCACGGCAGAACAATACGTGCGGTATGGATATGTCACTAATTCGATGATTTTGGTGAATATTTTTCAGGGACTTTACGTGCTATATTTCTTTTGGAAGGAAGCTTGGTATTTAAATACGATTGATATTGCTCACGATCACTTTGGGTGGATGTTAGCCTGGGGAGATTGTGTCTGGTTGCCATATATGTACACGCTTCAGGGACTATTTTTAGTATTCCATCCTGTGGAGCTAACAACAAGCTATGCATTGTTTGTTCTTGCCTTTGGCCTCATAGGTTTCACCATCTTTGTATCCGCTAACAATCAGAAGGACCGTTTTAAACGTTTGGGCGAGCGCGCCGTGATTTGGGGAAAGGAACCCAAGGTGATTCCTTGTGAATACCGAACTCAGGATGGGGACGTTTGGCGATCAAACTTATTGACAAGTGGTTGGTGGGGTGTTTCTCGCCACATGAATTATACAGGAGACCTTATCCTGTCGCTTGCATATAGCCTAGCATGTGGTTTTGAATATTTGCTGCCTTATTTTTACTTTGTTTTTATGATGATTCTTTTAATACATCGATGTATTCGTGATGAGCATCGGTGCAATCATAAATATGGGCCAGCATGGCGTCAGTATTGTACGATGGTTCCGTATCGATTGTTTCCAGGAGTTTTTTAAACCCGACTTACTACTCAATGCTATTCAGGCACTTTTTCCTTCGTCGGGTTTGTCGACATCTACTTATTTTGAGTAGAATACCTGATTGAGGAACAAGTTGTGAGTACGTATCAAAACGGGGTATCTTTTTTTTGTTTACAAAATACATTTAATTTAATACATTTACTTGTAATGTATTATTTAAATAATTTAAAATTAAAGGTGATGTATGTTTTCAATTAATAAATATTTTGGCTCCGTATCCATGTGTGGTGTTGTTGAGGAAAAAAGTGTCCGTGAGCAAATTTTAGAAGCGACTAGTCTAGATGGACTGATGAATATTGCCAGAAGTCATCTCAATTGTAACAAACATATGTTATCAAACCACCAACCCTTTTTGGTTCTTTTAGTAAATGGCCCAATTCCTGATTTAGACTTGATAAAAAGTGTTCTTGAGAAAGCTATTGCAGAGTTTCCGGCTCAGGATTCTACACCCTCAGATCAGACGTTTGCCACGTGGGCCGAAGTCTATAAGGAAAACCCTGAAGATTTAGTAAAGGTGACCTGGGGTGGTGGATTGCATTTTTTGAACAAGTTTTTAAATTGTACGCATACTGGCTATGCAAAGGAAGCCGGTGGACGTGGAATGTTTTTTACGGTTCATTATGACGGCAGTGAAGGTGGTATTTTTGGCCGAGATAAAGATTATGCGCTCAGAAACTGCTTTAAATATTTCGACCAGCCAGCTACAATCGAAGCATTTGTACCTAAGGGAAAGCTTAAATCTGTGAATCATAATAAATATGAAGCTGTGCTGTTACCAGAAGATGTTAGTACCTTGGTTAATCGAAAGATTACGGACTTAACACTACAATGTACATCCAATTGGCCTCAAAGAAGCCAAGCGCTTCAGCAGAGCATTCCGCACACTGGGTTGCTTAACAATCTTGAAGCCAAGGGGTATACCCCTGTAGAAGTTGGTAAATTGAGAGATTGTTGGTCTTTGTATTCAGGTGTACACTGGAGTCAATTTGTGAGGTAACATTCTGAGTTTTTTGCACGGGCGGGCAATTGGGTAAACCGCTCACCGTGCACGGTCCAAATTCACAACTTCAAGCAGCGCGTGGTATAACGCATCTGTTGTAATACAATACTTTTTTGATTGCTGTGTCGGTACCATCTGTGTATAACGCAAATTTCAAACTAGGAATTGTCATGAAGATGCGTGTTCTATTTGCTTTGTCGTTGCTTTTGTTAGCCCCGTCGTGTCGCGGGAAGCAACAACCTCCAACACCACCGCCACCGCCGGTCACGGAGTTCATTGTTGAGCCTAAGAATATTCCGGTAGTTTTTGATTTTGTAGGATTTGCCGAAAGTACTCATCCTGTTGAAATCCGTGGTCGCGTTGAAGGGTACTTGGATAAAATCGCTTATCAAGAAGGTAGCCTAGTTCACGAGGGAGACTTGCTGTTTCAGCTTGATCCCAAGCAATACGAGGCACTTGTAGAGCAGGCTAAGGGCGAAGTCATGAGGCAAGAGGCTATTTTGGCCAATGCTAAGCTGACAGTAGGCCGTTTAACACCTCTTTATGAGCAAAAAGCTGCTAGCAAGAAAGATCTAGATAACGCCACCGCTCAATTGTTAGCGGCAGAAGCCACGCTGCAATCTGCTCAAGCTACCCTTTTAAACAACCAAATCAATCTTGGCTACACAACGATCATTTCACCTATCACAGGGATGACGGACAAATCACAATTCCGTGAAGGCGCTTTAATCACGCCAGGTCCAAACAGTCTAATGACTACCGTATCTGTTTTGGATCCTATTTGGGTGTATTTTACTGTATCTGACAACGATATTTTGCGTATTACCGCCGCTTCCGCTGCGCAGAGAGTTACGCTTTTAAAAGAAAGTGCCTATGAAGTCGAAGCTATCTTAAGTGACGGTAGTTCCTTCCCGTATAAGGGAAAAGTGGACTTTAGCTCTCCAGTGTATGATCAGAGCACAGGCACTCTATTAGCACGCGCCATTTTTAAAAATCCTGATACGGACGAAACTCATCCTACACACGTGCAGATGCGACCAGGGCAGTTCGTACGTGTAAAGGTAACTGGCGCAGAACGTCCCGCGGCGTTGCTCGTTCCAAGGCGTTCCTTGATGCAGAAAAGCGGTGGTATGTTCGTTTATCTCATCAATGCAGATAAGACCATTACTGCTCAGGATGTCGATGTAGGCGAATGGTATGGCGGTGACTATCAAATCATCACCAATGGATTAAAGCAGGGAGATCACGTGCTAGTTGATACCACAAACAGAGTGCGCCCTGGAATGAAGGTGAATGTGACAGGTGAGTGGAAGCCTCCTGCCGATACTAATGGGTCAAATTCCAAAAAACAAACTAGCTCACAAGGTGCCTAATGCTATCGGGCTATTTCATTGACCGACCCATCCTATCGACAGTTCTGGCCATCTTTATCTTTTTGGCTGGCTTAGTTTCTATTTTTTTCCTGCCTGTAGAACAGTTTCCTAACATTCTACCGCCGCAAATTAACGTACAAGCATCTTATCCGGGCGCTAGCGCGACTACAGTTGCCAATACGATTGCCGCACCTTTGGAGCAGCAGATTAATGGTGTGGAAAACATGATCTACATGTACTCCAACAGCTCAGCGACGGGCGGAGCCTACAACTTGAACGTGTTCTTTGACATTGGCTCAAATATAGAGCAGGCTCTGATCGATGTGCAAAACCAGGCTAACATTGCCATGCCATTGTTACCCGATCAGGTGCAAAAGAGTGGTGTGAATATTCTTAAGCAGACGCCGGCAATTTTGCTGGTGGTTGCGCTCCAATCCCCAGATGGTCGTTACGACGAGATCTTTCTAAGCAACTACGGCACCATTAACGTTGTGCAAGAGCTGCAGCGGACTCCTGGTGTTAGCCAGGTGACTATTATCAATGCCCGTAACTATGCCATGCGCATATGGCTTGATCCTAACCTGCTGCGCAAATACAACCTTTCAGCCACCGACATCACCATGGCTATTCAGGACCAAAATACTGAATATTCCGTGGGACGTCTTGGCCAAGCTCCAACTGCAGGACCGGCAGAGTCTACCTTGTCTATTACTAGCCTAGGGCGCCTCCAAACCCCAGAAGAGTTCAATCAAATTATTCTGAAGGCTAATTCAGACGGTTCGATTGTCTATTTAAAGGATGTGGGGCGCGCAGAGCTTGGCGCACAAAACTATGATGTAGGTTCCACAATCAATGGTATTCCTAGTCTTTCAATTGCTATCTATCAGCAGTTTGGAGCAAATGCTCTGGATGTTGCTGATGCTATTAAGGCGAAAATGGACAAGATAGCTAAGAACTTCCCGCACGGAATTGTGTATAATGTCCCGTATGACACGACGCGCTTCGTTAAGGCATCTACTAAAGAAGTTGTCAAAACGATAGGTGAAGCTGCGGTTCTGGTCGCTTTAGTGGTATTGGTTTTTTTGGGGAGTTTTCGTCTTACAATGATTCCATTGCAAGCGATGGTTATCTCTATCGTCGGGGCCTTTGCGGGTCTGTTGGCGTTAGGCTTATCCATTAATATGCTAACCCTATTTGGAATGGTTTTAGCCATCGGCATCGTGGTAGACGACGCCATCGTAGTGATCGAGAACGTGGAACGCAATATGCGGCTATATGGACATTCAGCACGCGAAGCCGCTCATCACGCCATGCAGGAGGTTACTGGTCCTATCATCGCCATTGTATTGGTACTTTGCGCGGTATTTGTTCCCGTAGCATTTTTGGGTGGTATTGCGGGCCAGCTTTACAAGCAGTTTGCGCTGACTATTGCCATTTCTGTGGTTATCTCCGGTTTTGTTGCACTGACTCTTAGTCCAGCCTTAGCCGCTATTTTGATCAAAGAAAAAAGTCATAACCGATTCAGCGAGTGGTTTGACCGTACATTTGGCCGCTTCACCGATCTTTACGTTAAAGGCGCCAGTTGGCTGATTGTCCGTCCAAAGCTGGGTATGACCATTTTTGCCGGCGTTTGCGCAGCAGTATTATTGCTATTTCACGTTGTTCCCACTGGTTTTGTGCCTGATGAAGACCAAGGCTATCTCGTAGCAGTTGTGAATATGCCCGAAGGGACAAGCTTAGATCGCACGGAGGCTGTTGCTGCCCAAGCTGAAGAGATCGCGCTAAAGAATCCTGCGCTGCAGCTCTTCTTTACGATGTCCGGTTTTAGCTTTATCGATAGCTTAAATCGAACGAATATTGGCACTAACTTTCCAGTGCTAAAAGACTGGGATGAACGCACGAAGCGCAGTGAGCATGCTAATAACGTTCTTAAGGAATTGCAAAGAGACTTTTATTCCATTGCAGATGGAATGGTCTTACTTTTCAATCCCCCCGCTATTCAGGGACTTGGTACGGTTGGGGGATTTGAATTTTGGATTGAAAATCGTGGATCCGGAGACTATGCATATCTCGAAGAAGTCACGCGTCAATTCCTTGACAAAGCTAAAGAGCGGCCTGAATTGATCAATGTTGTGTCCTCGGTTAATGCTAATGCGGAGCTTATCTATGTGAATTTGGATCGAGATAAAGCGCGCTCCCTTGACGTTCCTGTGAATCAGATCTATCAGGCTTTACAGAGCCTTTTTGGCTCCTATTACGTCAATAATTTCAATAAGTTTGGGCGTGTTTACCAGGTGCTAACCATGGCACAACCCGTTAGTCGCGCCACGCCAATGGACATTCAGCAAATTTACGTTAAATCCAACAAAGGGGCAATGGTTCCTTTGCAATCGTTGATCACCATCGAGAATAAATCAGGCCCGAACTTAATTAGCCGCTTTAATACTTTTCCAGCAGCTAAAGTTACAGGATCTTCAGCCCCTGGCTATAGCTCTGGTGAAGCTCTGAATGTTATGGAAATTGTTGCTAAGGAGGTACTCCCTGATGACATGTCCTTTTCTTGGGGTGGACAATCTTACCAGGAAAAAGCTAGCAGTGGATCTTCCTCACAAATGATGTTGGGCGGTTTGCTAATGGTATTCTTGATATTAGCGGCCTTATATGAGCGCTGGGCATTACCCTTTGCGATCGTGTTAGCAGTACCTTTTGGTATTTTTGGAGCGCTCTTTGCCGTATGGTTAGTTGGGATGCCTAACGATATCTATTTCCAAATCGGACTTATTACCATTATTGCCTTGGCTGCCAAAAATGCTATTTTGATTATTGAGTTTGCGGTGATTAAGCATGAAGAAGGTATGTCGGCAATCGACGCTGCTATTGAAGCGGGAAAACTTCGTTTCCGCGCCATCTTAATGACATCCCTTACCTTTATCTTTGGTGTGGTCCCCTTAGTCACGGCGCAAGGAGCAGCTGCCAATAGCCGCCATTCTGTGGGAATGGGCGTGATGGGTGGTATGATTACAGCCACATTCATGGCCGTGTTTTTTGTCCCTCTATTTTATCGTGTGATTGCAGGCTGGGGGGAGGGCAAACACCCTAAAAAACAGTCTCCCGCGACGGCAGTAACACCGGTGGTGAATGATGCGTAGAACTCTATGGATATTTTGGTTATCTATCATCTTCACTGGATGTCTAGGCCCCTGCTATAAACGTCCGTGCCTTGACGTCCCTCCCTGTTGGACACTTGGCCCCTCGGAAGGCGATACATTATGCAATATTCGCTGGTGGGAGGCTTTTGAAGATCCTGTTCTCGACAACCTCATTATGGAAGCTTTGGCAAACAATCAGGATCTGCAACTGGCCATCAGCCGAGTCTGTGAGTATTATGCCTCTTACCGTATTGCCAGAGCCCCTATGCTGCCATTCGTAGACCTAAACGGAACAATGGATCGCATGCATAGCTCCTCAAACTCTCCCATTGGAATCGTTCCAGGGATTAACCCAACCAATAATGATTTTCTCCTATTGATGAGCCTAAATTGGGAATTGGACTTTTGGGGTCGTATTAGCAGTGCCACAGCCGCTGCCTGCGCTGAACTACTCGCTCAAACCGAAGCGCGACGAGCAGTAGTTCTCACAGTTGTATCTGCTGTCGCTAAAGGTTATTTTGTGCTTCGAGGACTGGATAAGCAGCTGGATATCTCTAAGAAAACGCTGACGTCTCGGTTAGATTCTCTCAAACTTGCTAAAGATCGCTTTGAATTGGGCGAAACGTCTGAAATTGAAGTGAAGCAAGCGGAAGCTGAAGTGGAATCCGCGGCCATTCGGATGATCGAATTCGAAAGAGCCATACCCATTCAAGAAAATCTCATTAGTGTCTTAGTGGGCGCTACTCCACATGAAATCTTACGTGGACGTGATCTTGAGGCTTTTCCACTTGAGATGGAAGTGCCTACCGGATTGCCCTCCGATTTGCTAACGCGTCGACCAGACATCATGCAAGCCGAAGACCAACTGATTGCCGCGAATGCACGCATTAGTGAAACAAGAGCAGCATTTTTCCCTCAAATCTCGCTTACAGGCGATTATGGCTATCTAAGCACTAAGCTTAGCGAGTGGTTAACCAATCCCGCGATGATGTGGGCCTATGGAATATCACTCCTTCAACCCGTTTTTCATAACGGGCAAGTATACTTCACGTGGGAAAAGGCAGTTGCAGTTTGGAACGAAGCCATTCATAACTACTGTCAAGTTATCTTGAAGGCATTCAAAGAAGTTGAAGACAGCTTGATTGCCTACCAGAAAAACCTCCAATTGGTCCGACAGCATAAAATCCAAGTGAAGGTACTTAAAGATTATCTTCATCTTGCGCAACTGCGTTACGAAGAAGGTGAAATTGACTATCTCAACGTGTTGGATGCCGAAAGACTGCTCTTTGATGCGCAGCTTGCGCAAGCGCAAGCACAAGTGGATAGTCTAAACGCGGTGGTCGCCCTTTATGCAGCGCTTGGTGGGGGGTGGGTTACCGATGCCGATGGCATCGCTATCACTGACGAACTGTATGACACCGACACCTCTTGCTATCGTGCTGGCCAACTTCCATAGTTCAATACACACTGTCATTATACCTCTGTTATTTTGCCATTTATTTTTTTCTGATTATTATAAATATTGCGTTTTTTATATTGTTTTTGTTGATTTTATAGACTTGTTATTTATTACCTGTAAAAATTTAGGTTTAGTATGGATAATATAAATATTGACGTAAAAATGTTTTCCAATGTTGTTTTATATGAGGGGTTACTAAATAAAGTAAGCGGAGTAGATTCTGCAGATCTATTGCATTCACATCCAACGCATTATTTGGCGTAGTACAAAAAATAGCTTCTTTTATTGCAATTCCTGGAAAATTTGCGATAGATCTTATAGCTGCGCCTTTTAGGCGGTTTTCTAGTCCTATTTCTAATACTAGCATGACAATTAAGTCTTCTGACTCCTCAGTCACCGCTGTACGTAGCTTGCTTAAATTTCATCGTAATGAAGAGCCACTAGAGAATGTTTTCTCGCTTTCAGAATCTGCTAATGAAGATAGCATTTCCGACGAGGATTTCCTTCTTTCCTGCTCTAAAGAAGAAAATCGTAAACTGAGAGCAATATATCAAGATCTCTTTGGACGTGCGAAAAGTAGTAATAAAATAAAACAGGCGGTACATAAATTTTTCCAAAAAGTTACCTTTTCTGATTTGGAAAAATAGTGGACCTTTCAAAGAGTGCTGCGAGGTTATCATGCGTCGGGGAGCATTAGTGGCCCTTCATATAGAGAGTTGGCAACGAAACTAGGTATTGCAGTTCTATTGAAAATGGAGCCCACTAATGAATTGGTAACGTTAGTCGAAAACACTTTAAGGGGGGGGCTACTTGAATTTTCTGAATTTTATGCGCGCACGAAGGACTCCCCAATATGGCATAAAATGGAATCTTTGGGGTTCAGCCGTAATCAACAAACTGTGAGTGCGGCGATTCTACTTGCAGTTACACAAGCCAATATACTGCGGTAGAAGATCGTAGTCAAGCAAATGGTTTTCTTCCAAGTTATCCTTCAATGCCATTTGGTCACGGAGCGAACCAGTGTCCAGCCTGGAAGTGGTACTCTATAGTAGCCGAAGCAAGGTTAGAAAAATTAGCGAGACAATACGGCTAATAAAGCCTTGCGACGGTTATCCATTCATTCTATTTAATTATCGTCGCAGAATTTTTGTTTTTGTATTTTTTTACCGCTCTAGATAAGGCTATTTCCGGTCATTTGAATTATCCAGGCTCGTTTTCTAGTTGTATTTAATGTTAGTTGTATGTAAAATTTAACTTTAATAAAACAAAATGTTGGAATTGTTAAATAAGATGGATAGAATTAATATTGATACAAGTTCATTTTCTGATTTTATATTATATGAAAAATTTGAAGATAAATTAAAGAGCAATGTGTTTTTTAGGCGCATTTCATTACCATTGAACGTAACAGTGGGCGTGGTAAAAAAAATTACGTTGATCGCTTTCGCACCTCTAAAACTTGCGTTTAATCTGATATCTGCACCTTTTGGACTATCCGTTATGAATATCAAGTCTTCTGACCCTTCAGCAGCCGCGGTGCGTAGCTTGCTCAAACTTCATCGTGATGAAGAGCCCTTGCGTAATGTCATCGAAGTTCCATTTGCTTATTTTTCTGAAGAAGAAGTCATTTCTACATCCCCGAAAGAAGAAAATCGAAAAATGAGAGTTCTGTATCACGAGCTTTTTGGAATTGCGAAAAATGTAGCTGAAATAAAACAGGCAGTAGAAGAATTTTTTCAAAATGTTAATTGTTCCGCGCCGCAAATGCAATCGACCTTTAAAAGAATGCTTCGAGGTTTTTATGCAGCATGGAAAGCAAGCGACGCTTACAATGAACTAACAGTAAAATTAGGTATAAAAGTTCTACTGAATATAGAGCCTACTCAAGAAATACTAAAATGTGTCAAAGAAGTACTGAAAAATACAAATGCCAAAACATTAAATGAATTTTATGAGGCTACAAAAAACTCTTCAATTTGGAACAAAGTAGAATCCTTGGGCTTAACTCCTGAGCAAGAAGCGTCTAGTGTCTTAATGCTACTAGGAGTAACAGATGACAATATAGGAAGGGGGTTAATGCGCTTAACACTAGATTGTATGCGAAACCCTCAGATCTTGACAGATATAAAAAATGAATTACTCAAGTCAGAAGCTGGAGAGCCATCTGCAGCTAGGGATCTTATTCGCCGAACTATTAATGAGTCGCTACGCCATTCACCAGTTCTCCCCAGTATTTTTCGTAAAACCAGCCAGGCTTTGAATTTGAGTGATTTTGGAGGCCCTAACCAGATCGTGCCGGCTAACACACATATAACTATTGACCTTAAGTCGTTTGCTACTGATCCAAAAATTGTAGGAGAAAATCCGGAGACATTTTGTCCATATCGCAAAACTGCGATAAAGGACCGTAGTCTGGCAAATGGCTTTCTTCCAAGTTACCCTTCAATGCCATTTGGTTCTGGTGCAAACCAGTGTCCAGCCTGGAAGTGGTATTCTATAGTAGCGGAAGCAGTGCTAGAAAAATTAGCGAGACAATACGGCTAGTAGATTACTGCGACGGTGGTTCATTTACTGAGCTTGATTACCGTCGCAGAATTGGTTTTGAAATCATTACATCCAAATTTAATTAAAAATTTAACTAAATATTTTTTTAATTGTGTGTTTGTTGTGTTTTTGTTAATATTTATTTAACTTTAAAAAATTAATATTGGGGTGTAAAGTGGAAAGTATTATTATTGATACAAGAGCGTTTTCAAGTCATCTTCCAGTAGAAAATTTAATAAGAAATAGCATTTTTTTTAAGCCAATTTCATTGGTATCGAACGTAACAGTTGGAGCAGTAAAAAAAATAGCGTCGGTCGTCATAATGCCTGGAAAACTTGCGTATAATTTTATATTTTCGCCTTTTAGACAATCTTCGGGTACAGTTATGACCATAACGACTTCTGATCCCTCAGCAGAGGTTGCCTATCGTTTGCTCAAACTTCATCGTAACGAAGAGCCTCTCCAGACTATTTTTCCGTCCCCTCCGGGAGTTTCCGACGAGGATTCCATCTTATCGTGCTCTAAAGAAGAACATCGTAAAATGAGAGCGTTGTATCAGTATCTGTTCGGAATTGCGAAAAATAGTAACTTAATAAAACAACAAGTAGATGAATTTTTCCAAAACGTTACTTTTTCTGAACCACAACCGATTCTACAAAGGGTGCAATATTTTTTTTCTGAGCAGCAAATTTACCCCTCCTATACAAATCTATTAGAGAAATTAGTTATTGTAGTTCTGCTGGAAATGGAGCCCACTAAAGATCTGATAGCGTTGGTTAAAAAAATTCAAAAAGTAGAAGATTTCAAAGAAGCGCCTGAATTCTATGAATGCACGAAAAATTCTCCAATGTGGCGTAAACTTGAATCTTTAGGGCTTAATCGTAACCAACAAATTTCGAGTTTGATGATTTTACTAGCAACTACGGTAACAAATGTGAGGATGAGTTTAACATTCTTAACTGAGAATTGTATGCGAAGCCCTCAGATCTTGACAGATATAAAAAATGAATTAGTCAAGGCAGAAGCCGGAGAGCCATCTTTAGCTAGTGATTTAATTCGCAGAACTATTAATGAGTCGCTACGTCATTCACCTGTTGTTCTCAGTTTTAAGCGTAAAACTAGTCAGTCTTTGAATTTAAGCGATTTTAGAGGCCCCAACCAGACCGTACCGGCTAACACAGTTATAACCATTGATCTTGCGTCTTTTGCAGCCAATCCAAAAATTGTAGGAGAAAATCCGGAGAGATTTTGTCCATATCGCCAAACCGCGGTAAAGGATCGTAGTCAGGAAAATGGTTTTCTTCCAGGTTATCCTTCAATTCCATTTGGTCACGGTGCTAACCAGTGTCCAGCCTGGAAGTGGTACTCTATAATAGCCGAAGCAACGTTAGAAAAATTAGCGAGACAATACGGCTAGTAAGTACTACGACGGTGGTCTTCGCTTTATGTGATTAACTTTGGATACGTAAATTATTCTTTATTTTAATATCTATTAATTATTAGTTGTGTTAGAATAACAACTTGTAGTAATCGATATTAACTGTTTAATGGTTATATATGTATAAAAATAATCTTTTAATTTTTACGTTCGTTGTTTCGTGTTTTGTTGGTTTATCGGCCGCACAAAACATTCCAGAGCATCTTCTGCGAACTTACTCAGACGCAGAATTAACAATTTTGGACCACCAAACGGCAGTTGGAAAAATTCACTTTTCTAAGTCGATCTCACCTAGAGAGCAGAAATCTATTAGGTTTGCTGATCTTAGTAGAGATCAAAATGCTATTGTTTCAAGGGTTGTTTTAGGCGGACCAGCAGATGACCTCACTTCTTTTGTGCAAGGGGATTCAGACCTAGATTTTATATCAGAAGGTGCTTCCCTGTTTGGTATTTGTAGGGAAAACTCAAGCAAAAATTGTGAAGCTCTTTTATTAAGAGGTCTTAGTAAGCATGACTTATATCTGGGTGCTCTTGCATGTGCCTGGGAATACAACGAAGCTGCCGAGTACCGAGGTTGGGTTATTGGTGGTCTTGGGGCAACTCCCGCAGATGGAGCTCTTATTTTTAGAGACTCTTTGAAGCGATTTTTGAACGACTATGCCTATGATGCTCCTCAAGCTGACAAACTCATTGAAGGTATCAAAAATGGAGATTTCAAGGATAATCCCGATAATAGAGAAAACTCCTTAAGTCTATTTGCTCAATATCAAAAGGGACAACCGGTCATCCTCAAGACAGGATATCCTGGTCATTCGATAACAGCAATCCTATACAAGGACTATTTGATTATTGGTAATCGTGGGGAAAATCATCAAGCTTACCCCGCCGTGATTTACACGATTAATTCAAAAAAAATGAATGCAGAAGTCATAGCTGACATTCAAAGCCTCGATTGGGCACCCCCTCACTACTTTTTGGCTTTTCAGAATTCGCTAGCACACCTTTTAGATGCTCAGGTCAATACGATGACCCATATCGTCAGTGATATCTATCGAGGCGATGAGTGGCAAAAAGTGGGTAACTGCGGATGGGCTAATTTAGAAGTTTCTTTAGCTGCTCTTTGGGCCGTGATGAGATCAGAGCAGTCTGAACAACCTAATAAAATTGTCGAAGGTATTCGTAGATGGAGAGAGTTCACTAAACTCTATCTGCTTGAAAGGTATATCGATTCCTATCAACAAGATGTGGATGGACTTTGTCCTACTCAATTAAGAAAACTTCTCTCAAAATGTAGGGCTTCTAATGCCATACATCTCTTTACGGACTTAGGACTAAGGATTGAAAAAGAGGGACAGAAGCTCTTAGCAAAGGCGATGTATGTGTATCTCAATCCAGAAAGTTCTGTGTGGACTCCCACATCGACTCCCACCCCCATCCCTAAAAAGCCTTCTTCAACCAACACCCCTACCCCCAAGAAGCCCGTATCGACAAACACCCCCATTCCAAAGAAGCCTTCTTCAACCAACACCCCTACCCCCAAGAAGCCCGTATCGACAAACACCCCCATTCCAAAGAAGCCTTCTTTAACACCCACACCCACACTAGAGAAGCCTTTACTAACGCCCACACCAACAACGACCAAAATAAAGGTTGAGAATTCGCCTACGCCCAAACCTACTGTTAATAAAAGCGAACATGCGCAGAAACCATGGATTTTCTTGAAAGACTTGTTGAAAAAGACTGATCCTTATGTGGAAAGTTTAAAACAACACGTACCGTCTTTCGGCAATATACGTGAGACAGCCCATAAGTATTCT